>CAYMQT010000039.1:0-6193 GCA_964392575.1 uncultured Polyangiaceae bacterium
ACGTCGAAAACATCATCGTGCAGCTGCTCCAGAACGCCGATCACGACGTGGAGCGCGCTCAGCGCGGCATCGTCTACATCGATGAGATCGATAAGGTGAGCCGCAAGAGCGACAACCCTTCCATCACCCGCGACGTGTCTGGCGAAGGTGTGCAGCAAGCCCTGCTCAAGATCATTGAAGGTACGGTGGCCAATGTCCCGCCCAAGGGCGGCCGCAAGCATCCGCAACAGGATTTCCTTCAGATCGACACTTCCAACATCCTCTTCATCGTAGGCGGCGCCTTTGTGGGCCTCGATCAGATCATTCAGCGTCGCCTCGGTCAGTCTCGGCTCGGCTTTGGGGCTGATGTGCAGAGCAAGAAGGAGCTCAAGCTGGGGGAGCTTTTCTCCAAGGTTCAGCCGGAAGATCTGCTCAAGTTCGGGCTCATCCCGGAGTTCATCGGCCGTCTACCGGTGCTGGCGACTTTGGAAGAGCTGAGCGAGGACGCCCTCGTGGACATTCTCACCACCCCCAAAAACAGCCTCGTGAAGCAGTTTTCCAAGCTGTTTGAGATGGACGGGGTCAAGCTCCGCTTCACGGAAGCTGGCCTCCGCGCCATCGCCAAGAAGGCTTTGGAGCGGGAGAGCGGCGCCCGTGGTTTACGTGCTATCCTGGAAGAAGCCATGCTTGACGTGATGTACGAGGTGCCCAGTCGATCGGGGATCAAGGAAGTCGTCGTCAACGAGGAAGCCATTACCAGGGGCGAGGCACCGCTCATCGTGTACGAAGAAGAAGAAGAGGCGAGCGCCAGCTAGACAGGCGCTTTTACACACATGTTTTTTAAGAACGAGGACGGGCAGGGAGAGCGCGAAAAGGCGCAAATTCCCGCGCTCCCGCTGCGCGACATCATCGTGTTCCCGCACATGGTGTCTCAACTCTTTGTCGGCCGAGAGAAGAGCATTGCGGCTCTCGACGAGGCGATGAACCGGGATAAAGAAATTTTCCTCGTCGCGCAAAAAACCGCTCGTACCAATGAGCCTGGCCCCGAGGACATCTACGAGATCGGGACCGTGGGCACCATCGTTCAGCTCCTGAGGCTGGCGGATGGCACGGTGAAGGTTCTCGTAGAAGGGCGTCATCGGGCCAGGGTCCGGCGTTACGCGGGCATCAAAGAGTTTTTCTTGGTGGAAGTGGAGTCTCTCAAGGAGGCGCGCAAGGATGATGTCGAGGTGGAGGCGCTCATGCGCAGCGTTCAGTCCACTTTCGAAATCTACGCAAAGCTCAACAAAAAGGTGCAGCCGGAAGTGGTGATGAGCGTGGAAGGGATCGACGATCCGTCCAAACTCGCCGACACCATCGCGGCCAACCTCCCGACCATCAAATTGAGTGAGCGTTATGCGTTGCTCGGTATGGTCGACGTGAAAGAGCGTTTTGAGCGCCTCTATCAGCTCATGCAAAATGAGATTGAGATCCTTCAGGTGGAGAAGAAGATCCGCTCCCGCGTGAAGAAGCAGATGGAGCGCACGCAGAAGGAGTACTACTTAAACGAGCAAATGCAGGCCATCCAGAAAGAGCTGGGCGGCGGTGAGCGGGACGAGTTCAAGAACGAGATCGGCGAAATCGAAGCTGAAATGGGCAAGAAAGCCCTCAGCGCGGAGGCTCGATCCAAGCTTGAGAAGGAGATCAAGAAACTCAAGATGATGCACCCGACCAGCGCTGAGGCGACGGTCGTGCGCAACTATATCGATTGGGTCATTTCTCTTCCTTGGGGCGACAGCAGCGAAGAGAGGTTCGACCTCAAGGAGGCTGAATCCATCCTCGATGCCGATCATTTCGGCCTTGAGAAATGCAAAGAGCGCATCGTCGAATATCTGGCGGTGCAGGCCCTCACCGGGCAGCTCAAGAGTCCCATCTTGTGCTTCGTCGGTCCGCCTGGCGTCGGCAAAACCAGCATTGCCAAGAGCATCGCGCGCTCCACCGGGCGCGAATTCGTGCGTCTTTCCTTGGGGGGCGTGCGAGATGAAGCGGAGATCCGTGGTCACAGGCGCACGTACATCGGCGCGCTGCCCGGCAAACTGATTCAGAACCTGAAGAAGGTGGGTAAGCAAAACCCTGTGTTTTTGCTCGACGAAATCGACAAGATGAGTACGGATTTCCGCGGCGATCCGGCTTCGGCTCTCCTCGAAGTCCTCGATCCGGAGCAAAACAAGGCCTTCAACGATCATTACTTGGATCTGGATTACGATCTCAGCACCGTGATGTTCATCACCACGGCCAACACCCTGAGCGGGATTCCGCTGCCGCTTCGGGACCGCATGGAGATCATCGAGCTGTCGAGCTACACGGAGCTCGACAAGCTACAGATCGCTCGGGAATTTCTCTTACCGCGCAATCAGAAGGAATGCGGCCTTTCGGGGTTTCCGCTCAGGGTCACGGACGAGGCCTTTCTTGAGCTCATTCGGCACTACACCCGAGAAGCCGGAGTGCGGTCGCTCGATCGACAAATTTCCGCGCTTTTGCGTAAGGTGGCTTTGAAGATCGCCAAGGAGCGCGGCCCGGAGATCCTCGACAACATCACCGCTCCCCGCCCCAAGTCTGCCTCGACCGACTCTGCCTCGACCGGCTCTACCTCGACCGATTCTACCTCGACCGGCTCTACCTCGGGTAAGGCTAGTCAGGCCGGCGAGACAGAAGAACCGCCGCTTGCCCGCCTCGATTTTTCCAAAGAAGCGCCGCTCGTCATCGAGAAGCGGGACATCGTCAAGATGCTTGGCGTGCACAAGTACCGGGATCCGAAGAGCGATGAACCGGATCTCATTGGCCTCACGCACGGGCTGAGCGTTTCCAATCACGGCGGAGATCTCTTGGACTGTGAAGTGAGCGTCGTGCCGGGTAAGGGCAAGCTCAGCATCACCGGACTGCTCGAGAAGGGGATGGAGGAGAGCGCTCAGGCGGCGATGAGCTACGTACGCTCCCGCGCTCAGCTGCTCGGACTTGAACCGGATTTTTACCAGACCAAGGACTTTCACCTGCATTTCCCGGAATTCATCCGCAAAGATGGCCCCAGCGCAGGCGTCACGATGGCGACGAGTTTGACTTCCGCGCTCACGCGCATTCCCGTGCGCTCGGATGTCGCCATGACAGGTGAAATCACTCTACGCGGTCGCGTCATGCCCATCGGCGGGCTCAAGGAAAAACTCCTCGCCGCGCACAGAAACGAGATCAAGACCGTGCTCGTGCCGAGCGAAAACGAGCGTGACTTGAAAGAGGTGCCTGAGCTCGTGAAGAATGCTCTTCGCATCGTCCTGGTCAAACACATGGATGAAGTGCTGCGCGAGGCCCTTCGCCTCGAAGATCCGGATAGCCTCTTCGGCAAACCGGGCACCCCGGTGATTGTCTACCGGGAAGAGCCGGCGACGCCCGAGGATGACGAAGGTGCTCCGGACGGTCTCCCGCCTGCCGCAGCTCCCGTGGCGCCCCCGAGAGAGCAGCCTCCGGCATAGGCGGAGGAAAATCATGGCAGAATGCACGGTCTTCCCTTAATGACGCGCATTCTACCATGCTTTTTGAGCTTTTGAGGCTGGGACACAACGGGTCCCGCCGAAGCTCGTCGACTCGTGCGAGCGCGTCTGCACGAGCGGATCTATGTTGTCGACCATGAAGCAAACTCAGCGTCCCCTGGTTCCGGTGCACGTGTGGTCCGACGTCGCTTGCCCTTGGTGTTACGTCGGAAAAGAACGACTGTTCAAAGCTGCCGAGCAGATGGGAGTCGACCTGGAGCTTGAATGGCACTCTTTTGAACTCGATCCGCGCCCGCTCGCGAAAGTCAGCCAGGGTGAGACCTATGTCGGACGGCTCGCCAAGAAGTATGGGCGCACTCATGAGCAGGCTCAGGGCATGGTGGATCAGATGACGAAGGTCGGGGCTGAGGACGGGATCTCCTTTCACTTCGATTCAGCTATCTTTGCCAACACCTTCGACGCGCATCGTTTGCTCAAGTGGGCGCTGACTGAAGGCCCGGAAGTTCAGTCGGCCCTGGCTCGCGCTCTCTTTGACGCTCATCTGTGTGAGGGAAAAGATCTCAATGACCCGCAGGCGCTCGTGTCGATTGCCGCGTCTGTGGGCCTCGATCCGGATCGCGCTACGGCGCTGTTGGCCTCTGAGGACTATGGGGGCGAAGTGCGAAAGGACGAAGACACGGCTCGCTCGATGGGGGTAAGCGGTGTGCCTTTTTATGTCATCGGAAGTTATGGCGTCGGTGGGGCTCAGCAGCCGGAAACATTCGAAAAGGTGATCGAGAAGGCCCTCGCCGAGGCTGAACTCTCAAAAGAGGCGTCGCCCGCGAACCCTTCGGAGCAGGAGGGCGCCTACTGCGGACTGGACGGCTGCTGAGGGATCGACAGGCGCCTTGGGCTCGCCCTCGCCACAGGAGCCTGTTCGTGAGAAACCAGGCATGACGTATCGTCGACGCCCATGCCCTCTTCCTCCTTCTCTCAGAAGCGCATCGCGATTGTTGGCGCTGGGCCGGCGGGCTCTACTCTTGCCACCCTGCTCGCGCGCGACGGCATGCACGTCGATGTGTTTGAACGCTCGGCTACCCCGGCGCTCGGGGTGGGAGAGTCCCTTTTGCCCTATGGCCATCGGGTTTGGTCGTTGCTTGGGCTCGACTGGGACACGGCGGTCATCAAGCGCGGGGCGGTTTTCTACAGGCGCGATCGGGAGGTGCGTGTCGACTTTCGGGAAGCCGTGGCGTGTCCCTATGAAACGGCTTATCAAGTGGATCGACGTTTGCTCGATCCACGCTTGCGGGAGTTGGCACGAGCGGCGGGCGCGAGGTTTTTTGCGGAGCACGTACGACAGGCGCCAGAGGGGTACGACTGGGTCGTCGATGCTTCGGGACGGAGCCGCATCTTTGGAAGGCACTGGACTACTTACGATCGCCACCCGGTCCTTAGGCACCGGGCGCGCGGCGCGCACTACCGGGGCGGTCAACTACCGACGGGTTGCGAGCCGGGCGACGTGGCTGTCATCGGTGAGGATGGACTGTGGTTTTGGGTGATTCCTCTGGGTGAGGGGTTGATCAGCGTAGGGGGAGTCCAGACAAAGGACGCTCAAGATCTCAGTTGGGAAGAGATGTTGGTGCGCAGTCGAGTGGTGCGTGAGGCGATCTCTGGCGCAGAGCTCGTCGCCGCCCCGAAAGGATACGCAGACTTTACGGAATGTGCGCAGCACTTCACCGGCGAAGGTTGGGCTCTTGTCGGTGATGCGGCCCTTTTTCTCGATCCTGTTTTCTCCTCTGGGGTATTGTTTGCGATGGAGGGGGCAGAGCGACTTCACCGAGTGATTCGCGGAGATCTCTCTCCGCACGCCTATGAGCAGGAGGTCCGTGCATCCGCTCGTATGATGGAGGCGGTCGTGGTCGGGTTTTACTCGGGTGATTTTTTCGATCTCGCCTTCTGTCCCGAGGAGCGCCAATCCCGGGACGTGCGTACCGGATTGATCGGTCTACTTGCGGGTAATTTGTTCGGTCACGCTGGGCGCAATGAAAAGGTGGTCGCTCGACGGTTTCCGGATCTGGCGCGCCTCTTGCGGTCGAACCTTGACGCAAGAGACGTCATGAACGCGCCCATCTGCCACGTGCCCGATGAGTATCGCTGAAGGGACCGTGGCCCGGGTAGGGTGGGGGGCTTGCATCGAGGTCCAGCAGCGTCTAGTCATCGTCTCCCCGAGGGGCCCAGCTCCTCAACGAGGGACCACCTGCGAGAAAGTCGCGGGGACTCGCTCGGGCGCATAGCTCAGTTGGTAGAGCGCGGCCCTTACAAGGCTGATGTCGGGAGTTCAAGTCTCTCTGCGCCCACCGTTTTTAGGAGGGCTTTTCCAGCCCTCCTCGCTTTCGGAAGTGAATTCCGAAAGCTCACCCCCAACTCCCGGCTGCGCTCCGTCGGCTCCTACATAGTCGCCGGCGGTGCTGAGGCCGCCTCGGCACTCTCCGGTCGCTTTGCTCCCTCGCGTGCCTTGGATTTTGGCTTGAACGGCAGGTGTGCTCGGTTGAGCGGCCGAGACTTGGGCGACCTACAGGCGAAGTGCGGATCTGGTCGACAGCCGTGTAAAGGAGAGAGCCGCTGCTGTCGCTAGCACAAGTCTCTCTGCGCCCACCGTTTTTTAGGAGGGCTTTTCCAGCCCTCCTCGCTTTCGGAAGTGAATTCCGAAAGCT
>CAYMQT010000039.1:6293-22096 GCA_964392575.1 uncultured Polyangiaceae bacterium
TGGATTTTGGCTTGAACGGCAGGTGTGCTCGGTTGAGCGGCCGAGACTTGGGCGAACGCCTGAACTACTGCGCCACCAGCTTGTAGATCGCGCCGCCAATCAGATCGCTCATGTAAATTTCACCATCGTGCCCGTTTTGAATGGAGACGATGACTTTTCCGCTGCTATTCACTTCGTCGGTGAGTTCCGTCGGGGGCTCAACCATGTTCGTGGTTGAGTTGTACTGCGTGTACCAAACGCGGGTCTGCTGGGCGTCGGCGTAAAAATACTTGCCACGCAGACCAGGGATCTCGCTGCCTCGGTAGACCGTGCCCCCCACCACAGAGCCGCTGTCGCCGCGTGAGTACTCAATCTGCGGCATCGTCAGGCCGGTCATGTCGCAGTCGGTCATGGGACTGTAGCAATGGAGCCCCTCCATCGTGTTCCACCCGTAATTGAGTTGACCCACACCCGAGGCAGTGATGGTCACTTCTTCCCATAGGTTTTGTCCCACGTCACCGATGTAGAGATCTCCCGTGCAAGCGTCGAAATTGTAGCGGTAAGGATTGCGAAATCCGTAACTGAACACTTCCGGAGCCGCCGTTTCCAGGATCTCGCTGAGGTTGCCAGCGGGGATGGAGTACTGACCTTCCTGTCGACCATCGATGTCGATGCGCAAGAGTGAGCCGAGAAGAAGGGTTTCGTTCTGGCCGTGTTGTGGTGTGTTTCCGCCGTCTCCCAGCGCGAGGTAAAGCATTCCATCCGGACCGAAGGCGACTTGGCCGCCGTTGTGATTCGAGGCGGGCTGATCCACATCCAAGATGACGCGCTCCGTGGGGTTCGCAAGGTTTGGATCGTCAGACACAGAATACTCCGCTAAGATCGAAGCCCCGTTGCTGTAGTCCGTCGTAGCGCCGTCGGCGGTGTAGTAGACGTAAAATAAACCATTTTGAGTGTAGTTCGGGTGGAAGGCGAGGCCGAGGAGTCCTCGTTCGTTTTCTACGGAGTTCACTGCGCTCGTGAGGTCGAGGAAAGGCTCGTCTAGGACTGCTCCGTTCTCGATGATGCGGATGAGACCATCCTGCTCCACCACAAAGAGACGTGGGTCTGAAGGGGCGTGTGTGATGAGCACGGGCCTATCGAATCCATCTTCCACCTCTTCGAGCGTGAGCAGGGGAATGTTTCCTTGCGCTGGATCGCAATCGTAGGCAGTGGCGTTTCCTCCACCACCGGTTCCGCCTGCACCGTTGCCGTTCCCTCCGTCGCCATTGCCAGTTCCGCCCGCACCATCGCCATCGCCATCGCCGGTCCCGCCCGCACCGTTGCCGTCGCCGTCCCCGTCGCCATCTCCGTCGTCGCTATCCTTGTCGTCTCCGTTTCCCCCGCACGCGGAGGTGGCGGTCATCGCTAGAAGCGCGGCTGCCAGAAGCGCTAGCGAAGAGAGACCGCCGAGCAAAGAAAAGGGAGCACGCGAACGACCTGAGGAAGGTTGGGGTTTCATCACACAAAGCTGTACGCCAATCGGGCTGCTTTGGGCTCAGGTTTTCGAGCACAAGGTGACTGAGACTCTCTTGGGTTGCTTCAGCAGTACATTTTTTCTGTTTCCCTGAACTTTGCTGATTCCCAGGACCGGTCGGGCTATGCCTTCTCGTTCAGCGATACCCCGGATCGACCCAGAGTCCGCGAAACCGCTTGGCACTCGAATCGGGCAGAGATTTACAAGGGGTGCCGTCGATTTCCAAGGCACCATCATCACTCAAAAGAAGGATCTCGTCGCGCGATTCGGGGGTAAAGAATCCTTCAGGGTTGAGTCCTCGAAGATCGCTCAAAATGAGGTAAGGTGGGTGGTTTGGCCCAAGCCAACCGAACAATCGGGAGGGACCTGTGTCGTAGGGCCCTGCAACGATCAGATAGCGTCCACGCCAAGAGGACAGGGAGCGTATCCCCAGGCCCCCGAGATCTAGAAGAAGGGGAGCGCCTAGACGAGCCGTAGCTCCGTGCGGTACTTCAAGCGGGTTTTCGAGAGGAACGACGAGCGCTTTTCCGTGGGGTGTCGGGCTGCGAAAGCCGAGGAGCAGGTGGTTTTCCGGGGTAGCTGTCATTCCTTCGAGATTCAGGCCTCCCTTTTCCTTCGGAGGAAGCTGGCTTGCCCGAGCGAGATCGAACGGGGTCAAACGAGGATCCGCCAGAAGGTCGTCGAGCAAGTTTCGGTATGGGGTTCCGATCACTTCAAATGGTCCATCGGTGGTAGGGAAGCTAGTCGAGAAGAAGAGCAGCCTTTCTTGTTTGAGCTTTCCTTTCTTGTTGCGGCCGTGGGAGCTGAGCCAAAAAGCGTGCTGACCGATGCTCGCGGCGGCCTCTAGATCGGCTTCCTTCTTCGGGAAGAATGGACTTGTCACATCCAAGATGCGTAGAGGTGGACCTCCGGACTTGGTGTCGTAAACGCGCAAGCGATTGTCCTCATCGTCTGCGAGTGCTAGTTGCGTGGAATTGAGGGGTACCGCGCCCGACGCATCGCACACACCACGAAAGATGACTTGCGGACCGATCTTCGCTCGTCGAGGTGAGCGTTCCCCGAAGCTGTACCAGCAAGTGCCGGCTAGCACGAGAGATACCATCGCAACGACTCCCCACGTTCGAGGGCGAAGCACGAAGGGCCACGAAGAGGCGGGTCGGGAAGTCACAGGAGCGCTGTAGCTTATCCCGAGGAATGGGAGCGCCACGAGGACTCGGTCAGAGATCAATTGTGCGGATGGTGGAAGTTTCCTTTGGAAGCGATTTTGGCGCACTCGAACTCGCTTCATGGGGGCTCGGTCGACCGCAATCGAAGTGTCCTCCGGTCGGGGCCACCCGAAACTCCCGTTCGAAGATCCTGCGACTTAGAGCGCCTGCCATGTGTGGGCTTTCGAAATGCCAGATCTCGGCCAAGGTGATCACGCCGACGACACGTCTTTGGTCATCGACCACGAACAGGCGTCCCACCGACCGTTTTTGCATCAAGATTTCCACGTCGGACATGTCGGAGTCGAGGCGACAGACGAGTGCATCTGGCGTCATGACTGAAAGAACTACCGTCTGTTCGAGGGAGATTTTTCGGGAGCATACGCGGATGATGATGTCTCGGTCCGTCAGGACGCCCAACGGGCAGCCGGCATCGTCGCAGACGCAAACGATACCAACGTGCTCATACGTCATGACCTGCACGACGTCCTGAACGGAGTCGGTTGGCCGTACGGCAACGAAAAAGCGATTCATGATCTCTGCTGCGAGCATCGAGAGACCCTCCTTTCATGGAGAGCAAAGCAAGACGTATGCCCAAGTTCGAGCATGCCGGACTGGCATGCTCGATGTCCGGAACTCGCATCAATTCAGCCGATGCGGCGCTCATCGCTCACAACCCTTCGAGTCGAATGCGCAAATCTTGCGACGTACTGATTTGCGTGCGCGAGAGTTGCGCAGAGCAGGTTGCTCGATATGCCGTCATCGCCTGGTTTCGTCGGAGGCGCGGCTCAGCGGGCGCTGATGGTTGGAGCTGAGGTCGGAGCGTAGGGCTTCAGAATACGGGTCAAGGCGCGACGAGTGTCTGCCTCCATATCAGGGGTGACGATGTGCCCGACGTGGGGCAGCTCCCGATAATCGACGAAGAGTCCGAGAGCGCGTAAGCGTCGCACGGTCTCGCGTCCGTATTCAGTGGGAACGGTCTTGTCGTTTTTGCCGTGCTGGGCGTAGATATAAGGAAACTTCTGCTCTTTCTTGGGCACCGGGAGCAGAGGTGGAGGCAACCAGCCGGCGATGGGGAAGGCGCCACCGAAACGATGTGGGTATCGAGTGGCGAGAGCGAATGACATCATCCCGCCTTGGGAGAACCCCACCAGGATAGGCTTGCCCTGAGTCGGTCGAAGTGTGCGGAAAGCCTCGATAGCCGCTGCCATTTCGTCGGCTCGAGCGGAAATGGACCGCGTGAGGAGCTGGAGCTCTCCGGACATCGTCCAGGTGGCAAACCAGGTGTAGCCGGGGCCCAGCTTATCGGGCGATTGGGGAATAAAAATACGCAAGGGGAAGGGACTTTTGAACGGCTCCGACGGAACCTTGGCGCTACCACCACGTCCGTGAAAGAGGACGACGAGCGGCATGGGGTCGTCGGGGTGTCGCATCGGGCCAACAATGACTTCGAGGTACTCGAAGTCCCCGATCTTGCCTCGATCGACGAAGACCCCTTCTGTGGCACCTTCCACCGGGGAAAAAGAACGAGCGCTCGCCTTGGGATTCGCCTTCAAGTGATCTCGGAGCAAACGCGATGCCCGGAGTTCAATTTGAAGATCGACGGGAGCGGACGGAGGCCATTCGGGATCGATGGGTCCCGAGAAGTCGGGCGGGGGCGTGACGTTCTTCTTCGGTTCGATCGGCGGAGGGGCGGGGGGCGGGGGCTTTTCCTCAGAGCAACCGATCGAGAAGAAAGCGCTCGACAAGAATAACAAGGCAGCGAGCAGATTTCGACCGACCCTCACGGCGTTCTCCAGGGATTTGAGGGTTTTTGCATCACGCGCCACGCTCAGCATAGAGTTCATCTCAAAAATGCGAAAGTCCCCGTTGCTGCTCACCCCGCGGGTGGTTGCTTTAGGCTCTGCCAGTGACACACTCTTCGAAGTGGAGCGCGTGTCCGTCGAATCGAAAGCACTTGTTTCTGTCGGCTATGACGACGAAACGCAAATCCTCGAGATTGAGTTCAAGAACGGTCGGGTCTTTCAATATCTCAAGGTGCCACGCAGCCTCTTCGAGTGGTTGCTGCGCGCGCCTGGCAAAGGCGGGCTCTTCAACCGCTTGATCCGCGACCGTTTTCCCGAAGTCGACGTGACCCCGGTGGTCGAGCAAGACTTGCTTGGCGCGCTCCGGGATTCGTTGCTCAAAGGGCGCGAAGAGGACTAACTCCGACTCAAAAATCAAACAGCGATCGTCGTGGGTCCCGGGGCGTTCGTATTTGATTATTGACTATTATGTGCCAGTGGAGTTGGGCCGTACTTCATGGTCGGCATGTCATATATCATATGATTAAACAATAAAAACGCATGTCATTCCTTTTCGACCATTTGGTCGGACGCGCTTGCTATAGTCATTTGTTCTGTGATACCTATGAAGACTCGTGGTGAGCGCGGGGGAGAACCCCATGGACAATGGGACAGCCGCGCCTCCTTTTCTGACCTGGAGAAATGAAACAAATATGAATCCTCAAATTCGCACTGGTCTCGCCCTGATGGGCACGTTCATGGTCTTTGGCTGTGGAGAGGACGGCAATGAGCCGTCGGTGGTCGCTCCAATTGCAGCTCTGACGAGCTTCAGTGACATCGAGGCTGGCGACGTGTGTGAGGCCGGTGGTCTGAGGATTCAGACCGGAAACGACGAAGATGGCGATGGCGAACTTTCGGAGGCCGAGGTCACTGCAAGCGTCAATGTCTGCCATGGCACTCAAGGCAGCGGCAATCGTGGAACGAACGGGAACGACGGCAACGAAGGGCTCAATGGCGAGCAGGGCGATGATGGACCCGACGGCGACGACGCACCGGTCCTCCTTTCTTCGTCCGCAGCAGCAGAAGTCTCCGTGTGCCCCGCCGGAGGCACGGTGATTTATTTTGGCGCTGACGATGACGGGAACGAAATCCTCGATTCTGAAGAGATCGACACGAGCACGACCGTGTGTAGCGGTATCGGTGGGGGGGGAGCCTGTGCTCCTGTCATGAAGGTGACCGCCCTTTCTGGTCCAAGTCCGTGTGCGGCTGGCGGTGTGATGGTGGAGTACGGAGCCGACGGAGGCGGCGATGGCACTGATGGCGCAGGAGGTGCTGGAGGCATGAGTGGTTTACCTGTTGCCTGCGACGGATTGCTCGATTCGAGCGAGGTCACCGCGACTGAAGTGGTTTGCAACGGTGTCGACGGAGCAGATGGCACTCCTGGATCCGATGGAGAGAATGGCGATCCGGGAACTCCCGGCAACGACGGCACACCGGGCCAAAACGGAACTAGCATGGTGATTCGTCTGACGACCGTGGCTTCTGGTCACGTCACCTGCACGAACGGAGGCCTTCTTCTCGAATCCGGTGTCGACGACAACGGCAACGGTGTGCTCGATCCGGGCGAAGCCGATCACCAAAATTTGTCTTGCTTCTGAGGTTCAAGAGCAAAGGAAAGATGAACCCAATGAAGTACAAAAAACTTTTCGGTGTCACAGCTCTTGGAGCCGCATTCGCGGTTGCCTGCGACAATGACGTGGGAGATACGCACGGCGACCAAACGGTCGACGTGGAAAACATGCTTGTTTCTGCAAGCGCGATAGCGGCGGGAGACGTTTGCGCATCGGGCGGGACCGTGGTGCGGACGGGTCGGGACGAGAACGGAAACGGCAAGCTCGAGTCTGGCGAAGTCAGTGATAGCTACAATATTTGTAACGGTCCTGACGTTTCCAGTGAAAATGGCAATGATGGCTCCCTGGGCGAACCGGGCGAAGACGGCTCTGAAGGCGACGTGGGGGCACACGGCATTTTCGTCCTCACGGAGACTGCCGTCGCGCTGATCGACGATTGTCCTGAAGGCGGAGTGATCGTGACCAGTGGTCCAGATGACAACGCGGACGGTGAGCTCGACACGAGCGAGGTCACCACATCGGTGACGCTCTGCAACGGCGCGCCCGGACCCGACTCATGTCCGCCTGTCATGCGCGTCACTCCCGTCGGTCCTACTTTTGAGTGCACGACCGGCGGGATTGAAGTCGCCTCGGGGCCGGACACTGGCATCGTGAGCGGAGAAGGTGGAGCTGGCTCGGCGGCAGCTTGTGACGGCGTGCTCACAGAGCGTGAAGAGCTCGTGTCGCGCGTGATCTGCACGGGAACAAATGCCTCGGATGGTAGCCATGGGTTGCCTGGGAGCAATGGTTCAGACGGAGATCCAGGTGCGGATGGAGCGGATGGGTCCCATGGATTCAATCAGCTGATCAAGGTGACTACGTTGCCGCTGGGTGGCGTGTGCGCCGGGGGAGGCTTCTTGATAGAAAGTGGCCTCGACGACAACCGCAATGGCTCACTTGATGACAGTGAAATCGACCATTCGTTCGATCTGTGCGTCGCCGAGGACCTTGATAACGACGGTATCGACAACGACGCAGATAACTGCGTCGGCGTGTACAATCCTGCCCAGATCGATCAGGATGGGGACGGAGAAGGCGACGCCTGCGACAGTACGCCTTGCGTCGGAGCATGCGCCACGAACTGCTCATATCTGCTCCAAAAGGGGAACTTCATCAGTGGTGAGTACGCCATCGATCCGCTCGGCACGGGTGCTGTTTTGGGCTACTGTGACATGGTCACCGATGGTGGTGGTTGGACTTTGGCTTTGAACTACTCGCACGCTGGGGGTACCAACCCGTTCGTGCAGGTTCGGTCCACGGATCTACCGCTCTTGAACCCGACGACTCCCTTTGGAACGGACGAATCAGGAACGGAATTCTGGGGACATGCTTCTAACTTCATGTTCGCGGCGCTCGACGCCGACGAGATCCGCTTCTTGAGCAACTCAGCAAACCCGGGAACGGGTGGAGCGGGCATGCCGGGGCGCATCATGCATTTCAGGACGAGTGCATGTATTCCCTACTTTGAGACCGGAGTCGGAAGCTGCGATGGCATCGAACTCAGCTACGACCTCTTGAGCGGACATGACGCACTCTTGCCCGGCGCTGCCCTTGACGAATTCGCAAACCAGGGAGATCTCGCCATGACGGAGTTCCCGTTCTGGCTCTCGGGTACATATCATTGGGGCATTCGAGGACTCGGAGGCAGATGGGAATCGGATGATTTCTCTGGGAACGGTCAATACGACACCAGGCATCAAATCTGGACACGGACGGCTCTCGAAGCGATCTGTGCGGAGGCGCCCGAAGGAGGCACCATCAACCTGACTTGTTCGGGTGGCACTGTTATGCAGAGCATCGAATTTTCGAGCTATGGGACGTACACCGGTACCTGTGGAGACGGAAATCTTGTGGCGAGTTCTTGCCACTCGACAGAGTCGCAAGGCGATGTCGAGGCCCTCTGCCTCGGGAACAACTCCTGTAGCGTGCCCGCGACCAATGCTCAGTTTGGTGATCCGTGCGTCGGAACCTTCAAGCGCCTGGCCGTCCGGGCCGTCTGTAAGTAAGGAGAAAACGGTCGGAAAACGGAGAGCGACCTCACTTCGGTGAGGTCGCTTTTTCGTGTCAACGGAACCGTTTCTGGTCAATTTCCGGGAGGATTGATGGGGCGAGGGCCGTAGAAGTCCTTATGCGGGCAGTCTTGCAGGCTCCCACCGGAGGAGGGTGCGTCGACAGACCCACCTCTTTGTGATTTCCTTGACCTTCAAGCTTACCTTCTTCAGTCTCTCAAAGGATCCCTTATGCGCTTCACTCACTACAGTATTCTTGTAACCGCCATGGCAGCAAGCCTCGTCGTCAATAATGCCTGCGAAGTCGGATCGATAGACGACGCCGGTGATGGGGACGGGGACATGGGTGGGGATTCGGGTGACGGTGATGGTGACGGTGACGGTGACGGCGACGGCGACGGCGACGGCACGGGGGGCGGTGACGGTGACGGTGACGGCGATGGTGACATGAATCGTAGTCCCACGGCTGACGCCGGTGAGGACACGGAGATCGATGGAAACAGCCTTCAGCTCGACGGATCGAATTCGAGCGACCCCGATGGCGACACGTTGACTTATGCGTGGACCGTCGTATCCGCCCCTTCTTCTGGAGGCAGCGGTGGATCCGCGACACTCGATGGTGCGGACACAGCGACTCCGACTCTGTCGGTGACCGAGCCTGGCGAGTATGTCTTAGCGCTCGAGGTTTCCGATGGAGAACTCAGTGATACAGATGAAGTGACGGTGTTTGCCTGCCGTGTGGTCGACCTTTTCCCGACCCCTGTTTCTGACGATTCATCTTTGTTCGGCGATATGGACGACGACTTTCTCGAAGTGACCTTTGCCGAAGGATTCACTTTCGACTTTTATGGTTCGACCTATTCCTCCGTGTTCCTCAACACCAACGGCGGAATGACCTTTGGAACGGGGAATTCTGATTGGATCCCCGGCTCTGATGACGTCAGCGAGCCCGGGATCGCCGTGTTCTGGGGCGATATGAACGCGGGGGGCTACCATCCGGATCGCAGCATCCAGATGCGGTACCTCACGTGCCCCAACCGCTTCGAGATCTGGTACGACCACTTGGCCGACCGCGAGGAAGAGGACTGGGACAATTCGGCCAACATCACTTTGATGTCGGACGGGACGATTGAGGTGGACTACGGGGAGGTGTGGAGTGACGACGTTCTGGTGGGTGTTTTCAACGGGACTCACACGAATGACACGGTGATCGACCCGGGCACAGAGGAGAGCATCACCATCAGCAACTACACGGATACGTCAGGTTCGATTCTCAGCGATCCGAACAAGAGCGCGGATGATTTCTATCAAGACGTGTCCTACCTGACGCTCACGTACTCTCCGTAAATCGCGCCGCACCCCAGCAGCAAGAACAGCCCAAGGCACGCGAAGACCCTCATGAGGGGGGCGGCGTCCGCCCTCCGCCCTCCTAAAACTCAGCGCGGGACGACCGGCGTACACGGTCCGCAGTCGAGGACGCCTCCACACTGATCTGGAATGACGCCACAAGCAGCTGCCGGGCAAGTCACGGGGACACAGGGAGTGCCGGGCGGATCGTCTCCGACGCAGGCGCCCAGATCGAAGAGCATGTAGAGGAGGACCTTCTCTTGATCCGTCAGGATGCCGTTGTTGCCGAGGTCTTCGTCCTCACAATAATTCGGGAAGATGGCATATCGGAAAGCAGTGTTGTTTCCGCCGGAAGACACATGGAAGCCGCTGTACGCCACGCGCCCACAGACGTTGTCCGCCGGTGCGCCGTAGGGTGTGGTGAAAGAAAACTGCTGAGCGCGTTGGTTGGCGCATCCGTTGGAGCCGCTCTCGCAATAGACGAACTCTTCCGAGTACGGGCCAAGGCCGCTATCGCTCTCCGAGCTGTTCACCTGGCTGCGAGGATCGATGATGTCGAAGGAGTCGTCTTCGTCGTCCACGACACCTTCGCTGATCATCCAGGTAGCAAAGTTCTGGATGCGGGGGCTGGCATCATCACGACCGATGGAAATGCGTCCGGGACCACTGCTCGGACTCGTCACGGAACCGGGGATCCAGTTGGCGGAGGGCCCCAGGCCCGTGAGGTAGGGCTCCTCTTCGCTATAAGGAGTGTCGCCGTGTTCGTCGGCGTCTTCGTGGAGCCAGGAGAAGCTCAGGTGGCTCGCAAAGACTCTTCCGCCACGGTTGGCGTATTCACGTAGGTTTGCGGCAGAGCGCCCGATGCCTGGCCAGCTTCCACCTTCGCAGCTGAACACCGCCATGTCGTAGTTCGGGAGGGTGCCGTCGTCTTCGGTCAGGAGCGAGGATGCGAAGGCGTCATCGCAGGCCGCAAGAACGCCGGCTTTGCAATTGTTGCAACTGTTGCCTCCGCTGCCGCTGCACTGAGGTCCTGGATCAGGACCACATCCCTCACAGTTGTTCCGAATGTCGGTGTTGCCACTGGCCGCGACGCAGCTGGCGCATGCGGCATCCGAAGGCCAAGCTCCGTTCGCACGGTAGAGATGAATCCTTCGGTCACTGCCCAGTGAGCCGAACTCTTCTGCATCGATGCCCATCTTGCGGAAGACGCACTCCATGCCGTCGATTTCGCCGGTGGCTACGGCGATATGGGGAATGTTGACGGCGAGGCCATCATTGCTGTTTCTAGGCAGGCGCGTGGGGTTGTTGGCGGCGTCCGTGGGCAGCTGGATGTCGGTGCAAGCTCCGCTCTCAGGCAGATTCAGCACGGTTGCTCTGCGGAACTTGCCCGCTTTCACGACGAGAATCATGTCCGTGTCGAGCGGGATCCGCTCGTTGATCTCGAAGGCGCCTGTGGCGTCGGTCACGGCTCCGGTGAGCACCGGTCCGTAGTCCTGATCTTCGCAGCGATCACAGCTGGCCGAGCCGTCGTTAGGTAGGCCGGTGGTGATGGGTGGAAGCTCGTCGATGTCGGTGCTCCGCAAGATGTAAACGAGGGCATTGGGGATGCCTACTTGGTTCGCAGTGTCTCCATCATTTCTACCGGGACTCACCACTCGACCACGAAGAACGGTGAATTGATCTTCAGCGCTACAGTCTGGGATGGAGTCGCAGACGTCGCACGTATCCCAAGTACTTCCTTCGACACATTCCGTGGGATTTCCGGCGCAGATTTCGTTGGCGGAGCAGCTGAGCCCTTCGTCCGCGCAGTCGATGACGTTGTCGCAGCGGTCGATCATGAGACCGCAAGCAAAGCCGACTTCTTCGCAAGTCTGCGGCTCGCAGTCGCCATCACCGGGGATTATGATGTTGTCGCCGCACTTGCCAGTGGGAGAACACTCCCGGGAGTCTGAACAGTCAGCGTCCTTCTTGCATTCCGCGTGACACTTTCCTGCTCGACAATACATGCCGTCAAGGCAGGGGTTTTCCGTATCGCAAGGCGACCCACAGGCGTTCCCATAGAACTTCTCGCAGCTGTCTCCGTCTCCGTCTCCATCTCCGTCCCCGTCCCCGTCTCCCGATGAAGAGATGAACTCAGGACTGCTGTTGCAGGCGAGAGGGATGAGGAGCAGGGCACTGATGTTGATGATCAGGGGGCGAAATCGATAAGACATTCCTCAAAGTGTAGGTCAAAGCCTTCCGAGGATCACGGAAATCTACAGGCATGTCGGCATGGTTTGTCGGATAAGAAACCACATCTAGCCCTGGTTTTTGTCGCGCCCCTTGGAGTTCGCTTTAGGTACTTTGTCGGATCCCTCGGAGTCTGGCTGCCGGAGTCTGGCTGCCCGGTGTCGTTTCCATGCCTGCTGGATGCCTTTGAGGTGACTAACTCCAGGGGGAAAGGCTGAAGGCCTTTAGAGTGTCATGGTAGCCCGAGTGACAGTTCAGAAAACGTCAGACTCTCAGGGCGCGCTTTCGCTCCAAGAGCAGGAGGCTGACCAGACGGCCGGAGCCTTGGCCGCAGAGTTTTTGCCCATGTTTGAGGAAACGCTCCGGGACGCGGCTGCCTATGCGTTGCTGACGATGGGAGACGAAATCAGTGCCAAGGCGTGGATGGAATATCGGATCGGCCGTCCCATGGCCGAGCTGGTGAAGAAGCTCACCGACCCTGGGAGGCGGCCAGGGGATTTCACTTCCGCAGTCGCCGAGCTCGAAGCAGTCTCCGTGCAGGCTCGCGCGCTCGCGGAGGAAGGGGAGAGTCGCCCGCCGATCTCGACCGTGCGCGGTCCGCATCCCCGAAAAGAGACAAGTGTTGAAGGGATGACCGAAAGGGAAGAGGCAGCAGCCGAGAAGGCAGCAGCCGAGAAGGCAGCAGCCGAGAAGGCAGCAGCTGAGGCTGTCGCCTCCGCAGCAAGGAGGGCGGAAGCAAGGAAAAAAGCAGCGGTCTCGTCACGCCCGGCGCTCGGCGGTCAAGGTTTCGGTCCCCCGCGTCCTTCGAGCAAGAGTACTCCCAGAGCACCGTCGGCAGCACCGACTGCGAGTCTTCTCCAGAGTTCGAGACGGTCAGAGTCGGCGCCAGCGACGGCCGCCCTTCGGAGGAAGGGCGACGCCTCGCCCGTACCTGCAATCGCTGCCCCTCCTTTGACCGATCTCGACGCCGTCTTTCCTTCGTTGGCCGGAAGGAGCGAGGACTTGTCCCTTCGAGAGCCGAGTGGTGTTTTTCGCCCACCGCCACCACCTTCCTTTCAGCCGCGCTCGGCCGTCGGCTCCGTTCGAGGAACCTCCGTTCGAGATCCGCGTCAAACAATCACGGCGCCGCCGCCTGACGCAGGTGAAGAGGGGACCGAAGCGCGGGTGTCGGAGGGTCTATCGAGCGTGTCGCCCCCACCTCCATCCACCAGAAACCGAGAACTGGAAACGCTCATTCCGCCCGTGACGTCGCTGGAGGCGGACCTTTTTCTTCCTTATCGGCGTCGTCTTCAGGCGCTCAACTACGCGGAAAGTGATCAAGAGGGAGCTTTGCTTCTGCTTGAACTCATTGTCGAAGCCATCCCTTGTCGGAGCGGGCTCATTCATCGCTACGACGTTAACAATTCGCACTTCATCGTGGACGCAGCAGTGGGCGAAAAGGCGTCGGCGCTCGATGCCTTTGAAACTCCACTTTCGGAGCCCATCATTCGTGCGACGCTGGAACAGAGGACTCCGTTTCATCAGCTTGCTACGGCACAGGACGCACGATTTCAAAAAGGTCGGTTTGCCGTCGTCAGTCCTGGGCGAGCCGTGGCGTGTGCGGCCGGAACCCACCGCGGACGTCCGCTCGGTCTCATCGAGTTGATCGATCCTCGCGAAAGCGTGGAATTTACTCGCGCGGAGCTGACTGCCTTGGCTGATTTTGCCTCCGTTTATGCCGATTTTCTGGCCGTTCGGGCGCGAGTTTGACCCTGAGCGAGAGACTTGGCGTAAGCTCTCGCCCTCTTGACCTCCGATCCCTTGAAGACTCATGATCGGCCTTTTGCTGCGCCGGAGGACACGCTCGACTGTCTTACCTGTGGAGCTTGCTGTCGCACGGGGCACGACGGTCGCATCTTGATCCCCGCGGAAGATCTCTTGCGTTGGCAACGCATCGGTCGTGGCGATCTCGCTCTTCAGATCCAACCGGGGCACTTCGGACTGGTTGCGTTTGCCACGCGCCCGGACGGATCCTGCACTCATCTCGGAACAGCCACCGAGCCCAATGCGTGTCGGATCTATGAGGATCGCGGCACGACTTGTCGGGAGTTCGAGCGAGGCAGTCCTCAGTGTTTGGAATTTCGTCGAGACTTTGGCGTCGGGGGTCAACTACGCTAAACGCGCGATCAACTCCCGTGAGGCGCTGTCGATTTTCACGAACTTGATCCCCATTCCGTCCGGCACCGCGCCTTCGAGACCATGACCCTTACGGGTCCACACGACCCGCCCCACTCCAGCCATGGCCCGGGGATGAGAGGCGAGGTGGAGTTCTATCTTCAGGAGGGTTCCCGGCGGTAGTGGTGCTTCGGTGCGCACAAAAGTGCCCCCGACGCTTACATCATGAGAGCGCTCTTCGATGAACTCCGTTCGTGATGCCGTTCGATAGCGGACGGTCATGAAGAAAACCTGTTTGCGACGATTCTTGCGCGCGTCCCTGCTCATGTGGCCCCCCGACCTGACTTTGGACTTCTCCTTTTTATCCTTGAAGGCAAAGGGCCGATAGCTGACATCCGTGCACTGACTTTTGCCACAATCTTCCGCTCGGGCTGCGAGGACATGTGGCGTCAGGTAACGCGGTGTCGGTACGCAATCCCGATACCCCCTTGTCCCGTTCGGGCCAGGAACGGCTTTCCGTGGCTTTGTTTTTTAATGAGCCAGATCCCCTTGCTCGGGGTACCGTCTCGGTGAGGGTCATTCTGACGACCCTGTTGAACCGCTGTTGAACCGCCCCCCCCTTGAATATCATGCTGCTGAACGGCATGATGAGGAGTACCCGATGAGATCGAAATGGCATGTGTCCCGGACTTTCAAACTTGAACCGTTCAGGGCTTGGGGGTGCTTCTCGGGTCTCTTGGTGATGGGGATCAGTTTTTCTGGCTGTAGCTCGTCCGACGCTGACGACGACGGTACCGTCGTGGTGATAAATCCCCTCGCAAATCCCGAGGACGGTCCCCCGGCGGGCTACACGGGTAACATGTGCGGTATTCCGACTGAGGCAGGTCTAGAGGACATTTCTTCTCCGAAGACCGTGGTGGGTGACGGTTCTCGGGAGAGCTGCACCGGCCAGGCGTTCATTGATGCCGTCGCGGAGGGGGGAGTGATCACCTTCGATTGTGGCGAGGATCCACTCACGATTACCGTGACCGAGCCTGCCAAGGTCTTCAACGACGCTGATGATATCGTCGTCATCGACGGGGGCGGAAAGATCACCCTGAGTGGCGGAGGCACCACACGCATTCTCTATATGAACACTTGCGATGAGCGCCAGCACTGGACCACGTCAAGTTGCGACAACCAGGATCATCCGCGGTTGACCGTGCAGAACATCACCTTTACTGACGGCAATTCCATGAACGGAGTGAACGGCGATGATGAACGGGCGCTTCTGGCCGCGAGTGGTGGCGCCATCCACGCCTCAGGTGGGCGCTTCAAAGCTGTGAACGTCCGCTTCTTCAACAATCACGCTCCGGCCGAAGGAGCGGACGTCGGAGGCGGTGCGTTGCGGGTTTTTCAGCAGTACGAGGGACGGCCTGCTTACCTGGTCAACTGTACCTTTGGGGGGGAGGAGGGCTACGGAAATACCGCGGCGAATGGCGGAGCCATCAGCAGTATCGGCGTGTCCTGGAGCATCTACAATAGCTTGTTCTCTTACAACTCGGCGGTCGGTAACGGAGGAAACCCGGCGCAAAGTGGTACTCCGGGTGGGGGAAGCGGGGGCGCCATCTACAACGATGGAGGACTTATGACGCTCAGTATTTGTGGCTCTCTCATCGAGCGAAATGAGGTCAACGCCTACGGCGACGCCATCTTCTTTGTGACCAACAACCACACAGGGAATATCGTCATCAATCAGTCCACCATCGTCGACAACTGCGGCG
Source organism: uncultured Polyangiaceae bacterium (assembly GCA_964392575.1). Lineage (GTDB taxonomy): Bacteria > Myxococcota_A > Polyangia > Polyangiales > Polyangiaceae > NIC37A-2. The sequence continues at coordinate 21,950 of CAYMQT010000039.1, forward strand.
GTTCGTGGAACCCGACCTATCCCAGCATCTCCAATCATGACGACACGCCGATCAGCGTGACCGACTCTGCAATTTCCGGCTGTAGCCGGTGACAATTTCCGGCTGTAGCCGGTGACAATTTCCGGCTGTAGCCGGTGACAATTTCCG
>CAYMQT010000039.1:22196-24012 GCA_964392575.1 uncultured Polyangiaceae bacterium
GCTGTAGCCGGTGAGATCTCTCCACCTACTCACATGCGGATTCGTAGAGGCAAAGGACCTCTAGGAAGATCTGTGAGCCGTCGCCGCCCGTCCCGCCGAGATCAGACTCCGCCCCTTCTCGCAGGCGTCCAAACGAACAGTCCATGAGGGACTCGTCCAGGCAGAACTCGCTGCAGGGCACGAGGAGGTTTCCGTCCTCGTCCACCCATTCGCTCGGATCTTCTATTTCGCGAGCGACCAAACGTTCTACGGGGTAGTCGCTGCACTCCTTGGAACAAGAGCTGAGTCCTGCGAGGCCAAGCACGGCCGCCAGCATTTTGAGGGCGGCGACTTTCATGAGGACGGCGACTTTCATCCGTCCCACCTTATCAATGAATCTGTTTCGGGGCCTTGCTTCGGCTCCTCGGCCGAGGCCTCGTGGGCTTCGTCAGAAGGGGGTCGCAGCGCAAGGCCCTAAACAATCCATCCAAAGTAAAAAATTGCAGTACAGTTGATGGTCATTCATACATATTTTAACTGAGTGTCCGGGCAGCGTCGTTTTTTTTAAATTTTCCGCGGTCCCTGTCTCGCCTACGAAGAATCGGCTGTCTGGACGAATGATAGCGGACAAAACATAGGATCTCCCGACCGAATCATTCTTCAAGGAGGGCGAGTCGCTTGGCGGGAGTCCATCCGTAAGTCCTTGAAAACACGCTATGCTTCTCCAAGGGGCGCGGAGCCCAGGGGTGGGTGCAAATCGGTGCTGTATGGGTTAATTTCCTTTTAGTCCTCTTCTTGGATTCTCGGGGTTTTCACATGACAGCCAATCAAGCAGGTACGCTCACTCTCATTCCGGTTCATGGGCATTCAGCGCGGGGACCCGAATCCGGCCGTCGGGCGGAACATCGCGCGCCACGATCAGAGACACGCCTTTCTCCGCGGGCGCTTGCCGATCAGGTCGTTCATCAGCCTGTCGGTACCGTTTCACGACTGACCAGGGCATCCCTCATGAGTGGGGATTGGACACTGGTGGATGTGCATCGGAAGCACTCCGAATTGCGTGTCTTTCTCCGCTCGGGCGGTGGGCTGATGAGCACTCGCGAGCATGAAGTCTTGGAGGCTGTCCTCTCCGGCGTTTCTGATCGCGAGCTTTCAGTTCGTATGGGCATCACGCGTCAGTGCGTCTGCGGGCATTTGGGAAATAGCGTGAGCAAGCTGGGTACGGAGTCGCGCTTCACCGCACTTCAGGCCTGGCGCGTGCTTGCGGAAGCGGAGAAAGGGCGCGCCGGCCGTGCGTCCCTGGCCGAGGTTGCCTACGGTGATGAAAAGCTCGTCAGCCTACGCTGTGATATTCCACCCCGTCCAGAAATTGAGGTTCGCCTCTCCTCCGCCGAAACCCATGTGGCTTGGCTGGTGTGCGACGGGCTCAGCAATCGGGACATCGCCCTTGCACGGGGGACGGCCGAGCGCACGGTGGCCAACCAGGTCGCTTCGATCTTCAACAAGCTCGAAGTCTGTCGCCGCTTTGACCTTGCGCAGTTCTTGCTCGGTCTTCGGTGATCTTGTCTTGTAGGAGGGCTTTCCAAGCCCTCCTCGCTTTCGGAAATGAATTCCGAAAGCTCACCTCCAACTTCCGCGTGCGCTCCGTCGGCTCCTACATAGTCGCCGGCGGTGCTGAGCGCGCCTCGGCACTCCTCGGGCTTCGCCCTCGCGTGCCTTGGGCTGTTCTTGCTGTGGGGTGACTGCTGCACACTTCGCCCTTTGGGCTGGTGTGCTTGGGCAGTTCTTGCTGTGGGGTGACTGCTGCACACTTCGCCCTTTGGGCTGGTGTGCTTGG
>CAYMQT010000039.1:24112-33775 GCA_964392575.1 uncultured Polyangiaceae bacterium
GCAGTTCTTGCTGTGGGGTGACTGCTGCACACCTCGCCCTTTGGGCTGGTGTGCTTGGGCAGTTCTTGCTGTGAGGTGACTGCTGCACACCTCGCCCTTTGGGCTGGTGTGCTTGGGTTGAGTGGGTGTTACTTGCTCATTTTGAGATGAATCTTCATGTCCGCTTTGGTGAGGGACTGCACCGGAGCTGGTGTGCCGACTCCGGACACGCGCGTATCGAGCTTCATGCTGATGTCGAGCTTGCTCTCGGTCTCGAGCGTGACGAGATCGACGCTCATCGAACCCTTTCCTTGACCGCTCATCTCGAGCAACTCCACTTGCGCGCCGGGCGGGAGTCCGGCTGCGTCGATGCGCTGGGGGTCGGCGGATTGAGAGAAGTTGAGCAGGAGACTCAGCTTGTCACCCCGAACAGCCGTCAGGGTGATCTCGGTGGTCTCCTTGCCCGACAATCCCTGGCCTTGAATGCTGGTTTCCGCTTTCCATTTCGCGCCCACGCCCACAGGTTCGGTCGGTAGGGGTAAAAACCCCTTTGCGAGGGTGTCCTGAAGGTTTTGCATGAGGGCGACGACCTGTGGATTCATGAGAGCGCCCTGAACGACCTCCATGCCCATCACCTGGCCGTTCGACTGGACGGCGCCGATGAGCTGGATCCCGCTCAGTTGCGCATACTCGGCGAGCATCTGTTCCTTCATGAACTCAGGCACTCCTTCGGCGGAGGGAGTGATGTTGGCGAAGGTGCTTCTCAATGTGGCCGTGTTCTGGTTGAGTTCGACGGTCTCCGTCGTTCCCGCCATCGAGAGTTTCACGGCAGGAACGCTCGGATCTGGCTGACCGTCTACGGTCCGCGTCGTGTCGACTGCCATGTCCGCGCTGAATTTGAGGACGGCTCCTTTGCTGAAACGATAACTCAGGGCCTTGTGAGGTTGAGCTCCGGAGCCGAGGAGTGTGACCGTGAACGGAAGGGGGATCTCTCCGGCTCCGCCCGGGGCAGATGAGAGCGTTCCGTCAGCGTTCGTCGGCGCGGTGGTAGAAGGTGGCGTGGGGGGCGCGCCCGTGACCGGGGGCTGCTGGGTGCCTCCATCGATCGTGGCCGGATCGATCCCGTTCTGTCTGAGCAGGGCTTCCACCTGCTGTTGCTTGTCCGTCTTGGCCGCAGACTCGCCGGTGCTCGGGGTCGTGTCCGCGGCGGGCTTTTCATCGCAACCCCCGAGCAGGGGGAGGAGAAGGAGCGCGGAGGCGAAGAGCGAGGTACGCATCATGGGGCGCACCGTAATGGCCCCTAGAATCCGATCAAGGTGCTTGTGTCTACCCAATCGGTGAAGCCCGTGTAGGCTCGCGGCGTCATGAAGTCCCCGGTGACTGAGAGTATTTCCGCGCTCGTGCCCTACCAGGGCGGTAAACCTATCGAAGAGCTCGCCCGTGAGCGCGGCCTTTCCGACATCGTCAAGCTCGCCAGCAATGAGAGCGCTCTGGGTCCGAGTCCGGCCGCCGTTGCGGCCGCGCGAGCCGCTCTGGCTCATGTGCACAGGTACCCCGACGGCTCCGGCCATCGCCTGAGGAGCGCCATCGCTGAGTCCCATCAAGTGACCCTGCCCGAGGTCATTCACGGCAATGGCTCCAATGAACTCATCGAGCTCATCGTGCGCACATTCATGACGCCCGAGCATCACATGATCTTCGGTCGTCCGGCTTTTAGCATGTATCCGGTTGTCGCAGCAGCGCACAACGTGAGCAGCACCGCAGTTCCGACAGACGGGAACCTGGTGCATCAGCTCTCGCTCATGGCGCAGGCGGTGAAGAGTAACACTCGCGTCATGATCATCGACAACCCCAACAACCCGACGGGGACTTACGTTCCGCAAAAAGCTGTCGAGCAGCTTTTGAGGGGCGTGCCGGAGGAAGTCATCGTTGTGATGGACGAGGCCTACTTCGAGTTTGCGGATCAGCCCGACTACCCGAATAGTCTCAAGCTCCGGCATCTCCGAGAGCGCCTGATTGTGCTGCGCACGTTCTCCAAGGCGTATGGATTGGCCGGATTTCGGGTAGGGTATGGGATCGGTCCCGGCGAACTCATTGGATTCATGAATCGGTTGCGTGCGCCCTTCAACGTCAGCGTGCCCAGCCAAGAGGCCGCCCGCGCGGCGCTTTCGGATCAGACGCATCTGACGCAGGTCATTTCGCTGAACCACCGCGAGCGGGGTCGAGTGACAGCGCAGTTAGGTCAGCTTGCCTCTCGTGTGTACCCAAGCCAGGCTAATTTTCTCTTGGCCGATTTCGAGCGCCCGGCGAGCGAGATCTATGAGGCACTTCTCGCTCAGGGGGTCATTGTACGACCGATCCCCGGTCTTGAGCGCAGTCTGCGCGTCACCCTGGGAACGGAAGCCGAAAATGACCGTTTCCTCGCTGCGCTCCGGGAGGTGTTGGCGTGAAGACGAAACTTGTTCTTGGTTTGCTCTTGCTGTGTCTGGTTCTCGGTTGCGCCAAGCCTCAGGAAGTGATCTTGGTCACGGGGGAAGGTAGACGAGCCAGCACCCAAGAAATCGACGAAGACGCCTTTCGCCTGCTCCCGCCTGGCGCGGTGGTCTTGGTGCGCGTTGACGCGGAGCGGATGTTTGCATCAGACTTTGGCAAGGAGCTTGGCCGTCTTTTGACTGAGATGCTTCCCTTTGCAAAAGGGGCCGGCATTTCACCCGAACGGGACATCTCTGTGGTGGTAGCGGCGATGTACGCGACGGGGGGCATGGACATGACCTTTGTTTGTAAGGGAAAATTTCGCGGTGAGGCGACGGCGACCAGCATCAAAGAAAATCCCAAGACGGAAAGTGGCAAGGCAATCCTGACGGTCTCCTACGCGGGGGCGACCATGTACGTCGCCGGAGAAGTCGCCATGGCCATCTTGACAGATCAGACGATGGTGTTCGGCAGTCAGCTCAGCGTGCGCCGGGTACTCGAAGGAGTGCAGGAAGGACGCCTGGCCCGCCATGTCCCCAAATGGTTTGAGAGCATGCTCAGCCGCAGCTCTGCGGATTTTCAAATCGGTGTGGATCTCGACGCACAACCCATTCCCAGCACCCTTGGGGAGCAGGTGGAGCTTCTGAAATCCGTGCGGGCGGCACGGTTGCTCGGGAATTTTGAAGAGCCGGGCCTCAACTTCGCGGGGACTCTGTCTTATCGAGATCCGGAAAGCGCGGAGGAAGCGTCAAAAAGGATTGAGGGTTTGACCGAATCGCTGGATCGCTACGGAGTCCTTCTAGCCGCCCTTCAGATCCCACAACCTATCGTACGCTTGGAAGCGAAACCCACGGGCAAAGAAACGCAGGTGGTTGCGGAGCTTCGTGGAGACTCTGTGGCCGAACTCCTTAAAAATGCCTCTCAGCTGCTCGGCCAAGAGGAGGGTGGCGGTTGGCTTCCCAATTAGTTGTCAGGGCGCAGAAAGAGCCGCTTTTGGGCGGCGTCCCCGTTGCTGGTGACGAAGAGATCGCATTGTGCCGTCTAGCGATGGCTGTCCTCAGTCGGGGCGTTTCCAGTTTAGCCTTTAGGGGTGAGCAGCGGAGTTTGGCCGTGTTTCGGCGTTTCCTTTCGCAATTGGGCGTGCAAACTGAATACGATGACAAGATCATTCGTGTGCATGGAACGGGACTTTTCGGGCTCAAGGGATCTGAAAGCGTGCTCGACCTCAGCGGTGATTCGCAGGTGGCAGCCCTTGCGCTGTCTCTCTTGGTGTCGCGGCCCTTTGCCTCCGAGCTCATCGTCGATGAGACGGTCGCGGAGGTTCTCGTGCCTGCTTTGGCTGAAGTTCATGGGCTAGAGGCGACGTCGGTCGGGAAGGAGGTGCGCGTGATCCTTTCGCCCCACCGTGAAAATGAGCGCCCGGCGGGGCTGTCTGTCAGTACGAATGGGGTTTTCCCTTGGGTCAAACAGGCGGTTTTGCTCGCGGGCCTGCGTGCTTCCACGGAGACGGTCGTCGAAGAGAAGTTTGCTTCGGCCGATCATTTGGAGCGAGCCATGCTGCGCTGCCGAGCCCCACTCGATGTTCAAGGAACGGTGGCCGTGCTTCATCCGCCGCGAGACGACGACGCGCTGGCTCCGCAAATTTATGAGGACATGGGCTCTCTTTCGCTTGCGGCGCCTCTCTTCGCCGCGGCCCTCATCACGCCACGAAGTGCGGTGTCTGTCCGCGACGTGTGTTTGAATCCTACGCGCAGCGATGTTTTGTCCGTCATTCGTTTGTTGGGGGGCGTGCAAGGGGTGAGTCCGCGAGGAGACCGTCAGGGGGAGCCCTTCGGTGACGTGACTGTGAGGGCTGGAACCCTCAGCCCGGTTCATGTCGCGGGAGAGATCGCGATTCGCATGAAGGATGACGTCGTGCCCCTGCTTGCTGTTGCGGCGAAGGCGCCTGGGGTGAGCCGCTTCGAGCATTTGATTCCGCGCGGAAACGGGACCGATCAGAGGGCGCTCGGGCGCTATTGTGGCGTTCTGATGAATGCAGGAGTGAAGGCGGAGCTGAGCGAAGGGATCTTGTCCGTGTCCGGAAAAGGAGAGGCGCCCCTGAGACCTCTCAAAATGACGACGGGCGGAGACGGACGCCTTGCCGTCTTGGGTACTCTTCTCGCCCTCGGGACTGAGGGCACGAGTACCATTGACGACGTGGACTGCTTGAGGGAACACTTTCCCCGCTTCGTGGGAACCTTGAAAGCCTTGGGAGCCGAGATTGAGGTCAAGACAGCATGAATTCTGAGCGCCGAAAGCGCCCCATTGTCGCCATCGATGGACCTGCTGGGGCTGGCAAGAGTACGGTCGCCAGAAAAGTCGCGGATGCCCTCGGTTACACCCGGGTGGATACCGGCGCCCTTTACCGGGCGGTGGCGTGGTTGTGCATGGAGCGCCAGATTGAGCTTTCTGACGCCAGGCGAGTGGAAGAAGCAGCTTCTGAACTGAGTTTTCCTGGAACCATTACGATGTCGACCCAGGGAGATAGCTTCACGCTCACGGTGTTCGGTCGGGATGTGAGTACGCTGATCCGGTCTCGGGAGGCGTCCCTCGGGGCAAGCATCGTCTCTCAGCTACCGGGAGTACGAGCAGCGCTTCTCGCGATGCAACGCTCTCTGGGTCAAGAAGGGGGCGTGGTGATTGAGGGTCGGGACATCGGTTCCGTCGTGTTTCCTGACGCCGAGGCGAAGTTTTTCCTCACCGCCTCTGCAGAGGTGCGGGCGGAACGTCGGCAAGCGGAACTGGCGGAGAAGGGCAGCGCTCCTCCGCTCGAAGAGATCATCGCTGAAGTCAATGAGCGGGATAGGCGAGACACGGAGCGCCCGATTGCCCCGCTGATGCAAGCCCCGGATGCCGTCGTGGTGGACTCCTCCGGCCGCGACATTCAAGACGTCGTGGCTGAGATCGTGCGTCGTGTACGGGCGCTTGAAGTCTAGACCGGGTGTGTATTGTTCCGGTCTGTCGGGACGATTCATGACAAACGAGAGAAACTGCCCGCAAATGCGATGTGCGTGGGCCCCTTGATGCGTCAGGGTGGCGGCCATGAAGTGTTCACTCCTGCTTGTCCTGATTGTTCTCCTTCTTGCGGGCCCGCTGGCCTGTGGGCACGACTCCCCGGAGCATGATTTCGGAAACCGTCGTTCAGGATCCAAGAGCGAGACGAAGCCCTTGGATTTTCCGGGGATCCCCCTGCCTGCAAGAATCGAGGCGGAGAGCTTTGAACGGGCGCATGAGTCGGATACCGAAAAGGACGGCGACGCTCAGTGCGAAAGCGAGGTGAACGAGTTCGTTGATGTTGGCGCGAGCATTTTGGCAAGCGGCGGATGCTTGGTGGGCTACTCGGTCGGAGGAGAGTGGCTCGAGTGGGACATTGCGGTACCAGAGGACGGCGGGTGGGATTTCAAGCTTCGGGTGGCCTCACAGCTTTCTGGCCGCTCAGTCAGCATCTCCATCGACGGAAACCTGCGCGGGACGGTGACTGTTCCGGCGACGGACTGGCTCGACTTCGTCGTGATGGACATCGACGGGGTGGGGCTCACCGAGGGAACTCATGTGCTGCGGTTTACCTTCGACACGGGCGCCGTCAATCTCGACTACATCGAGATCAGCCGCGCCGGGGCGTGCGAACCTGCTTGCGGACGACGTACCTGCGGAGACGATCATTGTGGCGGCACCTGTGGGACCTGTGGAGAGGATCAATTCTGTAACAGCGCAGACCAGTGCGTGGGACCCTTTGAGATCCCCGTTCAGAAGCACGGGCAGCTCAGCGTGAAGGAGGGCCAACTCCGCGCGGAAGACGGCAGTCCCGTTCAGCTTCGTGGCGTGAGCACTCAGTGGCTGAACTACGAATTTTATTACTCGGGTAATCCAGGAAACATGAAGTTCATGCGCGATGAGTGGGGCCTCGACGTCTACCGGATTGCCAATGGAATCGAGGGGTACAACGGATACCTCGACGAAGAGGTCCGTCCGGCCCGCCTGGAAGATGTAGAAATGCTCATTCAAGGAGCCATCGAGGCGGACGTCTATGCGCTCATCGACTTTCACACTCACGAGATCGAGCACAAAGATCTAGCCATTGAATTCTTTAGTTATATCGCAGAGAAGTACGGTGAGTATCCGCACCTGATTTACGAGGTCTTCAATGAACCCATCGGCCCAAGCGAGGTGCAGGAGTTTTGGCAGAACGAACTCAAACCCTATCATGAAGAGTTGGTCGCGGCGATTCGCCTCCATGATCCCGACAATGTGATCGTCCTAGGAACTCCGCGCTGGAGTCAGGAGGTTGCTGTCGCTGCGGCAGATCCCGTCGCGGGTGAAAACCTGCTCTACACGCTTCACTTCTACTCGTGCACGCATACATCGTGGCTGCGCGACCGCGCCAAGAATGCGCTCGATCTGGGCATTGGCCTTTTCGTGACGGAGTGGGGCTCCACGCACGCAGACGGGGGCACTGCCAGAAATCCCGGCGTGTGCGCGGCCGAGGCGGCCGCTTGGCACGATTTCCTCGATGAGCATAAGATCGGTTCAGCTGCCTGGAAGCTCAGTACAGACGGGGACGCCTCTGCTATCCTCCTTTCGGGTCCGGCCGCCGGACCCTGGGAAGACGAGCATCTGTCGGAACATGGAATGCTTGTGCGGGAGTTTTTGCAGAGGCCGTGAAGGTGCGCTAAGCGCGGCCCGTGGAGCGCAAGTCCTTCTCTCATCAGCTCGTCTTTCTTGGCTTTGCGCTGAGTCTGGCTCTTGCCCTAGGTGTGGCATTTTATATCTACGCGAGGTACGTCAAGTACACACCGGTCGCGCTTCGGCATGTGCCCGCTGATGCGGAGTACATCGTCCGTCTGAACGTCGAGCAAGCGGTCGTCTTTGAGCCCTTTCGACGCCACATCCTGTCGGTGCTCGAGACGGGTCGCGCGCCTGGAGAAACTCGGGCTAAGCACTTGGAGCGAAAGACGACGCTCGAGCTGACCGTCGACACTCGCGAAATCGTCTTCGCCGAACTCAAAGGTGGCGAGTGGCTTCTCGCAAGTGCCGGAATGTTTCGCACCGATGGTGTGGTGGAGGGTGTCGGTCGTCTGCTTTCTGACGAAGAGATCCCGTTTGAAATCAAGGGCGACGTCCTGGTGCATCCGAGTGGTGTGAGTTTTGGTACCGCCCGAGACGGGCTACTTCTCTTGGCAAGTACAGAAAAAGTCCTGCGGGTAGCCCAGAGTCAGAGCGCAAGGCCGAGGAAGTTTGACCTCCTGGAGGAGCCTGGCATGGCCCTTTCGGTCCTTGCCCAAAATCCGCTTCCCCTGAAGCGGAAGGGCAGAAACAAGGCCTACAAGAAACTTCCCGTTCCCATTTATGGGTACCTTCAGGTCTTTTCCGGCGATCCGTTTGAGGTCAGGGGTCAAGTCGAGACGCCGACAGAACTCCCTGCCGATGACAAGCGGCTGCTCTTCCGGGCAGACTCGGTCAATGAGGATCTCCTCGTTCCGCTCGCTCACCTCCGGGCAGACAAGGTGGTCGGGAATGTGGTCTCGGCGAGCGGGCATCTGGATCGGGCGAAGTTCGAGTCGGCTGTGAAGAAGCTAGGTGCGCGGATTCACTCGGTTCTTCCGACAAGTGCGGTGCCCTCTGCCCCTGGAGGTTCCACGCTTTCACCGCCAGTGAAAAAGGCCAGCGGCCAAGAGTAAATAGCGTGTTTGACGCCGGGAGGCCCGTGCGCTACCCACCTCGCCCCAGATCGCGCGTCAATCGAGGGTTTTTTTCGTGTTGTGGGACTTGCGCGATCCTTCACCCCAACCCCTCTTCACAACACACCCGTAACTAACATGACTGATACAGCGCAGGTCTCCTCTGCATCTGGAGATAGCTTTGCGAGCATGTTCGAGGCATCTGTCTCGAACGCGCATGAACACGAACTCGGCGGCGAAGGACAGATTGTCACTGGTGTGATTGTCCGCGTCATGCGCGAGTTTGTCGTCGTCGATATTGGCGGCAAATCGGAAGGCGTCCTCACCAAGGACGAGTTCATCGATGCCCAGGGACACTTCAACGTGAACCCCGGTGACAAAGTCGATGTCTTCATCGAGAGCCGCGAGAACGATGACGGGCTGATCTCCCTCTCCAAGGAGAAGGCCGACAAGATGAAGGTCTGGGATGAAATCTCAAGCGCCTGTGAGCGTGACGAGATCATCGAAGGCACCATCAGTCAGCGGGTCAAGGGCGGCCTTTCGGTCACGATTCGTGGCGGCGTGAAGGCATTTTTGCCTGGCAGCCAAGTGGATCTCCGTCCCATCCGGAACCTCGATAAGCTCATCGGTCAGACCTTTGAGTTCAAGGTCATCAAGTTCAATCAGAAGCGTGGTAACATCGTGCTTTCTCGCCGTGTTCTCCTAGAAAAAGAGCGCGACAGCCTCAAAGAGAAGACTTTGGAGAACCTCGAAGAGGGGCAAGTCTTGCAGGGAACCATCAAGAACCTCACCGAGTACGGCGCCTTCGTCGACTTGGGCGGTATCGATGGACTTCTCCACATCACGGACATGTCTTGGGGTCGCGTGAATCATCCCAGTGAAGTCTTCGCTGTGGGTGATGAGGTGACGGTCAAGGTCCTCAAGTACAACTCAGAGACTGAGCGTGTCAGCCTTGGCATGAAGCAGACGCAGGAAGATCCGTGGAGTCATGCGGCAGAAGCTTATCCTGTCGGCAAGCTGGTCGAAGGGAAGGTCATGTCTCTCACGGACTACGGCGCTTTCGTTGAGCTGGAGCCGGGAGTCGAGGGCCTCATCCACGTTTCCGAGATGTCCTGGACCAAGAAGATCAAGCATCCCTCCAAGATGCTGGAAATCGGTCAGGAAGTGGCCTGCCAGGTGCTCGAAGTCGACAAAGAGTCCAAGCGCATTAGCCTGGGTATGAAGCAGCTTGAGCCCGATCCGTGGACGACGTTCACCGATCAGTACAAGCCCGGCGACAAGATCGGGGGCAAGGTGCGTTCCATCACCGATTACGGCGTTTTCGTCGGCATCGAGGACGGAGTGGACGGCATGGTTCACAAAACCGACCTGTCTTGGACCGTCAAGATCAACAATCCTTCTGATATCTATCAGAAGGGGCACGACGTCGAGGCCATCATTCTTTCGATCAATCACGACGAAAAGAAGGTCGGCCTGGGTGTCCGTCAGCTTCACG
>CAYMQT010000040.1:0-11633 GCA_964392575.1 uncultured Polyangiaceae bacterium
CGGGGCGCTGAGCCGAGATCCAATCCGTATCCGAGGCCAACCGATAATCGACGCGGTATCTGAGTTCGTCCTCGTCCGGATTGTCCACGTCCCAGGAAAGTTTGATGGTGCTCTGCGCTTTGCCAGAAAGAGGCGAACCGGACTCAGCTACGCCGCTCGATCCTTGAGAAAGAGCACCTGATTTCGCGGTCACACTCGTCAGAACCGGGCGCAAATTGTCCGTGAGAAAGGGAATATCAATCCGCGTGAGACGGGCGTCCTCGCCTGACAGCAAACGCACTCGGACCTGAAGGTATCGGCCCGGGGCGGAAGCGACCAGGCCCGGCTTCTCCTGATCACGGCTCCAGTCGCTCCACGTTTCGTCAGGGTCCTTCGTATTTCCACTGCGCGTAGAGAGCGCCACTCGGCCAGTGGCGTCAAAGGTCATGCGCCCGAAGCGAGCGCGAATCCCCGCGTCGAGCACCCCGCTGATCCAGAGGGCGTTCTGCCCGCCCACGCTCAGAATGGGATGAACCGAAACCGGATCGCTAGAAACCACGAAGCCGCCCTTCTTCGGATTGACGACGGCTGCCACCTGACGCTCCTCTACGTCGCCCACGAGCGCACTCTCGTGGTTGGGCTCGATGCGATAGATTTTTCCTTCCACTCCCGTACCCACGAGAGGCCGATCCTGGTCATCGAGAGAGAGGGAGATGAACTGTTCGCTCGACTCGGAAAAGAGCTTTTCCAATTGCCCGCTCGGGTCCACCCGATACACAGTGCCGCTGCCGCTTTGGGCGCTGCCTTTGGACGGGTTCTTGCTGTCGGTCTTGCTGATGCTGTCGGAGCGAGGACCACCTTTCAGTTCGTTGACGATGGCAAACACACTCCCGTCTTTGCCAAACGCAATCTCACGCACCTCAGTTGCGGAGAAATCAAACAAAACCTCCGCGCGACCGGGCCCTTTGACCTCATACAAGCGCGCGTCTCCAGAACTCCCACAGAGGACCCGACCGTCCCGAGCCGCCGTACTCACCAAGTGCCCCTGCGGCGCGTCAAAATAAACCTGAGCCGTGCCGTCGGACGTCACTCTATACAGCTTTCCTGAAGGCCCGGTAGCGGCAAAGAGCGCCTGAGATTTTGCGTCGTAGGAAAGATCCCATACGTGCTCGCCCTCTTTCAGCTCCGTAAAGGGCGTGAGCTTCTCGCCCCGAAGTTCGAAGAGTTTGCCACCCGGCATCGTCCCCACGATGACTCTCCCAAAGGCGCGCACGAGACTCGTGACCGCCAGGGCTTCCACCTTCGCGACCTCCGTCGCCTTGCCCGCTTTCACCCGAAACAACTTGCCTCGATTGCCGGTCGCAAGGAGCAGTCCTCCGTCATCTTCGAGCACGTCCCAAACACTGTCAGCGCCCTGCACCTCGATGCTTCCAAGATCAAATCCGGGACGCAGGTACCCGGAAGAATCAACCGCCGCGCCCTCGAGGGTCCCCTTTTTGAAATCAGCCCCAGACTCCAGAACGAAGTGACGTGTTCCCACGGCGCCGCTCGGCGAAGACCAAAGGATCGATCCCGTCAGGGTACAGACCATGAAAAGGATGCGAGCGGACGTGGCTAGATTGTTGGATGAAAACTTCATGATTCAAACATCGAGGAGGATTTGTTCTCTTCTTGGAGGAGGCTACTTGTCCCGAACGCGCACGCGCACGCTATCGGTACCAATCACGAAATAAGGAGTGGAAACCACTTGGTGCTGTTCTGAGCGAAACTGAGCCGGCGATTGAGACGAATGAGTGCTGGTCAGCGTATCGAGAGCAAAAGGCGGAAGGTTTTCGGCGACAACGCCTTCGAGAGCCGCACCCCCTTCGCCCGTATCGTAAGAAACCACCATACTTCGAGGCTTCAAGGTACCGACGGCCAGGTTGGAGACCAGCTCCGCCAGGGATTCCGGTGCGGCTCGGTGTGGTTCGACGGCGTAGCCCGGGCGGACGGTGAGTGAGACGGTCTGACCGGCGAAACGGTGAGGGATCGCGACGCGAACGACGCGCGTCTCCTGTTTTCCGTCATAAGGCTCCAGCCGAAGTCGAAGCCGCGCTTCGCCCCCAGGACGCACTTCAGGCGTGAGCAGATCGACTCCCCGAAGTTCCGCCACTTCACGGGCGAATTTGAGCGACACCTTCACCTTGACGCTCTTCACACGGGCGGGCCCCCAAGGATTGTTGAGGACCTGTCCGATGGATTCGAGCGCGCGCGACTGCATGACCTGAGACGCTTCTGGAGTGCCCGCAAACGTCGAGCCGAAGTCTTCGACCACAATGGGATCGTAACCGTCGAACTCAATCGTGGAGATCATCGCCCAGGTGACTTCCCGCCGCTCGGCTGCCGTGGAACTGAGTCCGCTCCCCAATGCCACTCCGATCAGCGAGGGGGTCAAGAAACGGTCACTCGCAACCCGGAAGTTCCAATCCTGATAAGGCGCTCCCGGCTCGCCCTCAATCTTCAGAGAGACGTCCACCGTAGGAGCCTCGATGTCCTGATGCACTACGATGGAGGATTGTCGGTCATTGACCAAGGCTCCGAGCGGGAGGGTGCCTTCGCCCATCTTGAACGACCGCATCTGGCTCGCCATGAACCACAACACCCGAGCGCGCGTCGTCGGAAGAGACGTAATGCCCACTCCCATCATCGGGTGACCGAAAGCCACCAGGCGGTTTTTTTCCACCCGTGTCACCGTCCCGAGCCCCATAGCGCTCAAATCACCGCTCACGAGATCGACGCCCAGTGCCCCACCATCCAAATAACCATCAGCATCGGCGAGATCTTCCCGCTTGACGGAACCAGCCGAGCCGCCGGCTTGCAGCGGCATCAGGCCCAGAGGACTGAGAAACGACTGCGCAAGCTGAACAGCATCTTGCGTCATCCCGCCCATGAGCAAAGGCGTGGAGACGCGCGTGAGACTCGGACTGGAAGCGTGAGAAGAATCTACCTCCGCGCGCAGCTGATCCCGGTGAGCGGCCAGCGTGTACGACCCAAGTTCGCCCTGGTACCTTCCCGGCTCGTCCCTACTGCTCCTGGCGGTCGACTTGCTCTTCGGCAAGGCTCGGAGTGGATACCCATGCAGCATGGCCGGGAGCGGTCGTTCCATATCGTCGATCATCGATGCGATAGGGGTCACGCCTGCGACCGGTTCGACTCCAAACGTCCAACCGTAGGCGTAAGCGCCCACCATTTTACCCTGGAGATAGATCGGGCTTCCGCTCATCCCGCCGACGATCTTGGCCACATCGAGCCGCGGGTGATCGGTCTTGACCAGGATCAGCTCCTGACGCGGCTTGAAATTGTGCAAAATGTCGATCACCTCGACGCCAAATTTCTCTGGCTTGGTGCCTTCAAAGACCGTCAGTCCATACCCCTTCATGCCCTTCTTGATGGCGCTCACGGGCAAGGTGTCTGGACGGGTCGAGCGACCGTCGGCCTGGGCCGTAGGCAAGAACACCGGAAGTGAGAGGCCAAGGCCGAGGAAGGCCGCGAGCGGAACCGAAAGAAACGAGCGCACAGTTGCCTTTACGCTAGCCGGGATTTAGCCGGCGCAAACCTTCCAGCGAAAGCCCTCAAAAACTGCCTCCTTCAGGACCTTTCGCCCAACGCCTGGCGGGGGCAGGCCCCCCACCGGACCTGCTTCTGGGGCTCGCGCCGGACGGCGCGAGATGCTTATGCTCTGGGGTCGGATGGACCTTGCCCTCTTGATCACGATTCTTTCGCTGTTCACGATTTGGTGCACAGTGCACATCGCGCTCTGCCTCAAACTGATGGGGACGAGTCTGCCCAAGGCCTTACTGAGCTTTGTCATTCCACCTCTAGCTCCCTACTTCGGCCAAGCCTTCGAGGTGAAGCGCCTCCCCACCTTTTGGGTCGCCTCCGCCTCCTTGTACTTTTTGGCTCTCGTCGCTGGGATGCTGTAGCTGCTTTTCGCGCTTCCGATCTCAACCGCTGTTTCAGATCTCAACTGCTGTTTCAGATTTCGACCGCCTTGAGACGAATCTCGTTCCAGTCGTGGGCGCCTAGACCCATGTCCGCCGCGCGCGCGAGATACCCCGGCGTTCGTCCTAGTGCCTCGAGCGAAGGTCTGCCTCGCTCTTTTCGCTCGTCCTCAATCACGCGCAAACCGACGGTATCCAGAGCGACAGCGTCGGTGGAAGCGTAAATGCTTCCATGCGGCGCCCGGGTACGCGGGTCCTTGTCGAGCGGACCCTTGTCAAAGATGATCTTGAACGCATCGACGAGATGAAGGCGCACGCGACTCTGAAGGATCGGGTGCTGATAGAGCATGGCGATCTGCGGGCTTGCCTGATGAGCGTGGTGCTTGTGGGGGTTGTCGATGTTACCGTGGGTCATGTTCTTCATGGCCCCGGTGAAGCCACAGATGGAGTGGTCCTTCATCATGGTCATGTCGATGACTGCCGTAGCGTCGGTCAAGAATCGACAATAACGGGTAGGGACGTTTTCAAAAACAACCAGAGGCGGCATCTTGTGATCGAGATTGTTGTGGGTACCGGTGACGACTCCTTGCGGAAGTTGCCATGTGCGGACGTTGACCCGGCACCCCATCAGGTAAGTGGGATACTGCTCATAAACAGTGATCTTCTCAGCAGGGACACCTGCGGCCAAAACCGCCTCCACGACGGGCAGGATGACTTCAAAATTCACCGCCACCGTATGCCCCGTCTGACCCGCGATCCCGTTCACTTTGATGGCCACTGTGTCCTTGGGATGAACGAAACGCTTCATCGCCTCGTGCGCGTTCGGAGCTCCCGTCAGCTCCGTGAGGGCCCGCTCCAAGAGAAGACGAGCGACCTCTTCTTTGGGCCACAGTTGATTGGGTTGCATCATGGACGCATAGTCGCCGCGCTTCTGAGCCTTCGCCACCAGGCCCGGCGCTGTGAAGGGTGAAAACCCTTCGGGCCTCTTGGCGATGAAGCTCGCCACATCTGAGCCGGCGAGCGCCCCTGCGCTCAAACCAAAGGTAGCAGCACCCGCGGCGGCGGCAGCGCCGCCGTGAAGAATCGTCCTGCGCGAGATCACCCGAGGCGCCATGCTTGGAGGATAGACGAGGGGAGGTGGAGCGCCCAGAGCTCCCCTCTTTTCCACATTCTACCCCTGAGGCTGCACTTCCGAGGTGCGAAGAGAGATCTCCCCGGCTTTGCTCGCGCCTTCTTCGCCTTCGGCCTTGGGCTCCTCCGGCGGGGGGAGATCTAAAACCACTTTCTTCTGAAGGACTTGCAACGTCTTGTAGCCGATGCCCTTGACGCGCAGGAGATCCGAGACCTTCTTGAATTTCCCGAGCCTTTCCCGAAGCGCTAAAATAGCCTGCGCCCGAGACGGGCCGACTCCAGGCAGGCGGGTCATTTCTTCCGCATTGGCCACGTTGAGCACCACGAGTCCGTCTGCGGTGATTCCTCCCGTCTTCCCCTTTTCTGAGCCCGTGGGCGGAGTGCAGGGCACAGGTACTGCCTCTGGTGCCGTCTGAGCGTGCACGGTTTCGGAGCGGACTTCTGTTTCCTGCGCTTCATGAGCAAGGGACCCCTCCGTCTCCGTCTGTTTCACCGGACCGTATGTCTCATCGGCACGGTTGCGCTCCCCGAGCCAAGCAACGAGACCCAGAAGCGCTGCGCCAACAACGACCTTCGCGAAAACGGGAAACCAAACACTTTGTCTGAGCGCGGCGAAAGCAGCGAGACCACGTCCTCTCCCCCTTTTCGCCACCAGTTCCTCGGGCAGCGCCACTTCCTCGGATGTCGCCAGTTCCTCGGGTGTCGCCGTTCCCCCGGGTGAAGGAAGGAGCGGGGTGTCCGCTCCTTCGATGGGTTGAGCCAAGAGCACGCCCTCTCCTTCCTTCTGGGAAATCATGGCTTTAGCTGGCCAAAGAGTGAGGGTGGCCCGTATCGTCAACGGACGCACGGTCTTCACGAGGGGTGTAATCACGAATGTGGAGCTCTCCATCAACAGGCAGAGAGTCCAGCTTGCAGTTGAGCGAACCATCGCGATTGACGAAGGCAACACCGACCTTCGTCCAGAACCTACGCTCGCCCTTACCAGTGATCACATACACAAACTTCAACTTACCTTGTTCCATCTCATTTTCTCCATTTCTGACTGACCGACCTGGCCGTCGAAAAGGGAAAGAGCACACGCCGTGCCAACTGCGCTCTGAGCGGGGCTGAGTCGAAAAAAGAACGCGCCTGACCGACCTGCCACTGGCGGCGCCTGTCCAAGTGTCAGCGCGGACAGCGAGCCAAAGGTCGTTTGGAACTCCTAGATCCCGGCAGCTTCCTGATAGAAACCGTTGCGGCTGGCCTCGTTGAAGCTCTTGTAGTCGATCACGAAGGGGGTGACCTCGCTCTTGCCGTCTTTGAAGCGAATGCTCACCGCCATCGGGACCACGCTCCGGTAGCTGCTGTCCTCTGGAAGATCGTTGTTTTCCGCTCCTCCGGAAGAAAACACCGTAAACAAGGAGACGGCTTCATCACCGTAAACTTGTCTGAAGCCTTCTTCGACCTTCTCATGACCTCGAAAGATCGTGTGGCAACCGAGCTTGTTCAGAAAAGACTGACACTGAAGCTTGCCGAAGGGAAAGCGCGCCGACTGTTCCTGGAGTGCGGCCGGGATCACATCAGCGCTGCTCGGATCACTCCACATCATCTGGAAGCGAATATCCCACTCATTTAAGCTGCTCATGTCCTTGTAGAGAGCCTTGTAAGTGACGTCTCGGGGAATACCCGCATGGACGAACAAGAACTTCTCGAAGAAGAGCATGTTGGGCATGGCGTCGAAAAGTTGCACGTAGTGCTGAAAGACTTCCTCCGAAAAGTGCGGTTTGAGGGTGTCCATCGCCTCTGACGGTCGCACGGCTCCGTACACCTTGCCCTGGTGCTCGATGTAGTATTCGTGATTGCCACGCAAGAGAACCACGTGATCCGGAGCCTTGGCGAAAACCTGAAGCACCGACCTCAATACGCCTTGATAGGAGAACATCCCGCGATCGATGTAATCCCCAAGCAACACGAGCTTCGGACACACGTTCTTTTCAGGATTCTTTTCGTAAGCGGCCACCTTGGCAAAGAAGTCCGTCTGCGTCAGCACCGCCTTCAGGCAGCTGTAGCAGCCGTGCAAGTCACCCACGACGATGAGCTCATACTCCACGCCCAGAAGGGGAGTCAGCACCGCCACGTGACCGTCCAAAAAGTCTGAGCCGGGAGCAAACTCAGACACTTTCTGCTTCCCCTTCAGTTTCCCTCGGCCAAAGGCGCGCTGTTGATCAAGGATGGCCATCACCCGGTCCATCAGCTTCCGATCACTGTCCACTTGGGTCTTCAAAGCCGCCGGATCTCCGGAATAGTGCTTCTCGAACTGAGAGAAGAAAGGATGGTCGTCGGGTTTGGTGACAAGCTTCATCGGAGCCGACACAGCCACCGTGCGTTCGCCCTCCTCTTCCAAAAGCTCGATGCCCAAGTCTTGGTTGAGAAGATCGGCAAGCTCTCCACGAAACTTCGCTTCGGCGGGATGGACATGACCGTCCGCGTTGATGAGTTCGTCGACCGTTTGCATGAGTTGCTCTTGATTGCTCTCGTCGAAGCTCTGAAAGATCTCGAAACAACGAAGTTTGAGCTTTGCGTGAACAAACGTGTCTTGTTCTTCTCCCTCGGCGACGGCCTCCGTAAAGAGATCCTTCACCTGTCGATCGATTGTCTCAAAGACCTCAAGAAAATGAGTCGAGTATTTTTGTGTGAGTTCGGCGGCGAGGTTCTCGTCCACCCCCGCGCTACTCACTCGGTGCTGAACGAGTTTCAGAACATAAGCGCGGACGAAAGCCTTTTCTGATTCATCAAAGTCTCCGTCGATGTAACCGAACGTCGTCATGTAGAAGATGACGGCGCGCATCTGTTTCTCTGCTTCGGGCCCATCCGTACTGAAGGTCAGCATACCTCGCAGGCTACCAGCCCCAGAGCGCCGGGCACAATCCGCTTACTCGGGGGCGTCCGCGCGGGTGGAATTTGATGCGTCTTTTGTGCGTCGGGTAAAGTAAAAGAACCCCCGCGCTCCCGGACGGGTCAGGTATTCCCCTCGATCTCGCGCCATGTTTTCTTCGAGCGCCCCGGAAATCCGCGCGCCGTCCTCTGTTTGCTCCACCAGGAAGAACCTGGTCCAGTTCCAATTGATGTCGAGCTGAGCCGCCTGAAAAGCACCGGCGTGGCGCATACCGGCGGCCAGCGTTTCGGCTTCCGTCTCCTCCCCTACTCCATAGATGAGCGTGCGTCCGTCCTCGGTCAAACCGACCGCAGAGCGGCGCCGTGTTTTTAGATCTGCTTGTTGACCCGCCCATGGAGCCCGGTCGGGCTTTTCCAATTTCGGGTGCCGAACGCCGTCGGTGACGAGGCACGGCGGTGTTTGACGGTAGGCCACTATTTCTGTCCCCAACGATTTGATGGAAGGCCAGGGGCCGATCCGTACCGTCCCATCTCGAAGGATCGCCACGGTACAAGCGTCGTCCCTCGGCGGGACCACCTCGGTGTCCAAGCTGAACATGCCAAAGCGTCCGTGCCGCGGTTGAAATCCTTCGTTCATGAGCGCCACGAGATCAGCTTGATCCTCTTTCGGGACAAGCCCGGCGCGATCCAGAAGTTCCTTGTGTCCCATTTCCTCGACGTCCGCCGCGCCCGGCCGATGAGCGACCCTGAGCACCCCAAGATCGAGGGCCGCCAGGGTCAGTTTCTCAAACCGACTGGCCTCATGGGGGTGAAGAACCATCCTGCGCACCGCAAAAGAGGCGAAGTCCTCCGAAAGACCGAAGGGATTGCGGGCACCGGTTTTCTTCCTGGCACTCTTGTCCAAAGAGGCGGCGTCGAAAAAACCAGAAAAAACGCCATCCCCCTCGTGCGCCGAGCGCTCAAAAGGTGCACCTGGATCAGGAGGCGGAAAGACCGAGCCTGGAAACCTCTGCTGCGAAAACGTGAGCTGTGCCTCGGGTTCTTCCGTTCCCACAGCTGGTGTGGAGGGAGGGTCAGAAGCGGCCAGGGTAGGATCAGCCTCGCTCTTGGGAGCTTCGGGAACGTGGGTCGGTTCCACGAGAGGAGGCGCGCCACACGACAGCAGAAAGAGCGTAAGGAGGCTCCGACTCACTCTCCGATCACGCCTCGATTCACTCACTCTTCCATGCCCGCCCTGAGTCGCGCGACAAGAGGAGCGATCTCCTCGTGCCGAAGTTTGTAGAGACTCCGATTGGCAACGAGCACGGACGAAATCTCACAGATCTCCTCCATGACGTGGAGATGATTCTCTCGCAGGGTGGCGCCACTCTCTACGAGATCCACGATGACATCCGAAAGCCCAACCAGGGGCGCCAGCTCGACGCTTCCGCCCACATAGATGACTTCCGCCTGCACCCCTTTCTGCGCAAAGTGTTCGGTCGCAATGCGGCAAAATTTCGTGGCCACACGCGGACGCGCGCCCACTTTTGCTCCCTCGGGCCCCGCCACCACCATCTTGCACTTGCCGACTCCAAGATCGAGGGGCTGGTACAAGTCATACCGACGCTCCAAAAGCACATCCCGGCCACTGATGCCCAAGTCTGCCACCCCGTACTCCACGTAGGTCGGCACATCGTCGGGCTTCAGGAGGAGAAACCTCACCTTGCCGTCGTCGCTCTCACGGATGAGCCTTCGGTCATCGAGCAACAGGTTCTTTGTGCCGAGCCCCGCGCGTTCAAAGAGGGGCGAAAGCACCTGAGCCACCCGTCCCTTCGGGATGGCTATCGTGAGAGGACGATCTTTTCCGGTACGACTCACGGCCCCTCCAAAGAAATACGCTCGATGTCCGCCCCCACAGCGCTGAGCTTGTCCTCAATCGCTTCGTAACCCCGATCCAGATGATACACGCGGCGCACGATGGTCTCCGTATCGGACACCATCCCGGCGATGACAAGCGAAGCGCTGGCCCGAAGATCCGTCGCCATCACGCTGGCACCTGAGAGTCCGCGTACACCCTGCACGATTGCCACCTTACCGCGAATATCGATCTTCGCGCCCATGCGTCGAAGCTCGGGTACGTGCATGAAGCGATTCTCGAAAATGGTCTCCGTCAGGACTGAGCGTCCTTCTGATTGCGTCATCAGGGCCATGAACTGCGCCTGCATGTCCGTAGGAAACCCGGGGTGAGGAGCCGTGGTGACGTCCACGGCCTTGATGGGGCCCTCCCGAACGATCCGCACAGCCTCACCTTCACGATCGATTGAAAGTCCGGCAGCACGGAGTTTGGCGATGACCGGTTCTAGATCCTCGAGCGGCGCGTGCTCTAAGAGGACATCTCCTCCGGCAACCCCGACCGCCGCCATGAATGTCCCCGCCTCGATGCGGTCGGAGATGATGGCGTGGTCGAAGGGTTCAAGTTCGTCCGTGCCGGTGATGTGCATGACCGAGGTCCCAGCCCCGTCCACTTGGGCGCCCATCTTGTTGAGCACACGGCCCAGCTCTTCTACTTCAGGTTCCCGGGCACAGTTGACCAGAGTGCTTCGCCCCTTCGCTAAGGCGCAGGCCATCATGATGTTCTCTGTCCCCGTCACCGTCGGCATATCGAAGACGATCTCGGTACCCTTGAGCCGGGGGGCCTCCGCTTCGATGTAGCCATGCTCTACGCGGATGGTCGCTCCGAGAGCTTCCAGGCCCTTGAGATGCTGGTCCACCGGACGTGAACCGATCGCGCACCCGCCAGGGAGTGACACCCGCGCGCGCCCGTGCCGGGCGACCAACGGGCCCAGCACGAGAATGCTGGCGCGCATTTGGCGCACCAACTCATAGGGGGCTTCTACAAAGGCGCCCGTACTCGGACCTACGGTGAGTTCTGGGATTTCGACGTTCGTCGCTCGGCCGAGCACACCCAAGAGGGCTGCTGTCGTATGTATGTCGCGCAGTCCGGGTACATTGCGCAGGCGGCTCTGTCCGTCGGAGAGGAGCGTCGCGCACAAAATAGGAAGAGCCGCGTTTTTGGCTCCACCGACGCGGATGGTTCCAGACAGCGGGCCTTTGCCTTTGACTCGGATGGCGTCCATGTGCGCCCGCGTTTAGCAGGCAATGAACCAAAAGGCATAAGGAGCGCTCGAAGTGGCGGCATTTGGGGCCTTTCTGAGGGCTGCTCTCTTTGCTCGGTCCAAGGTGACAAGGCGCAGTGAGCTGACGACGGCGCGCCGCCGAGGTAGGCTGGGCCCGATGAGAATCAGGACTGAGGTATGCGCAGCTGCCCTCCTCTTGTGCCTTCCGGCCGGAGCTGCCTTCCATCCGAGCCTGAAGTCCGGAAATGAACCTATGCCTTCCGTGCTGAATGCCCTGCTCATGGGCGAAACGGAAACGGCCGCAGATCTTCGCTATCTCGCCCGCGCACCGGGGCCAAGCATCACGGAAACGCTCTTGAATCACCCCGCGCTGAACGACCCCGACGCTTCGCCACGTCTACGCCTGGAGTTGATCCGGACCCTCTACGGCCGCATCGAGGAACCTCAGCGCGAACGCATCATTTTCGCCCTGCTCGCCTTCCTCGAACCGGTGGCAGGGGGGAGTTCCGACTCAGAAGGGGACCCTCACACACCTAGCCAGAGCGCAGCCATG
>CAYMQT010000040.1:11733-31036 GCA_964392575.1 uncultured Polyangiaceae bacterium
AACCAGAGCGCAGCCATGAACCAGAGCGCAGCCATGAACCAGAGCGCAGCCATGAACCAGAGCGCAGCCATGAGACATTGGGTTCGCGCAACGGCAGCCATGGCTCTCGCGCAATCTCGACACCCGCGGGCCCTGCGTGCCCTTTGTGTTTTGGCGGCGCGGGGCGGAAGCGAGGATCCGGTCGGAAGTGAAGTGGCAAAAAACGCCCTCGCCAGTTTGAAACTGAAGGCGTCTGAGCAAAAAATGCTAGAAACCCACCTGGGCATAGCCGTCGTTCGGGCTGCTCTCTCCGGGCCCGACACAAACAACAGTCTGCCGGAGACTCCCCTCGCCCTCGCGACGCTCGGGCAGAGCCCCGCGACGCGCGCGGAGTTCGCACGCGCACTCAAGGCTCTCGCAGAGAGCAACCCCGTCCCGAAGGCTTTCCAGCGTCCCGCCGACTTCAAGGCTGCTCTGGAGCAGCACCCTGCTTGGACCCTTCGCGCCCTGACGACTCTGTCTGCACTTGGGGCCACAAACCTTCAAGCCCTGACGAAAAGAGAGGCGCGCATGCGCCTTGCTGCTCCAGATCCGGCCGTCCGCTCTGCTGCCGCATGGGCGCTGGCCGTCCTTGCTCCAAAGGAGGCAGTTTCTCTGCTCTCTCACAAAGATCCGGTGATTGTAGACGCCACCTTACGCCAAGCTTTTTCGCCCGAACTCGCGCAAAGCATTCTCAAGCAGGGCATTCTCAAGCGGGGTGCCCAAGAGCGATCGCTCTCGACGCAGGATCAAACACGCGAGAAGAGAGCGACCGAGCTCGCTTTGCTCGCGCCCGAGACCTGGAAAACCCTCACTCTCCCCGAGATCTACGCCCAGGAGGGTCAGGGTCGAAGTGGAGCGTGGCTCAGCCCCCTCGCCTCTTTCCTCGATGACCGCAGCTCCCGTCCCAGCTTGAAGGAAATCCGAACTGCTTTTCTCACTCCTCTTCCCAGCTACCGGAGTCGCATCGCGGCCGGTCTCGCGCAAAGTCCTTCCTCGAGTGCCACGGGACTCTTACTCAAGTTTTACGCCGAGGAGTGCCACCCTCAAGTCAGACGTTCGCTCGTGCGCTCCCTCGTTTCCCGCGCGCTCCCCCGACCCCACCTTCAGCGACTAGCCGAATTGGAAGTGGACCCTCTCGCGCGGGCGATCTTGCTCAGCGCACCTGTGCCCCGGGATGCGCGACTCATCGTCGGATACGCCGACACCGCTGTGGTGGATCTGACGGACTCACTCGGAACGACCATCACCGTAACCCCGGCGCCCGACGGATTCGTGGGTGTACTCACGCGCGAGCGCTAACGCCTTGCGCACGTGTCCTCCTTTGGCCAACCTGGCCGCATGGCGGCGCGGAAGAAGGCACCTGAGCAAGCTGCGGTCGACGAGACTCTGCCCTCCTTCGAAGAGTCCATCCACCGCTTGGGTGAGATTGTAGAGCAACTCGAAAGTGGGGAACTGACTCTGGAGGAATCTCTCGCACGGTTCGAAGAAGGAGTGCGCCTGGCGCGTGCCTCCCAGGCCCGTCTCGATGCTGCGGAAGCGCGCGTCGAAGAACTGCTGCGTGTCGAAGACGACGGCAGCGTGATCTCAGAAGAAATCGAGGTTTGAACATGGCGGCTTCCCCCGCCTCTGCCCCCCTTGTCGCTCATACTGCTGCGGCGCTGGTCGTCGGGGGGGAGCTGCTCAGCGGAAAAATCCGAGACGAAAATCTCTACCACCTCTCCCGCACTCTGACTTCACTCGGGGTCACTTTACGCCGAGTGATTTTCTGCCCCGATGAAGTGGAAGTCATCAGTCGTGATGTCCGCGACCTCTCACTTTCACACGACATCGTATTTACGAGTGGTGGCATCGGTCCCACCCACGACGACGTCACCATGGCGGCCGTGGCAGAAGCTCTCCAAGTGAAGCTGGACGAATCCGGTCGTTTTGTGCAGATTCTGGAGCGGCACTACCAGGCGCCCCTCACGGAGGCCCAAAGGCGCATGGCGTGGGTGCCGGCCGGGAGCAGACTGCTCGAATCTGACGACGTGCGCTGGCCTACGGTCGTCGCTCAAAATATCTGGATCCTGCCAGGAATCCCGGAGCTCTTTCGCATGAAGCTGCGCACGGTCCGAGAGCATCTGATCGGGCCTACTCCGCTCTTCTCAAAAGATCTGTTCCTCAGCGTCGAAGAAGGCACCTTCGTCGAAACCCTCGACTCCGTGGTTGCCGCCCATCCTCAAGTCCAGATCGGTTCCTATCCGAAGTGGTTCGATCCTCACTACAAGACGCGCCTGACGTTTGATGGCCGTAAGGCAGAGGAAGTGGATGCCGCCTTCGCGATGGCGGAGGTCCTCTTGAAGGAGTTTCTCGCCTCCTAGAACGTGGAAAAGAAAGCTCGCATGCGTCCTGTCCCCCGCCGCAATCCGACATTGGCGCGCCAAGACTTCCCATCTCTAGACCCCCGAAAACAAAAGAGACTCAAGGTTTGGCACGTCACCTGCATTGTACCTAGGCATGTCCTCTCAAGACCGCTTGGTTTCGTCCTCGACTCACCTTTTCAAACAAACGCGGCTGCTCGCGGAACAGGAAGGCGTCGGTTACCTTTCTGACGCCGAGCTCTTCGCGATGATTCTTGGACGAGGTGACAAGAGCCATTCCGCCCTCTCTCTCGCGCAAAAGCTCACTTCAGAGCCTCATTCTCTCAGCATCCTGGCCCGTCTGAGGCCCCGAGGCCTCTCTCTCCGGACAGGTCTCACGCGCGCCCAAGCCGCCCGAATTTCTGCGGCCTTTGAAATGGGGCGGCGCGCACACAGAGATGCGATCAGGCTTCCTCCTGGTGTCCCTCTCACCAAAGAGCGCGTGGCGGCCTGGGCCCTTCCCCGACTGACGGAGCTCGAGCACGAGGAAGTTTGGGTCCTGTGCGTGGACGCGCGAGCGACCCTGTCAGCCACGTTTCAAGTCGGACGGGGAGGCGTGCACGGGTGCGCTCTCCTCCCAAGAGACATCCTTACACCGGTCGTGCGTGAAGGAGCCGCAGGTTTCGTCCTCGTTCACAATCACCCCAGTGGAGATCCTACTCCGAGTCCCGAAGACCTGGAGTTGACTCGCAATGTGTTTCAGGCCGCCGCGACGATCAGTGTCCCTCTCCTCGACCACGTAGTGGTCGCTCGCGGGGGGGCAGAAAGTTTCGTTGATCGCGGATTGATGTAGGGATGTAGGCTGCTCGCCGCTCGGGTCAGAGCAGGGTCGCGACTCGGGTCAGGTAGAGCCCCGAGCCGCGCCCCCCAAGATGCTTCTCGAAGTGTCACTAGCAAAACAAGGCCTTTTCCGGGCCTTGTTTGCGAGCCGAGGCCCCCGCTGTCACCCATCGATTGGGACTGCACAACGGGCGGCCCTTGTGTATCCTGCGGGGGATGGGCTCAGACGTTTCTTTTTCCGCGCTCACGGATGTCGGCCGAAAGCGCGAAGAGAATGAAGACAACTTTCTCGTAGACGAGAGTTTGGGCGTGTACGTCGTCTGCGACGGCATGGGTGGTCATGCCGCGGGCGAGGTGGCAAGTGCGCTGGCCGTTCGCACCTTCCATGAAGAGGTTCGTAAGGCAAAGGATCTGCTCGAGGACTACGCCGCCGGCAAGAGTGGCGTCGACCGCGTGAGCAAACGCGACATCACCAACATGCTGGAATTCGCGGTGAATCGGGCCTCAGCACGGGTCCACGCTGAAGCAACCCAGGACCCCAGCAAGCGCGGCATGGGCACAACGCTCGTGGCGGTCGTGATGTCGGCGCAGACGGCCTTTGTGATCTACGTCGGTGACAGTCGCCTCTATCTGGAGCGGGACGGGATCCTTGAGCAGGTCACGGAAGATCACAACGTCTTGAACGAACTGATCAAGCGCAAGAAGATGTCTCGGGAAAAGGCGGAGCAGCTCGCTCATAAGAACGCCATCACCCGCGCCATCGGTGTCTACGAGCACGCAGAACCAGACACGATCGTGCTCGACCTGATCGCCGGTGATCGGATACTCCTTTGTTCGGACGGGCTGTATCAGTACTTCGAAGACGACCTGGACGACCTCGCCGGTCGCATGCGAAATAGCGACCTTGATCTTGCGATGAAGCAGTTCATCCGCGACGCGAATGAAGCGGGCGGCTCTGACAACATCACAGGCATCATCCTGAGCGTCGGGGATCCGTCGGACCGAGACGATGACCGCGCCCGCCGCCTCCAGCTCAAGCGCGAGCTCTTGGCGAGGATGCGCCTGTTCCGGCCCCTGTCTGATCGAGAACTGCTGCGCGTACTTCAAGTCACAGACGTTCTCTCCTTCGAAGACGGCCAGCATGTCATGACCCAAGGCGAGAACGGTGAAGAGCTGTTCATCGTCCTTGAAGGCAAGGTCGACGTAGTCCGTGGTGAGGCGATCATCGCCACCCTGGAGCAAGGAGCGCATGTGGGTGAGATGGCTCTCGTCCGCAATCAACCGCGGTCTGCCACGGTCAGAAGCCGCGGTCCGTCAGAGTTGATGGTCATCCGGCGCAGAGACTTCTTCGAACTCCTCCGCAACGAGCACGCTCTGGCGGTAAAGTTGCTTTGGCAGTTCCTCGGCGTGGTGGCGGACCGCCTGGCAGACACCAGCCGCGAGCTTGGTCAGGTGCGGGAAGAATTGGAAGCGGAGGACCTCACAGAGGAGCTCTTCGAAGAGCTTGATCTCGATTCCTACGGATTTGGCGATACCGCGGAGGAGGACGACGAAGAAATGGATCGCCCTACCCTCGTCGCGCCGGCCGTGGGGGGTTTCGCCGAAGTGATCGATGAACCCGTCTCTCTTGACAATCCACCCGAGGACAATTGAGTTGACAGCTCAGAACCGTCACCGGTAGCGTTCCCAGAGCGACCCGTGTCCTTCCTTCGTTTTGAAAAGCGGCAGATACCGCGAGCCTTCAGGAGAAGTGTCGCCGCCGTTTGTGCGCTTTCTACCGTAAGCTCTCCGGCTTGGGCAGACGAGCCTCGACTGCCGACTGAACCTAGCGTGCTCAATGATACGGCCGTCGACCTGCTGGATATTCCGGACGCGTTCGATGCGGGGGACGATTTTGATCTCTACTTGCGGCTGAGCTTCGAGCACGAAGCGCGCAGCGCACCGGTACGCAGAGAAAGCAACATCGTTCAGCCGGGCCTCACCACCGGCGGGTACACGGCAGACACCCTCGATGTTGCGACCTACCATGAGTCCACGCAGCGGCTCATCCCGGAAGTGAACGTCGGCCTGTTCCGGGACGTGGCTCTCTCCTTCCGTCTACCGATCATCTTGGCCAACCGTCGGCGCTTGGATTCGCGCAACGGCTCGGCGGGAGAGCCCATCACCACCGCGGGCCTCGCCGGAGAACAACTCTTCTCTCCGGACTTTGAAGCGCCGACCCGAAGCGGCATCGAGTACCTGGCCATCGGCCTAGATGCCGGACTCATGAGTCAGCTCCGCAACCCCTCCCGCCCCAACTGGGTCATCGGACTGGAAGGGCGCATCAATGTTTCCAAGCCTATGCGCGCCTGCAACGCCAATCCCAAGGCCGGTCAAGTGGCGTGTGCAGATCCGGCGGACATGAACCGCAACGGCCAGGTCGACAACTTAGGCCCTGAATTCGGGTCGGATTTGGCCGGGCAGCCCGAGGGCGATTTTGAAACAGGAAGCCTATCTCCCGGCGTTTCTCGCGGGACTAACGCTCTCGAAGCGCATGCGTACGTCTCTCGACGTATAAAATATATCGAGCCCTACACGGGCGTGTCCGCACTTTTCGAGTTCCAAGGTAAGAATACCGCGTATGGTCCGTTCAATCTGGAAGGGAGCCTGGTCAATCACCCGCCCCTCCGCGGGACCCTGGTGGCGGGCATAGCCGTGATTCCCTGGGAGCAGCCAGAAAAGTTCCGGCGTGCCTCGTTCGATTTCCGTGTGACCGGCACGTACGTATCGGAAGGGCGGGACTATTCAGAGCTGTTTGATGCGCTCGGATCCAGCGACGCTCAGTCCCTCCGCACACCCAACTTCAACAGCTACACGCTCAATGACAACCTCGACGACCCCCTAGAGATTTCCGAATCTCCGTCCGTAGTCGACCCCAACTCCAACCGCGTCTCTTTCACCGGTCTGACAGACGTCCAGCAACACGGCGACTATCAGCTCCGCGCCTCTTTCTCCTGGCAAGCGAGCCGCTATGTGCGCTTCGACGTGGGCGGTGCCTTCCGTTTCATTCAGAAGCATTTCATCACTTTCGACCAGGCATGCAATCCCGACGTAACCCGCCAAGTGGCTCGCTCGGGCCCGTGCAAGGTCGAGGACACCACGGCTGAGGAAGCCGCGGACGGCCTTGTGGCGTGGAAGGCCGGCGGCCTGCCCAACCCCAATCACCGCAAAGTGATCAATGATCCTGGACAACGCTTCATGGTCGACAATTCACTCGGTGGAACGGTCTGGATCCGGGCCAACGTCCTGTTCTGAGCGGGTCCCTCTCCGCGCCTGAACGAAGCCATGTCCAAACGAAGCCGTGCCTGCTCAAACACTAGACCCGCCCACATCCGAATCTCCCCTTGTCTTTTCGGTTCAGGAGTCCGACAGCGGTCGACGCATTGACGCACTGCTCGCCGCGAGAGTGCCAGGCGTGGGTCGAAAACTCGCCGCCCACCTCTGCAAATCTGAGGCCGTTCACGTCAATGAGCGCCCCGTTCAGAAGTCCTACCCGGTGCGCACGGGCGACAGGATCTCGCTTCGCGTCCACTCCTTCGGCGAAGCTACGCCGGCACCTGAGCTTGATTTGCAGGTGATCTTTGAGGGGCCGTCGCTCGTCATCTGCGAAAAACCCGCCCGGATCCCCTCGGGAGCGGTGCTGCACAAGGAGGCAGGAACGATGGCTGGAGTGCTCCTTGCTCGCTACCCGGAGATGGCTTCCGTCGGATACGGGCGCCACGAACCAGGTCTAGTCCATCGGCTCGACAACGACACGAGCGGCCTTCTGATGGCCGCTCGCACAGAGGAAGCGTTTGTGGAGCTACGGCAAGCCCTGAGCGAGGGGCGCATCCTCAAAAAGTATCTCGCCCTGGTTCCGCCGGGGGTTCTCGGTGACCACGGGGTGATCGAAAGCCCTCTCGGGCATGACCCTCGCAACAAGAAGCGCGTCCTCGTGACCGATCAGGGTAGACCCGCAAAAACGACCTTTTCTGTCCTCAAGCGAGCCACTGCTGCGGATCTCGTAGAACTCACGGTCCACGCCGCGTTTCGGCATCAGATCCGCGTTCACCTTTCGCAGGTCGGGGCGCCCCTTCTCGGGGACGTCCTCTACGGGGGTGCCTCGATGCTGGGCCTCTCACGGCATGCGCTGCACGCTTCTTACATCAAAGGAACCGGGGCGATCACCGGCGATTTTGAAGCCGCTTCAGCACTTCCCCGAGACCTCGAACTCGTACTCATCGAGCGCGAGGCAGCCCCCCTCAGGTGAGTCTGTAGGGTTCTCACGAGGCGAAGAAGCTGCGCGCGCGTCGGACAGGCCGGACGAAGAATCGCCACGCGCTCCTCAGAGGTTCTTCCCCTCGTCCAGGGAATGTCGGTCGGAAGCGCCGTATGCGCAGCAGAGTCCACGAGCACTCGAACAATCACGCAAGGAAGCACGGTGGCCCCCGGTCCCTCATCCATCGAAATTTCGAGCGCCCTGAGCCCCACAGGCGGTTGCTTCAAAACCACCCGCAGCCTGGTTTCGTCATACTTACGCTCCACAAGTACGGCTCGATCCCCATCGATGGCCCGACGCCCCCAGAGTTGGATCTCGGCTACCCCTGGGTCCATGGCGCGCGTGAGGAAGGAAAACCAAGGGCGTGCTTGGGAGATGGGCGCCTCCGGAAAGTCCGCAAGGCGCCCGGTCCAAAACAGCGGAACGAGAAGCGTGAAGCCCGCACAGATCATGAGGGCCAGGTAGCTTGAGGACGGAAGCACCCGGTACGCTAGGGCGAGAAGGGTGAACGAGAGCAGGAAAAAGAGGAGAAAGCCGCGCAGCGAACGCACTTCAAACCACCCGGAGCGCATTCCGCGTGTGCTTTCTCGCAGCTGTTCGCTCACCTGCTCCCAATGACCTGGCCCCCGCGGACGAGTGATTCTCACCGGCAAAAGGTGCGTCGCGAAGCAGGCCGCCAAGGCCCCAAGAATCACGGCCGTGTAAGGCTCAAGACGAATGGCAAAGAATGTCGCAGAGAGGACGAGCCCGCCCGCGAGAGGCGCCCGAAGCCAGGGCGGACCAGGCAGGAGCGGCTTCACGCGCACGTCCCATTTCTTGCCGAGATTGCGCGTTTGGTGAAACTTGAAAAACACGAGAAGCGCGTAGATGAGCCCCAGCGCGGACGAGAGAAATATTCTCGTGCGCTGACTTGCGTTAGAAGAAAGTACGCGCGCTTTCTGAGACAGTGGAGTCAGAGCGGGCTGCCCCTGTTCTTTGCGCTTTTTTAGGGCTCGAAGCGATTCCGAGGGAACCACCACTTTCCAAACGGCCGGCTCCCTTTCGGCCAGATGCGCGCGGATCAAGTCGATTTCATCCGTACTCGCGCCCCGACGCACTTCCCCGAGCAGTACGCCAGAGGCCACCCCGGTAGTATCCGCGAGCTTCGGCGGACTTTCAGCGCGCGGAACCACAAAGACCACTTTGGCTGAGTCGACCCCCGTCGAAAGCCGCGGTCCCACCCAGGTGAGCTCATATCCATCCGAAACCGCCTGCACAAAGCCCTGCTCTTCAAGATCGAGGGAGTAGGCAAAGGAGAACAGATAGCTTCCCCCTCGAAGCCCTCGCTCGGCTAGGATACGAAGGTGAAAGCTTCCATCCTCCTGGAGGGCAACCTTGAGGGGCCACTGACTGTGAGAGCCTTCCACAGCCACTCGAACGTTGGCGTCAGGAAGAGGGGTGACCGTCCCGGTGATACCGCTTAGCTCCAGCGACTTCATGGGTCCACCGCGAACCTTCAGAACTAGCTGATGCCGGACCAGTGCAGTCCCGTCCTCCGCGACCTCAACCCGAGCTTCATGGCTTTTGACCGCCGTTTCCACCCACGAAAACGCCGGCCCAGAGATGAACACGAGGACGGAGAACACGAGCCATCCGAAGACGGCGGGCGCACGGGGGGCCATGAAATGGAGGTACCCCTGAGCCCGGGCGAGGGCCAACTTTACAGCCAGATTCTCGCTACTTGGCGGGCGTGGAGCCGACTTCCACTGCTGCCATCGTCACCAGCGCCGCTGCGTCCTGAATGAACTCTTTGGGCACGCGTAGCTCCCACGTGGCCTCGATGCCCTGGGAGCGGTTCACTTTGAGGAAATACACAGCGGGGGTCTTCCCGGCCCCGGGCGTGGCCCGAAGAAGACCGGAGTACCTCTCGACAAATTCCGGCGGAAGCATGTCGCTTGCAAACCCGACCAGGGAATCGAGCAGAAAGTAGCCCGCACTCACCGCGGGCTCACTGCGAACACCAGAAAGAGAACCCAAGTCCGAAAGACGTTGAGAATCCTTCGACGTGAGAGCCCCAAACGTCTCGGTGAGTTGCTCCTTCTTGAGACCCCAGGCCATCCACGTCTGCCCCGCTACCTCCGTGACGGCGACAAACCCTAGTTTCTCCCGGTCCAGGGCCCGCCCCGCGGCACCAGAGGTCGCCCCCGAAAGGCTCTGACTGAGATTTTGAGTCAGATCGGAAGGGAGCGCCGGTATCGTCCAACGATACACTTCGGCGCCCTTCACCCCCGGAAGACCCCCCCCCACCTTCACGAGAGTGGGCAGGTCTTTGTCGGTGTCGAGCACCTTTTTGAACTCTCGAGAACTGAGAAGGAAGGAAAGATCGTCCAGCGCCCGCACCATGTCCGCCTTCGTGCGCGAGGTTCCAAAGGCAGTCCAGGCAGGAGCGAGGGTCGTTTCCTTGTCCACCTTGATGGCCGTGAGAGGCCCGACTCCAAAGACGTTCTGTCCCCCTGTCGGCCCAAAGACGAGCACCAGGCGACGGATGCGCTCGCTCAGGGCGGGACTCAATCCTTCGGCTTCCGCACGCCCGCTCGCAAGATCGGCGAGAATATTCATCATTCTCGCAAAAACTTCTGGCTGAGATTCCCGCGAATAGGAGGCTGCGGACGCCGTGGCGGGAAGGGTGTCGAAGAGAGCCGGAGCTTCGGCCTGACGAGAACCCAACTCAGAAAATGTGTGGGCCACAAACGAACTCTCCGCAGCAAAGCGCAGGGACATGACACTGCGGAAGCTTCCCTCGTCCTGAAACACTTGCAACCGAAAGGTCTCCGTGTCGTTGACGAGCGCGCCGAGTTCGTCAGCGAGGCCCGTCGCTGCATCGGTGAGCGCGCGGTCAAACTTGGGATTTCCCACATGAAGCTGCCTTGCGCCCACAGAAGATAGAAGACGCAAACGCTTCAATTCCTCGCCGTACCGAGCACGCACAGGCCTCATGTCGAACTCGAAATGCACATCCGCGGGCGAAAGTTCCTCGGCGGGGAGTCCTCGCAAGGCATAGGCCAAGAAATGACTGAGGTCTCGGTTCGTGCGCCCGCAGACCACACGGGCAGGGCTGCCAGAAATGGCACGGCCGACGGCGCAACTCTGAGCGTCGAAGGTAAAGAAATAAACCCCCGAAGGTCCTGACTCGACCCGCCGATTCTCCTTTTCCAAAAGATGAAGGACGGCGTCGACACTGCGCACGCCCACCGAGCCCATCACATACGGTCTTTCGGGCCGATGATCATTC
This sequence comes from uncultured Polyangiaceae bacterium, assembly GCA_964392575.1. Taxonomy (GTDB): domain Bacteria; phylum Myxococcota_A; class Polyangia; order Polyangiales; family Polyangiaceae; genus NIC37A-2. The sequence goes on from CAYMQT010000040.1 coordinate 22,502, forward strand.
ATGCCCATGGCAAAGTCGAGAGAGCCCTCCACGTCGAAGACCTCAAAGATCTTTCTTCCTTGCACAGAGTCCTCCAACAGGGAGCGCCAATCGACGGGGAGAGCCGCCGCAGAAAGCGCACCATCGATGAGCGCCTTCGGGTTCTTGATCCGAAGTTTGGCCACGACCCCCGGCGGTGGTGGCGCGGGCTCGAGGGCGGGCAAAGGTGCAGATCCAGCTTCACTCGTCCCCGAGGGACGCTCCGGCGATTCGGCCGGTTTGCCGCTCCCTCCGCAACCCGAGAGTCCAAAGGAAAGAAAACCAAGCGCAATCGAAAAACCCAACCGGTTCATTTTCTGGAGCCTATCCAAAGCGCCATGAAGGATCGAGGCGCCGGAGAGGAATTGTCTCCGAGACGCAAAAAGGCCCAGTAGTCTCGGGGAAGTCTTCGATTCCCCTTGACCCCGGGCCTTTTCGAATCAGTTGGATTCTTCGAACTCGGCGTCGATGACGTCATCCTTCTTGGTATCGGACTCCGCGCCACCGCCGCCAGAAGCTGCACTGCTGCCAGAAGCTGCACCGCCGTCCGGACCCGCGCTCTCATACAGCTTGGCTGCCAGCTCGTGAGCCTTCTTCTCCAGCTCTTCCGAGACGCGCTGGACCTTCTCATCATCCTGCTTCTCGACGGCATCACGGCCGTCCTTGATCAGCGTTTCAATCGTAGCGACATCACCCGGATCGAGCTTGTCCTTGCTGTCATTCATCTGCTTTTCAAGCTGATAACAGAGGTTATCGAGCTTGTTTCTGCGCTCCACTTCCTCACGCCGCTTCTTGTCTTCAGCCTCATGGGATTCCGCATCCTTGACCATCTTCTCCACTTCGTCCTCGCTGAGACCGCTGGAAGCCGTGATCGTGATCTTCTGATCCTTACCCGTGGCCGTGTCCTTGGCCGTCACGTGGAGGATCCCGTTGGCGTCGATGTCGAAAGTCACCTCTACCTTGGGCATACCGCGCGGTGCCGCCGGGATCCCTTCGAGATGAAATTTGCCCAGAGTACGGTTCTGACCCGCTTGCGCACGCTCACCTTGTAGAATGTGAATTTCAACCGACGTCTGATTGTCGGCGGCCGTCGAGTACGATTCCTTCTTTTGCGTCGGAATCGTGGTGTTTCTGGGAATCATCACGGTCATGACACCGCCCAGAGTCTCCACGCCCAAAGAGAGGGGCGTCACGTCGAGAAGAACCACGTCTTCGACGCTGCCCGACAGAACACCGCCCTGTACGGCCGCGCCGATGGCAACGACCTCGTCCGGGTTCACCCCGCGATGCGGCTCCTTGCCGAAGAACTTGGTCACGGTCTCTAGAACCAACGGGATGCGGGTCGAACCTCCCACCAAGACCACCTCATCGATGTCCGAAGCGCTCTTCTTGGCATCGGAAAGCGCCGCCTTCACCGGTTCGATCGTGCGCTCGATGAGCGGGCGGATCATCTGCTCCAAATTGGCGCGGGTGATGGTTTTCTGAAGGTGCTTGGGACCTGAGGCATCTGCCGTGAGAAACGGCAGATTGACCACGGTATCTTGCCTCGTTGAAAGCTCAATCTTGGCCTGCTCCGCTGCGTCCTTCAGACGCTGAATGACCATCTTGTCCTTGGAGACGTCGAGACCTGACTCCTTCTTGAACTCATCCATGAGCCAGTTCATCACCGCGATGTCTACATCATCGCCGCCGAGGTGCGTGTCACCGTTCGTCGAAATCACCTGCACGACGTTGTCGCCGACCTCGAGGATGGAGATGTCGAAAGTTCCGCCGCCAAAATCGTAGACAGCGATGATTTCGTTCTCTTTCTTGTCTAGACCGTAAGCCAGAGCGGCTGCCGTCGGCTCATTGATGATGCGCTTGACCTCAAGGCCCGCAATACGCCCGGCATCCTTGGTCGCCTGACGCTGAGAATCGTTGAAGTACGCGGGCACGGTCACCACGGCCTCGGTGACGGCTTCGCCCAAGTAATCTTCGGCCGCCTTCTTCAGCTTCTGCAGAACCTTGGCGCTCACCTCAGGAGGAGCCATGGCCTTACCGCGAACCTCAAACCAAACGTCCCCGTTCTTACCGCTGATCAGCTTGTACGGAACACGCCCCTGATCAGAACTCACCTCATCATAACGATGGCCAATGAAACGCTTGGCTGAATAGACGGTGTTTTCCGGGTTGGTCACGGCTTGACGCTTCGCGACCGTTCCGACAAGAACCTCACCTTTTTCGTCCCAGGCCACCACAGAGGGAGTCGTGCGCGCCCCCTCTTCGTTGACGATGACTTTGGCTTCCTTGCCGTCCATCACTGACACAACGCTGTTGGTCGTTCCAAGGTCGATTCCGATGATCTTTGCCATGTAATTTCTCCGCGGCCCTCAGGGGCCGATTCTCAAATGTCTTCGTGCGAGGAAGTCTCGCGGTAGGTCTTGCGATTGATTCAGGTGCGCGGCTGTTGGGGGACAAGCTTCTTTCCGACCCCAAAACAAAGTCCTGACGAGCAAGAGAACAAAGTTCTGGAGCGTGGGGGCCCGACTGCTGACGAGTGCCGGGGAGGCGGATCCGTCAGACTGAAACCTGAGCGGACTGAGCCTCCCGGGTCCATAGGCAGTATCGAGCAGTGATACAACGAAAAACTCTCATTATATCAGCAAGTTAACTGGATCTCAGTCACCGCTCTTGAGTCAACATAACCACGGGGTAGACCCCTGCAACGGAAAAATCCCCAGAAATGACCGCCAAGCCAGATTTATTCCAAAAAGTGCTAAAAATCAGGAGGGAGTGGCCAGTCCCGCCTGAGCTGCTCTGGCACTATCTGTCGACGGCGTCCGGGCTCGCCTGCTGGCAGGCCGACGACGTGCGAGGGAATTTGACCTCGGGAGAGTTTTCCTTGCGCTGGCCGGTCCTGGGCGCCCGCTTGGATCTGAGTGTGGCAGAAGTGCAGGAAAAAGAGCGGCTTTGCCTGCGCGCCGGCCGGGCGATGATTGAACTCGCGATAGACGCGGGAGGTCTGTCTCTCCTTCACCATGGACTTGAGGAGGGGGATGATTTTCAAGGCATCACGTCGTCCTGGCATGCCGCCCTCGGCCTGCTTGAAGTCGCGACCAGTTCACACCCGCGACTCCCAAGGACCGTTGAGTGGCTGTTCGAGCGTGTCGACGGGAGCGCAGAACTCATGCATCACTTCTTCACTGATCGAGACGCACTTGGGTCGTGGCTTGGCGAATCCGAACAAACACTCAGCTCACCCGCGAGCTATTCGCTCCAGCTCTTCGGCCATGAGCGCTTGACGGGCACCGTCCTTTACTCGGGGCGCGACGTCTGCCTCAAAGTACACCAGCTTTCCGATGGAGCCTTGAGTCTCAGAACACTCCCTGGCCCAAACGGCACTCGTCTGGTGGCCTTCGCCGTGTCCACGTGGAACGGACCCGTCCCCGACTCTTTGCTGTCGACTCTCAAAGGTGCGCTCAGGCGTTTGAAGCTCCTGTGTCAGCAAAAACACAGCTAAGAGCACGTCCGAAAACCTGCTGCACGCCCTGCTGCGTCGGACATGCGCTAAAACGTTTTACTCTAACGAAAGTCCTTACAACATCGCGTTCCCAAGGAGTAATCCGTATAAGCGGCCGCGTGCCCCTCGACCTTTGCGTCACAGCCCTCGCGCGTCTGACGAGAAAAGAATCCTCCAACAAAAGTGCCGTCTGGATCCTCGATCCACTCGTCCAGGTTTCCTTCCATGTCGTAGAGAACGCCGTCGTCAAGCACCGACTGACAGGAGGCCATCTCGCCAGTGGCGCGCAAGAGCGGCGTCTTCCCTTCCTCGACAACGAGATGTAGGCGCGGATCGAGATGACCCAAAGACGAATTTCCATGCAGCTCGTACGCCGGATGCAGGTTTCGAAAAATGTTGCACGCCCCTATACGAAACTTCTCCCCGTAGGGGTGCTGACTGCGCTTGTTTCCCCGGCACGCTCTCACCCACTCTTCCTCCGAACAAAGACGCTTGCCCGCGTTCTCGCAAGCACGTTTGGCGGAGTAGTAGGTAAAATAACCCTGAGGCAGAACGCCTCCGGCCGAGACCGCCTTGGGGCTAAATTCTACCCTTTGGTGAGCGGGCACCGGGGGCAGAGGAAGGCTTCTGGCGCGTTCGTTTCCCGTACGGGCCGCCTCCGTCGCCCAAAAACTGTACACCTTGGCAAGGAGACGGGGATCCGGAGGATAGAAAGGGGAAAGCGTGAGACCCGTTTTCACGTCCACCGTGTGGACCTCCCAGCGATCGATACACACAGCGCCCGAGCGGAGCATCGCCGGGGGACAGGAGCCCGCAGCGTAGGCCGTCTGGCGATGTTTTGTACCAAGCTCCGTGCCGAGCGGCGGCGCAAGAAAAGCGGCGAGAAGGGCCCCACCACCAACACAAAGGGCTGCCTTCCTCAAAGGGACGCGACCTCTCCTTCAAAGGCGACGACTCCGCCCATGCCAGTGATGAGATGCACTCTACGCCTCGCCGACGGTGCGCGTGGTGAAGGCGATGGGAGTCATCCCTTGGAGTTCATAAGCACGGCTCCATACCTCGCCCGTTTCCGTGGAAAAGAGCAAGTCTGTGGTGATGTCGCCGGGGAGCCAGGCGCCATGCTGAATTTCTCGCTCCAGCTGCCCCGGGCCCCATCCCGCATACCCCGCAAAAGCGCGGAGCCCAGGCACACTCGCGCCTTGAGCAAGGAGTTCGAGAAAATCCCGGGAGGCGGTCGCGGTGATCCCGGGGGCGATTTCCAGTTGACCTTGGAGACCCTCAATCTTCTGCAAGGTGGGATAGACCATCCACACCTGCTCAGCGCACACCGGCCCTCCGCGACTCACCGCCTTGTCGTACCCCGCGCGTGAGACTCCATCCTCGTCTGCAAAGCCCGCCTGAGACAAAAGCTCTCCTACGGTCAAAATCCGGTTTCCGTTGATGATCCATCCGAACGCTCCGTCGCGATCATGGGAGGCCAAGAAGACCACCGAGCGATCAAAATTCGGGTCCCCGAGCGGGGGCGCCGCAATCAAGATCCCCGGAGCAAGCTCTGACATCCGGAGCAGGATACCACTGAGGGAGAAAGGTCCCAGACCCTAATACAAAATCCTTGTGCGGATGCTTGTCGGGAGCGCTCTGACCTTCTCCTTCACTTCCTCGCTGACGTCCCGGTCGAGATCCATGACAAGGTAGCCGATCTCCGGATCCGTCGAGAGAACTTGAGCTGCAACGTTCGCCTTGCTCTCGGAAATGATGCTGTTGATGGCAGAAAGCACCCCCGGGACGTTCCGATGCACGTTGAGAATGCGGTGATGCCCAGAAAGAGGCGGCTGCCCGATCTGCGGGAAGTCGACGGCTCCTGTGGTGAGTCCGCCGTTGATGAAATCCACCAGTCGCCCGCCCACTTCGCGCCCGATGTTCTCCTGAGCTTCCTGAGTGGAACCTCCGATGTGGGGCGACAAGATCACGTTCTTGAGACCCCGCAGCTCAGACTCAAAGCCGGGACCGTTCTCCCGCGGCTCGACCGGAAACACGTCAATCGCTGCGCCGGCGAGATGCCCTTGCTTGAGCGCATCAGCCAGAGCCGGGATGTCCACGACCGAGCCTCGAGCCAGATTCAAGAGGTGCGCGCCCTTCTTCATTTCAAAGATGCGCTCTCGGGTCATCATCCCCTTCGTTTCGCTCGTCGCCGGTACGTGAAGAGAAACGAAGTCAGACTGAGCTAGAAGCGCCGAAAGCTCAGGGACAAACTGATTGTTGCCCATCGGCAGCTGCTGTTCGATGTCATTGAAGAGCACACGCAGGCCCATCGCCTCGGCCAAGACACCCACCTGACGACCAATGCGGCCGTAACCGACGATGCCCAGGGTCTTCCCGCGCACTTCAAAAGAACCCGAAGCCGACTTGTTCCAAATCCCTTCATGCATCTCGCGGATGTGGTCGGGGGTGTGGCGGGACAGAGAAACGATATGGCTAATGACAAGTTCAGCGACGCTGCGCGTGTTGGAAAACGGCGCGTTGAAGACAGGGATCCCGCGTCGATGCGCGCCGTCTAGATCGACCTGATTGGTTCCGATGCAAAAACAACCGATGGAGAGCAGACGGTTTGCTGCCTGAAGCACCGGTTCGGTGATGGTGGTCTTGCTGCGAATCCCGATGATGTGCACGTCCTTGATCTTTTCGATCAAGGCGTCCTCATCGAGCGCACCCGCCATCACCTCGAGGTCAAAACCTTCCGCGCGAAAAATCGCTCGGGCTGTTTCGTGGATATTTTCCAGAAGGAGTACTCTGATTTTACTTTTGGGAAACGACGTCGCCTGGGTCATTGCGGCGGGACGCTAGCAGCTCTCAGGCGTCTCGCAAAAGACGGGATAGAGTCCCGGCGACGATACGGTCACAGCGATCCCCAGCAAACGCGAAGAGCTGAGGCAGTTGAGGGCCCAAGTCTCGCGCCAGATCTGCCTTGAGGCGCAGGCGGGCCCGGTGCAGCCGTACACGCACCGTCCCCTCCTCGATCCCGAGAGCATCCGCCGTTTCGAGCGAAGACATCCCTTCCACGTCGCGCATGACGAGAACCGAACGCAGGACCTCGGGCAAGGTGTCGACCGCCTCCTCCATTTGAGCGCGTAGTTCTTGAGACAGAGCTTGATGTTCAGGGCTTGGGGAGGCCCCTCCCGCGTCATTCAGATCCCCTTGCGTGTGGGAATGTTCTTCGTTCATACGCTCCTCTCTCTTTCGCCGCCGAAGCTCATCAAGGGCCCGGTGGGCAGTGATGCGGCTCAACCAAGCGCACATGGAAGATCTCCCTTCAAATTGTGAGAATTTTGTATAGGCAGCAACATAGGCGTTCTGGACGACATCTTCGGCCGCCGCGTCATCCTTGAGGATTCCTCGGGCAATGCGAAACAGCCTCTGGTTGTAGGCGCGCATGAGCCGTTCGAGCTCTTCGTGAGAGCCCTGCCCGGCTCCTTCCTCCGGGACCTCCTCATCCAGGGGAAAGTCTCTCCTCCGATCTCGACTCGTGTCTCCCAAGCTCATCGTCCTCATTGTTTCTATCTGTGTCATGAGATCCTCTAACGGTCACTACAGCACATCTCGATGAGATGTGCTCAAAGAGCAAGGTCCGCTCATCGAGCAGAGGGGTGGAAAAGGCTCCGCCGACGCTCGCCTCACCCCCCGGGGTGAGCGGCGGCGGGGATTTTTTAATTTCTGAGATGAGCTTTAGACGCCTGCCGGGCCTTCGATGTTACAAAAAAAGTAACAGGTAACGTTGTCCCCTGAAGAACGTCTATCCAAGTGAAATGCGCCGCTTTTCTCTACGATTTTTCTACGTGCGAACCGCAAAACGATGACGCGAAAACGCGAAACGATTGCGGAAAACGCGAAGCGGCTCTGCGAAACGCGAAAGGTCCGTTCCATGCCCAAATCCAACACTTTTAGAATCCCAGCCTTCCTTCACCTTACCCCGGAACTCCTCCCGGCCCTTGGGCTCACGGCGTGGCTCCTTTCCGGTTGCGGGGATGGTGGGGAAAATTCCGATGACAGCACAGATTCGTCGAGCGAGGAGCGCCCGACGACCTTTGAAGAGCAGGTGGAAATCGGCGCCGGCCTGTACGGAGACCATTGTGCTCACTGTCATGGGGATGCGGGACAAGGCACGGACATGGGGCCACAAGTGGTCGGAGCAGGGGCGCTGCCCTACGCGCCCCCAGAAGAACGAGAGGTGCGTGCGAACAATTTCGGCACTGCGCTCGATGTCTTCGTCTTCGCGAGTGCCAACATGCCCGCCGATGACCCCGGGGCACTCAGCGACGAACAGATGGTCGACGTTCTGGCTTTCGCTCTCTTTGCCAACGGCGTCATGCTGAATGAACCGCTTGGATTCGACAACGCGGAATCCATCGTCATCAATGAGGCGCCGGCTGACTAGAACTCCGCCGACGCTCGCCTCATCCACCTTGGGCGGGCGGTGGCTACGCCCTTGCCAATGATGAGATGCACGAATCCAGTAGCGAGAGGAAATTCTCGCGGCGCGGTGAGGACTCGCTGAAAACAAGTCGCAAAGCGACGGTAATGCTTGCTCTGAAGGCCTTCCTTTGATGTTTGAAGGATATGCGAGGGATCCTTGTGTTGAGTTTAGCGGTACTGTCGCTCCTTCCGACGCGACTTGCCACAGCTCACCTCCGGCTCACTTCTCCGCCTGCCCGTCACCCGGCCGCAGATCTCAAAGACGGGCCGTGCGGTGTCGGCACGCCGGACGCGCGCTCCACGGATCCGACCTTGATCACCACGTACCTTGCGGGCGAAACCATCACTGTCAGATGGACCGAAGTGGTGGATCACGATCCCTCCCACTACCGCATCGCCTTCAGTCGCGACGGAGATACTGAATTCTCAGATCCGACGGACTATAGCGACATCCGCTCCACCTACCCGGTGCTCCTCGACGGCATCGCGGATGCAGATGCGGGTCCGGGGCACGCTTACAGCGCGACGGTCACCCTCCCCAGCGATCC
>CAYMQT010000040.1:31046-33640 GCA_964392575.1 uncultured Polyangiaceae bacterium
TGCACCCTGCAAGTCATTCAGGTGATGCACGACAAACCTCCCTGGGGTCCCGGGGGCGGAGATGACATCTACTATCAGTGCGCCGACATCGTCCTTACAGAAAACCCGGACCTCCCTCCACCGACAGGCAGTGCTGGCGCCCCTTCGATCCTACCCTCGGGATCCGGAGGAAGCGCTACTGACCTTGGAACCGGCGGCACTCTCAATGGTCCCGGGATTCCGTCCGACGGCGAGGACGACGATGGGGACGATGAGGATGCCGCGGACGCGAAGGGTTCCGGCTGCAGTGCTCACCTAGGTCCAAAGGGCCCCTCCCCCGTGTCTTCCCTTTTCCATACCCTCGGGCTCCTCTTTCTGCTTGTGGTTCACAGAAGTCGAAAGCTGGCACAGCACACGGCTCGCGCGAAATAGGACACACAGCTCACGCGAAATAGGAAAGGCCCCTCAGAACGAGAAGGCTCGCTCGCTACCTGGAGCTTCGCTATAGCCAGGTCGTGCTCCAACTGCTCTTCCAGCTTCTCATGCCGCTCTCTTTGTGGCTACTCCGGGTAAGCGCTGCATGCTTCGCCGTCTGGTCCGCGGCGCAGTTTTTTTCCCTGGTTCCGGATCGCGTGTTTTATCCGGGAGAGATCGAATGGATGGAGGGGGGCATTCAAACGCATGTGGTGCGTGTGGCCGAAGGCCTTCCTCTGTACCAAAAGCCCAGCCTCGAATTTACGCCCTACATCTATACGCCCTTTTACTATTTTCTCTGCGCCGCCATCGGGAAGATCTTCGGCTACGGCCTCCCGGTGCTCCGCATGGTGTCTCTGCTCAGCTTCATCGGCAGTCTTTCCGTGATTCTGCTTTGGACCCTCAAAAGGACACGTACTGTGCTCCCAGGCCTGATCGGTGCAGGTCTGTTTGCATCGACGTTTCGCCTGGGGGGAGCATGGTTTGACATCGCCCGCGGGGATTCCCTCCTGGTCTTCCTGCTGCTCCTGAGCGGGTTCTTGCTCCTCGAATTCAAGGGCCAAAAATCCGCGCTCGCCTCCGCGCTGATCTGCGTCCTGGCCTTTCTCACCAAACAGTCGGCTCTGTTACCTCTCGTCGCGCTCGTGACCGCATCCCTCCTGAGTGCTGAGAAGAGAGACCGCCTTTTCGCGGCAGGAACCGCCTTCGGATTCGCCGTTGCCTGGCTTTCGCTTCACCTCACGACAGGGGGATGGTTTACCTATTACGTCTTTCAGATGCCTGCAGCTCATACCTTGCTCGAAGAGTGGAAGCTCTGGTTCTTTCAGCAAGATCTTTTGGGTGTCATGGCCATCGCGTCGTTTGCCGTCGTTTTGGAAATGGCCGCGAGTACCGAAGACAGAAAGCCTTGGCGCTCTTCGCTCACGTTCGTCGCTTTTTCTCTGGGCGTAGTCGGGATGACTTGGTCCTCCCGCATTCACCTGGGCATGTACGACAACGTACTGATGCCGACGCACGCTTTGATGGGACTCTGTGTTGCTCTGTCTCTCGGCCGCTACAAGCAAATGTCGCGCTACGGGGCTCTTCAGACAGCGCTGCTCCTGGGCTCCCTGGGAATGCTCTGGAATCTTGAGTACCCGCTCGAAGCCCAGCGCCCCACGGAAGGACATCTCAGCGCTCAAAAGGCTTTCGTCGCGCGCCTCAAGGCTCTCCCACGAGGCACCTGGGTCCCCTATCATTCGGCCTCGGCGCGGGCCGCAGGCCTTGAACCTCGCGCGCACTGGGCGGCTCTCGCCGACGTGAATGGCGGAGGTGGACCGGTCCGCAAAAAGTTTGCGAAGGAAGTCGAAGCCTGGTTCAAAAAGCACTCAGCGCCGGCCATCGTCTGGAGCATCAACGAGCCGAGCACGGCTTGGTTCTATGAGCCGATGACGCGCTACTATCGCCGCTCTGGTCGCATCCAAGGCCCGTTTCCCCTGACCGGTTGGGGTCAAACACCCCGCGAAATCTGGGTCCCCAAAACAGGCGCCGAGCAGAACAGGTGAATTTGCCTCATGGCCGTTCCGTGTGTTCATTCACATTCGAAACGAGACGCTCCGCGCGGAGTGAGGGGGGGCTTTGTAAAGACCCCCCTGCAAACAAACCTCTCGATGTTTCGCTTCGCGAAACGAGACGCGCTCAGCACCCCCGCCGACTTTGCGCGGAGTGAGCGACGTTTCGCATTGCGAAACGAGCGCAGCCGGCGCGCACGCGAAGGCAAGGAGAAGCGTCCACCGGGATTCACTCCTGCTAGCACGATTCGAGTTTCGCATTGCGAAACGAGCGGCCTCAGCACCGCGCGCGACCATGTGGGAGCGACCGGAGCGCAGCCGGTTTTAGGGGGAGGCTCACGCAGCGCTCCGCGCGGAGTGAGGAGGGGCTTTGTAAAGAACCAGCCCAGCAAGCAAACCTCTCGATGTTTCGCGAAGCGAAACATCTGTTCTTGAAGCACGAAGGCGGTCGATGGCGATGGGAAGGTCGCGACGGTGAGGTCACGGAGCCCGGTGCTACGATAGCGTTCGGCAACCGCAGGATCGAATGTTACTCCCCAGAACGGCGCTCCGTTGACCAGGCTTGCAACGACGCGCACATCTTGCCCTCGC
>CAYMQT010000041.1:0-1082 GCA_964392575.1 uncultured Polyangiaceae bacterium
CCAAGGCGATCGCCGTCCTCGGCGAAGCGCTAGCTGCGAAGGGCCTCGGTTACAAGGGGTCCTGAGCGACCTGCGCCGAATCGTTTGCCACTATCAGCGACCGGGAAACCCCATTCGGTATCGTGATAATCGAGAAATTCCGGGGCAGCGCCACACCAGCGGCAGCGTGATTTGCCATCGGGTCCTAGTATCGTCGTCATGCTCACAGTCCTTCACCGAGAAGGAACTTCAGTCGTTCATCGGCCTTCGACGGCGTGATGTCGAGAATCTCCGCGTTGACGATGCTCTCGGCGACAAACGGGTCGGAGTTCACCCTGTCTTGAAGCTCTGGCAGGGACGTATTGTGCGCCACGATCGCACCTCCCAGACTTGGTTGAAGAGTGCCAGACAACACGAACACGCCGTCGTCGAAGCCTCGCTTGAGCCACTCTTTGTGGCCCGCCATGAACTGGCCAGCCCGGCCTTTGTCACTAGACAATTTCAGAAGCACAATGAACATTGGATGAGGTCTCCTTTCTTCCAGCTTAACGCTTTGCGCGATCACGCGTCGCACCCCTTCGCTTGGGGCGTGCAGTGTGCGTGACGTTTTTCGTGTACGAGCTCAGCCAGTCGCACATATGTCGCACTTCGTTCTTGATGAACTGCTCATCGTGAAACGCGTTGGCCAGTGTGGCGACACCTTGGCTGCGCGCGAGCAGATGCATCGCTAGCGCGTCGGCGTCTGCCTTGCGGCCAAGCAGCGTGAACTGTCTGCGCAACCAGGCCCGAAACAGCGTGAACAGCATGGTGGCTTCGGATTGCGAGGCATGGTCTAGCTTGGCGAGTTCGGTACACAGTGTACCAACTGGGCAGCCGTACCGCTGAATGGGGCCCTTGTTGGCGATGAGGATGTGGATGAAGCTCCGGATGCAGTCCTCGGGACATTCTGCTTCGAGTTCCCACTGCTCCAGCATCCTTTTGGTACTCGCGAGGCGCACACCGAGCACCGCGTCCAAGATTTCGTCCTTGGACTTGAAATGAAAGTAGAAGTTGCCGCGACCATCGAACCCCGCGCCGACTCGGGCACGGATGGCTTGAGCTCG
>CAYMQT010000041.1:1092-17464 GCA_964392575.1 uncultured Polyangiaceae bacterium
ACGTCATGTTGCGGGTTGCGGGCTGCGACCATGCGAGCCAAGCGCGGAAGCGCATCCGCAACCATATGAAATCATTCTGCAATCTACATTTTCGATGAGGGTCGAATATTCTTCGTCTATTTGTGCCTGCTGATGGGAGGAAAAGGCACTATCGACGAGATACAATGCAAGATGGTCGATACACGATTGAAGGACGTAGGATGAAGAAGACATTCAGATGGGGCGCGACCCTCGTGGCGGCGGGCGCGTTTCTGGCGCTGGTTCCGGCTTGTGGAAGCGACGAGGACGAGGACAGCGGGGCCGATTCAGGCGACGGTGATTCGGGCGACGGTGATGGTGACGGGGATCTCGACCTGGGGGACGGCGACGGAGGAGGGAGTCTGACTGCTTGCATCGCTACCGACGACTGTGAAGCCGGCGAAATCTGCCATCCGGTTGGTCGCGTCTGTGTCCAGCCGGGCGCGACTTGTTCCGACAATTCAGCGTGCGGTGTGGGAACCTATTGTGATGCGTCAGAGGGAGTCTGCCTTCTGGGATTGCCTGGGAGTCCGTGCGGAGAGGACGAGCAATGCGCTCCCGGCACGACTTGCAAGGGGGACACCTGCGCGTGTCTTGGGTTCGTGCAAGAGCAGGAGAAATCAGCCGGCCCTCTTGATATCTACTTTATCTTCGACCGCACGAGCAGCATGGGACAGGACTGTGCTTACGTGCCGGGGGAGGACCCGCCGAACGGCTCCAAGGCCTGCTCCGCCACCTATGCGCTTTCGGATTACCTGATCCATGTCCAGCCGGCGACGGACACGCGTCTTGCCTTTCAGTTCATGTCATATGACTCGGACGACGGGAACAACGGCGCCTGCGACGCGCCTGAGTACTCAAACCCACTCGTCGGTCTGACGACCCTTCCCGTTCCTGAAGATCATCAGATCGTACAAGAGATCAGCGATGAAGACTTCGGAGGCGGCTCGGGCACTCAGATCGCAGGTGCTCTGCGCGGCATTGCTCAGTTCACGGCGGGAAATCAAACACCAGGACGGGAGATGATCGGCGTGCTCATGACCGATGGCGACGCGAATCGTTGCGATGTTCGAAATCCGGAGGGGCTGGCGGAGATCATTGCGGCGCACCTCGAAGAAACGGGGATCCGCACGTTCATCATCGGCATGGATGGCGCTACCGAAGAGAACCTGGAAGTGATGGCCATTGCTGGTGGTGCGGAGCCTCATGATGACTTCTGCGGCTCTCTGGATCCTCCCTGTCATTACTGGAACGTGGGAGACGGTTCAGGCGCTGCCATCGCCGATGCCTTGTCGGCCATCGCCGGCCAAGCGGTCTCCTTTCGATGTGAGTATGCACTCTCCGAGATCGAGGAACTGAGCGGAGGCGATTTGGATACCTCGACCCTCAACGTACAGCTGACTCAAGGCGGAGAGTCGACCATCATCTTCAACGTGACGGACGAGGACGCATGCCCGACCGACGCGCCCGCGTGGTTTTACGACAGCAACACCTCCCCGAGTGCTCTGAGTCTTTGCGAAACCGCCTGCAATCTCGTGACTTCAGCCACCACCGGGGCGACGATGAGCATTGTCGGAGGATGCGGCAACACCCTCGTCCTGAAATGAGTTCGAGGGCTAGCCTGCGTTCCGTCCGAGCCGGTAGAGCACGTGTCGCCTGAGGGGGTGGCCGCTTGGCAGCGAGGGGTGTTCGAAATCTTCGGCCGGATCGTGCGTCATCCCGAGTTTCTCCATGACGCGCCGGGAGGCGAGGTTTTCCGGGACCGTGAACGACACAATCTCATCGAGATGAAGCTCAGTGAAGGCATGCTGCACGACGGCTTGAGCACCCAAAGTGGCCAGGCCCGCGCCCCAATGCTCCCGAGCGAGTCTCCAAGCAATCTCGACGCAGGGAGTGAAAGGCGCCTCGAACGTCGGCACCGAGAGACCGATGAAACCGATGAAGGGACGCGCCGGGTGATCGAGGCGCTCTACAGCCCACACGCCGAAACCCTCATTTTCTAGCTCTGTTCGAATGCGAGCCGCGAGTCCGTCGCTCTCACTTCGAGTCAAGGTTGAAGGCAAGTAGCGGGTGACGGTTGGATCCGCGTTGAGGGCGGCGAAGGGAGCGAGATCCTCGTCGCGCCACGGACGCAGAAGCAACCGCGGCGTCTCGAGGATGCGGATGGCGCCTTCGGTCGGCCGCCACGCGGCGCGTTCGAGGCGATAGACAGCACAGTCGTCCTCGCCGAAGCGGCGGAGTTCGACGAAGGAAAAACCAAGGCGCTCATAGAACCTTCGGGCGCGTGTGTTTGATTCGAGCGGATCGATGATGACGGCTTCGACCGAGGACTCAGAGAAGCAGTGCTCGATGGCAAGCTTCATCATCCGTGTCCCCAGTCCTCGACCGAGATCGGACTCCTCTCCGATCCAGATGTCGATGGCCCGCAGGTTTTCGGCGCAGTCGCCCCAGTAGTGGCTGTCTTCACGGGCGGGGTCAATGATCTGGACGAAGCCTACGGGCCGTCCGTCGACCTCAGCCATGAGCTGTTCGCGCCAGTCCGGGTTACGTGCAAGCTCGACTTCCCAGCCCCAGTCGTCGTTCGGATCGGACTCGACGACGTGCGGCTGCTCATCCCAGTAGCGGAGCAGTTCGACGTCGGCGAGAGTGGCTTGGCGAAGTCTCAGGGCGGTCATCTGTAAGGAGTGCGTTTATCAAGCACAGCGTTTGGTTGCTCGTGGGGGATTTAGGACGCAGTGGGGGCATCGTAAAGAGCCGTCGGCGCGTTTCAGAAGATCGCCGTGACACTGAAGCGCGCATTGAGGGGAGGACCTGCCGCAGAATGAATCACCGGGATCTCACTCGGTTCTTCACCCGGACGCCAGTGGCTGGCGTAGTGGTATTCTCCTTCGCGGATCTTCTGGTCGAGGATATTTTCGACCTCCAAATCGAACCTCAGCATCCGCCATGTGTAGCCAGCGGTCGCGTCGAGAACCGCAAGCGGTGCACCTTGGGCGCCGTGGGGGAGGGGGCGCGGCGCAAGCCCCGTGAATCGCAGACCGGCCCGCACTCCACTTTGGTGAGTGACGATTGCCCGAAAGCTACCGACGATACCCGGTACCAGAGGGATCGGGTTGCCTGAGTCGACGAACCGGGCGTCCACGTAGGAAACGTCCGCGTGTAAGGTCAGCCAATGGAGCGGGTTCGAGTGCACCTCGAACTCGGCGCCGAGGCGGCGTGTGCTGTTCAATTCCAGATTCACCCCGGAGACGTGATCAAAGAGGGTCTCCTGCTCGATGAGCGTGGCGAAGCCAGCGACCGAGGTTCCAAAATAGCGATTGAGGTGTAGGCGCGTTCCGACTTCAAAGGAGTCGGCGGCGGTCATGCGCGGCTCACCACCGTCGTAGAGATCGTCCGAGATGCCGATATGCTCGGGCTCGAAGGTCGAAAAGGACCGCGCCTCGGGCGGGCGAAAGCCTCGGCCGTAGGCCGCAAACAATCGCCAGGGTGTGACGACACGCCACTCCAAAGTGGCCCTGGGCGAGAGTGCCGCTACCGTGCCGGAGGAGGTGCGAGCCTCAGAAAGCCCATCTTCAATGGAAATGTGAGCGACGTCCACGCGGCCACCAGCATCCAAGAACAGGGCGTCGAGCGGGCGAAGGTGAAAGCCGACAAGGGCGTGAGAGAGGGTCTGCACGCCCCGTAAGTCACGCTCGGTTGCAAGGACTTCCTCCTCTAGACCCAGGTGCTCTTGAGTTTGCACGAGCACATCGCCACGAACCCCCAGCCCTGTCCTGAGACTGAGCCGCTCGATCAAGCGCAGATCGTAGGCGATCTTGGCGCCGAAGCTTCCGCCCGTCTGAGTCTGGCCACGCCGATCACCGCTTACCGGATCGAGCAGAAAGCCTGTGTAATTTTCAAGGAGTGAAAGCTGGCGGTACCCTCCGTAGGCTGTCGACGAAAGTTCGTGGTCCCCTTTTTTCCACTCGTGCGAGAGGGCCACCAAGCCGCGAGCCGAAAATCCGTGCCCCGCCGGATCGTAAGCGTCGTAAAACCCGCTGCGCCCTTGCGCGACGTCTTCGTTTCTCACGGTACCGGGCAGGTCGAAACCGGCGAGGTAGCCCGAGCCGAGCAGGGAAAGGGTGCCGTGCGTCTCGTCCTCGAAGAGGCGCACTCGGCCGAGAAGCCCCCCGCGGTCGATGGCGCGATTCTGTCCAAACCCGTCATCATGCATGGCCTCGGCGGCGAAGAAATCTTCACCGTCACCGTCGCGAGGGCTATAGGTCCCAAGAACGCGATGTCGATTCGTGCTCCCTATCGTGTATGTGCCCCGCGCTCCGCGATCATTTTCAGGGATGCCGAGCCGGTAATCTGCCGAGCCAGCCATGGCGAAGGCGCCTTGATCGAGCGTGAAAGGCCCCTTGGTCACGTCAACGGCTTCGACCGCTTCGGGGATGATGAAGCCGAGATCGATGTAGCCCTGAGCGTGAATGTTCGACCATTCATTTTCGGGGATCCCTTCGACGGTAAGTTCCAGATCTGCGCCGTGAACCGCATCAAAACCGCGCAGGAAGAACTGATGTCCTTTGCCCTCGCTCCCGTGCTGCACCAGGGTAAGACCCGGAACGAGGCGGAGTGCATCCTCCGCATTGCGATGCGGTACCGCCGCCATCTCGCGCGCCGTGACGTGAGTCGTTCCGGCGGTCAGGGGACGGGGCCGCGACGCTTGCACGGTCACGGTGGACTCAGCGTCCTCGTCGGCGCTCACGTTGACGCGATCAGGATCCTCCTCTGCGCTGACAAAATCTGTGATCGACGAGAGGCCCAAGAGTACGAGCCATCCGAGGCTCCTGGCGTTCAGAGGGTGCTGCACAGGCGTCGCGAGCGAAACGAGGCTAGGGCGCATCTCATCACTGACAAGGGCTCCACCGTAGCACCCGCTCAGTCTACGGGCGTGGCGTGGCAGTGCCCCTCTCCGTCGACATGCCCGAGGGTTCGTGTCTGGGCCAGAAGCCATGTCCAGAGATCGTCGATGCCGTCCTCACTCCCTGGATCGTAGGCACCGATGTCCGTTGCTGCGAGCTCCGCTTGCGTGATTTCTCCGTCTGCGTCCGCATCTGCATCGGCCAGGGGCTGAAACAGAAGCTCTGGATCTTCGGACACGAGACTATCGTAGAAGAGATGGTCGGCGTGAATGGTGATCTGGAAAGTGGCGCTGCCGCCGCTCTTGACCGAGGTGGTGGTTTCGCAGTCGCTGTAGCGGGTCGCCTCTTCAAAGATCCAGTGGAAGGATTTGGTCTCTGCGTCCTTCGTGGCCGTACCTTGCACCTCGACACGAGAGAGGGTGAAGCTCGCACCGGTGTGATCTCCCGCAGGGACGAGCGCAGAACCGAGTTCGTGGCCCTCGCCGGACGACGATTCAGCCACGTCGACGGAACCGGGCACGGAAACAGCGACACCCGCCACCGTGACCTCTTCCAGGCTCACGTCAAAAAGAGAAAATGCGACGGCCCATCCGTCGTCCATTTCCGAGGCAGGGATCCCGTCCTCGATGAACGACTCACCGTAGGCGGTGACGATGACGGTGCCTTCCCCGTCACCGCCGCAGGCGGAAAGGAGGGGAAACAACAGGGCAAAAAATCTAGACCGCATGAATCAAATGTTTTCAAAGGTGAACGCAGCTCATCTAACCCGGTAGCTTTAGCTCGACAAGCTTAACCCGGTAGGAAAGGCCGAACGTCGAAATGGTCATGGGTTTGAAAGGTGCGTCGGATCAAGTTGTAGGCGTCGATGAGCGGCTGTTCCGTCGCGCTCGGATCGATGAGCAAGGGACCCTGATTGTCCGGACTGAGGGCAGCGAAATCGATTCCATCAAACAGAGTGTCACTTTCGAACGGATCGAGAGTGAGCAAGCGCACCCCGAGTTGAATCGAGGCTCCCTCCGTCACATGCAGTTCAAAAGGCGCTCCTACGAGGTCACGCCCTTCAGGCGAGTCGATGATGACCGTGAATTCGAGGGTCGTTGCGTCCTTCGTTGCTGTGCCGCGAAGCACGGCCGTATGACCGAGCAAAGGATCGTCCGAGGCCAGACCGTCGTCTGCGGTCGCACGAATGAAGGTGAAATTGGCGCTCTTGTAAGCGCCGACAATCAGGGTCGCTGTACCGAGAGTCGTGTCCTCGCCTCCCGTCCAGTCGAGCTCGAAGCGGCCGCGGAGTTCCCCCGTGACGTCACCATCGAGGAAATGACCGGGGTGCGCGTAGGCGGAAGGGATCGCAAACTCAGAGACTCGGTCCCAAAGTGAAGCCGTGTGGGCTTCGCCGGCGACCGTGAAGGCAAGATTTTCCATCATCACCCGCGCCTCGGTCAACGTGACCTCGTAACCCAGATCGTTTTCGACCGTCGTGATGCCGCTGGCATCGACCACGACCGGAAGCTCCACGCGTGGAGCTTCCTTGGGATCGCCGCAAGCCGAAAGCGACAAGCCGAGGAAGATCGCTGGGCCGATTCGTGTCATGTCTGCTGTCTACTCTTACAACCGCGCTTCCTCTTACGGGAACGGCCCTATCAAAGGAACCGCCAGTTGGGGGGCAAAAGCGGGCTCGAGAAGGGTTCCCCAGGCCTAGAGACGCTCAAGCTATACAAATTTGTATGGAAAAAGATCATTTACGCTATTATCTATGCAAATTTGAATAATCAGAGCAGATCCGTTCTTGCGTTAGTGGGGCAAGGATCTTTGAGATGACTACGGTGAAGAGGATGGACACGAACCCCGCTTCTTCGAGTGGCTGCTGTAGCCATGAACCCATCGAGGTCGAGCCGATCTACACGGATCCGGTTTGTGGCATGAAGGTTCGCGCGGATGGTCCGCATCGGACGGACCATGCCGGGCAGACGTACCGTTTCTGTAGCGCTCGCTGCCTCGAGAAGTTTGTCGCGACGCCGTTGGTCTATCTCGACCCTTCTCCGAAGCCCGAGCAGCCCGTAGTCCAAGGGACCCGGTTTACGTGCCCGATGCATCCGGAGATCGATCAAGAGGGGCCGGGTGATTGTCCCAAGTGCGGCATGTCCCTTGAGCCCAGCACGTTTTCCCTTGAGAGCGACGGGGAAAATTCTGAGCTTTCCGACATGACGCGCCGCTTCTGGTTTGCAGCTGCGTTTTCAGGGCCGCTCTTTCTGCTCGTGATGCTCGACATGCTTCCGTCGCGTCCGATTTCCGGACTTTTGCCGGAACACACGCGACCTTTCGTGGAGTTTTTGCTGGCGACGCCCGTCTGCCTCTGGTCTGCGTGGCCTTTCTACGTGCGTGCGCTTCGTTCGCTCAAGAACCTGAATCTCAACATGTTCACCTTGATCGGGCTGGGCGTCGGGGTCGCTTACGTTTACAGCCTAATAGCGACGCTCTTTCCGGAACTCTTCCCGGCGTCGTTTCGCGGACATGGGGGTGAAGTCGCCGTTTACTTCGAAGCAGCCGGCGTCATCGTGACCCTCATCTTGCTTGGTCAAGTGCTGGAACTCCGAGCGAGGAGTCAAACCAGCACCGCGATCAAGAGTCTACTCGGCATGGCGCCGACGACCGCCCGCGTCCTTTCGGCCGACGGGGGCGAGCAGGATGTGCCTTTACAAGAGGTCAAGCAGGGAGATCGTCTGCGCGTCCGTCCGGGGGAGAAGGTGCCTGTGGATGGAGAGGTGCTGGAAG
This sequence comes from uncultured Polyangiaceae bacterium, assembly GCA_964392575.1. Classification (GTDB taxonomy): domain Bacteria; phylum Myxococcota_A; class Polyangia; order Polyangiales; family Polyangiaceae; genus NIC37A-2. The sequence continues at coordinate 8,787 of CAYMQT010000041.1, forward strand.
GGATGAGTCATGTCGATGAGTCTATGGTCACAGGAGAACCCATCGCAGTCGCAAAATCACTCGGCGATCAGGTCATCGGCGGGACGGTGAACGGGGCCGGGGCGTTTGTGATGCGAGCGGAGAAAGTGGGAGCTGCGACTCTTCTTTCGCGCATCGCCGCGATGGTAGCCGAAGCCCAGCGCAGCCGGGCTCCGATTCAAAAGCTGGCCGATGTCGTGGCGTCGGTGTTCGTGCCTGTGGTGATTCTTGTATCGGTCGTGACGTTTTTTGTGTGGTCTTCTTCCGGACCAGAGCCAAAAATGGCGCATGCACTTGTCAATGCGGTTGCCGTGCTCATCATCGCGTGCCCATGTGCGCTGGGTCTGGCCACGCCGATGTCCATCATGGTGGCCACAGGAAAGGGCGCTACCCTTGGCGTTCTTTTCAAGAACGCGGAAGTGATCGAGACGCTTTGCAAAGTAGATACCTTGGTGGTGGACAAGACGGGAACCTTGACGGAGGGACGCCCCGCGCTCACGACGGTCGAGCCAGTCGCAGGCATAAAAGAGGCGCAGCTACTAGGGCTCGCGGCGGCGCTCGAACGCGCAAGTGAACATCCTCTCGCTGAAGCCATCGTTTCCGGCGCAAAGGAAAGGGATCTTGTGCTTTTTTCGGCAAGTGAGTTCCTTTCCGTGACAGGGAAGGGCGTGCGGGGAAAGGTGGACGGTAAGCAAGTCGCGCTCGGGAACCTGGCGATGATGGCCGAGCATGGGGTTTCTACGGATCCGGTCCGCGCGCGGGTAGAAGCTCTGCGGGAAGAGGGACAGACGGTTCTGTTCGTGGCGCTGGAGGGCGCGCTCGCCGGCATCCTCGGCGTGACCGATCCCATCAAGGAGAGCACTCCGGAGGCTCTTGCTGAGCTCAGGAGAGAAGGGCTCAATATCGTCATGCTGAGCGGAGACAGCGAAACCACCGCGCGCGCGGTGGGGCGAAAGCTGGGGATCGTGGACGTCATCGCTGGGGTCTTACCCGAAGGAAAGGCGGACAAGATCGCTTCACTCAAGCGCGAGGGGCATGTGGTGGCGATGGCGGGAGACGGGATCAATGATGCTCCCGCGCTGGCGGGTGCGGACGTGGGGATCGCCATGGGCACTGGCTCGGATGTTGCCATCGAGAGCGCGGGACTGACCCTCGTGGGGGGAGATTTGCGCGGCATCGTTCGCGCGCGTCGGCTCTCCCGACGGACGATGGCAAACATCCGACAAAACCTGTTTTTCGCCTTTGCCTACAATGCGCTCGGTATTCCTCTCGCCGCGGGTGTCCTCTACCCCTCCTTCGGGCTTCTCCTTTCGCCCATGTTCGCTGCGGCGGCGATGAGTTTGAGTTCCGTTTCGGTCATCGGCAACGCACTCAGACTCCGTTAGAACCGTACAAAATCTGGTAATTTTGTCGACTGCTCCCGGCGAGTGGATTCGACTGTTCGGCTGTCCGACCGTTCGGCTGTCCCGACCGTGGCGGTGCGTTTGTGGCGATTGGGTGACGGCCGAAAGGAAACGGTCATCAAAGCCTCACTCGTTGGTCACGCTCCGCTCACCGAAGCGAGAGACAGTCTCTTCATGAGCGACTTGTGCGCGGATCTAGACTTGGTAGCGATTGATATGGGCTACGGGCATTTGCGCCCGGCGCACGCCCTTTCGGATTTTCTCGCAGGTCCTCCGATCCTCCTCGCAGATCAGCCCCCCCTTTCGAGTGAAACAGAACAGAAGATCTGGCAGCGCGCTCGGCACGCTTATGAGATCCTTTCGCGTGCGGGCCGTCTTCCCGTGGTGGGAGGACTTTTGGGAGATGTCCTTTCTGGGGTGACCAACATCCCCTCCCTGTACCCGGTGCGCGATCTGTCGAGCCGGACCTTGGCGGTGCAACTACTTGAGAAAGCGGCACAAAACGGCATGGGGGCGGGACTCGCGAGCCGTCTCAAAGCGGGCGACAGGACCCTTCTTTCGACCTTCTATGGGCCGGCGGTTCTCTCCGATTATCACGGCTGTGATCGACTGTACTGCGTGGTGACGGATTCGGACATCAATCGCGTGTGGGCGCCCGTCAGTCCACACCTGGGCGCGGTCACGTACTTGGCCCCGACCTTGCGAGCTAGACGGCGTTTACGCGCCTATGGGGTCGCTCAGGAACGTATCATCACCACAGGTTATCCACTCCCTCATGAGCTCGTGGGTGGACCCACGGCTCCGCTGCTGCGACGGAATCTCAGGAGGCGACTCGTCGCTCTGGATCCGCGAGGGGCCTTCTTGCGGGAGTGTCGCGAAGAAGTCTCGCACTTTCTTGGTGAGCTTTCGGAAGGTCAAAGGCCTGTGCCGCACCTCGTGTTCGCTGTGGGAGGGGCCGGCGCCCAGGCGGAGCTAGCGTCAGAATTTCTGCCGTCTCTTTCTCATTCCCTGCGCCGGAGCAAACTGAAGATTACCTTGGTTGCGGGTCTCAGGCCGGAGGTAGAGGAATCTTTTCGCCGAACCATCGAGCGCTTCTCCCTGACGGAAGAGCTCGAATCGGGCGTCGTGAACATCCTGGGTTGCCGGGATCATGCGAGCTATTTTCGTGAGTTTAATCAACTGCTTGCCTCTGCTGACGTGCTTTGGACGAAGCCCAGCGAACTCAGTTTTTTCGGGGCGCTCGGGATCCCGCTTCTGTTCTCGTCCCCCGTCGGCAGTCACGAACGATACAATCGTCGTTGGGCCATCAGCACCGGGGCTGGCGTCAAGCAAGGCGAGGTGCGGCTGGCCGGCGAGTGGTTCTGGGAGATGCTCAAGGACGGTACGTTTGCGGGCGCTGCCTGGTCGGCCTACATGCGCATGCCCAAGTTTGGTCTTTATCGCATCGTTGAGGAGGTCCTTGGAAAACAAGCGCTCGAGCGTGCTCTGGCGGGGGCAGATCTGGCGCTGACAGAGACTGAGACGTCTGTGAGTGGGGTCCAGATTCATCACGGCACCTCCATTCACGGTACCTCCATTCACGGTGCCCCCATTCACCAGGACGCCACACAAGAGTTTCAGGAACGTCGCCCGCCTTCCATACCCCTGTCACGAGCGGTTGGTACGGTCTACGGTAAATGAAGAAGAATCAAGAGTATGTAGCTATGCAGAGGGCGGTCGCGGGACCGCCGCCGAGGCGGAAGGCCGTGCGGCCCGGTCAGACTCGTGGAGCTGAGTGTCGGGAAGAGAAAAGCGGGCCAAGTGCCCGCTTTTTCTTTGTGCGATCGTGCGATTTCGTTCCGACAGCAGGGGGAGTGTGATGCGTATCGCAGTCATTTCAGACCTCCACCTCGGGGCTTGTGAACGGACAGACATGTTCGGTCACGATGATCACGAGTTCTGCGGATTTCTGTCCTTCTTGGAAACGAACTTCGAGCGCATCGTACTACTCGGAGACATCTGGGAAACGCTGACCTCGCCGAGCTTTGGCCGGCAGGTGGAAGAACTGAGGCGCGCTCAAGAGAGGCACCGCGAGATCTGCGCCCGCTTCAGGCGCCCCAAGTACACCTACGTCCATGGCAATCACGACTTGGTCGCGGCCCAGGTCAACCGTGTGCCCGAGGAGTTTGCGATGACGGCGGACGGTGTGAGGATCTTGTTCAGCCACGGTCATCAGGGCGACGGGATCTGCCACACCAGAAAGTCCATCTCCGAAATGGGCGTTTGGGCAGGAGGGTGGCTGAGGCGACTCGGCCTCAACCTTGCCTATACGTACTTCGCTGGTCTCGAAAGTGAGCGCATTCGGTCGGAAATCGAACACCTGGTTCACAGGTGGGCTCTCGATGCGGCGACCGCCCGCGCCTGTGACGTGGTGGTGACCGGGCACACCCACGTGCCCGCGAAGGACGAGGCCGGTTCGAGTTTGTTTTTGAATAGCGGCAGCTGCGCGGAGGGAAACATCAGCTTTCTCAGCCTCGACACCGCGCGCGGCGACTACCTGGTTCATGCGGGGTTTTAGGAGGAGAAAACAATGATTTTAACGGTCATCCTTCTGATTGGTTTGATGTCGGTGGGAGTTCTGGCTGTGGCCTACTTGTCGGTGGCCCTTCGACTCCGCCGCCCCAAAGGAGTGTGCAAAGAGTACGAGCCGGTGACGATCCTCAAACCGCTCAAGGGCGTCGACGTGGGTCTCGAAGAAAACCTGCGGGCGATCTTCAGTCAGGCGTACCCGTCCTTTGAAGTCATTCTGGGCGCTGAAGATTCGTTCGATCCTGCCCTTTCCGTCGCTCGCTCCGTAGCGACGGAGTTTCCGCAAATCTCGGCGAAAGTCATTGCTGGCGGCGCTCCCTCCTTTGGTGCCAACCCCAAGGTGCGCATCTTGCGTAGACTGATCGAGTTTGCTTCTCACGAAACTGTGCTCATTTCAGATTCGAATGTACGCCCGGAGTCGGACTATCTAGCGACCATGGTCGCGGTGAAGGAGCGGGAGGGAGCCGATCTCGTTCACACGGTGCTCGTGGGAGAGGGTGGTGAGAGTTTCGGTGGGAGGCTGGAAGAGCTGCAACTCAACGGCTGGGTCGCTGCGTCCATTTGCTTCGCCCAGGCCTCTGGACACCCGTGCGTGATCGGCAAATCGATGCTGATGCGCAGGGGACATCTCCGGGAAGAGGGCGCTCTTTCTCGCATGCAGGACATTCTTGCGGAAGATTACTCCTTGGGCAGAGAGCTACACCGGGCGCACAAGGTGGTCGCCCTGGCCCCTTATCGACTGCCCGTCGTGACTGGAGACATGAGCCTGCGGGCGTTTTTCAATCGGCATGTGCGCTGGGGACAGATGCGGCGACGGATCGCTCCGGCGTGTTTTTTGGCAGAGCTCTCCGCCAACGCGACACCCTTCTTGCTGCTGTCGATGCTGGCAGGGGATAGAAGTGTATTTGGGATCGCACTCGGGGCTCAGGTAGGGAAGTGGCTTCTGGATGTCGTGTTCTACGCAAACTTCGCTCGCCATCCTCAGCTCAAAACAGCCCTCTTGATCCCGCTCAAGGATCTCATCGTTCCGATCCTGTGGGTCGTGAGTGCCGTGAAGCGTACGGTGTGCTGGCGCGGAAACCTCATGTGGATCGGCCCCGAGAGCCGCCTCAGTCCGGTGAGCAGTCCGGTGAGCGAAAGTCGAGGTTTCACCCAGCCTCTCCGCGGAGAGGGTTGAGCGGACGCGGGAAGGCACTTCTAGAAGCGCTCAAAATACGGCCACTTCGACCCAGAGTCTGCCTAGAGGCCCGCCGGAGTCGGAATTTTGGGGCCGTTGGCTTTACCCTTCGTCCGGTTCCGGGGTTTCATCCTTGCCGTTCTGGGAGAAGATCGGATGTTCTTCTCTGGACCTATCACTTTCATGAATGAGTCGCTGCATGCCCGCTGAAGAAAGGATCGTTGTTGGAGGTACCGAGTGGTGCTCGTTTCCCGGACTTGGCATTCCCCATATTCAAGCGCGTGTCGATAGCGGGGCACGCACCTCCTCGCTCCATGCGTTCAATCTAACGAGATTCGAACGAGGGGGAACGGCATGGGTGAGCTTTGAAGTGCACCCCATTCAGAAGGTGCGCCGGGTCGTCGTGAGGTGTGAAGCGCCCATCGTCGACCGGCGTATGGTGAAGAGTTCTTCGGGTGTGTCCGAGAAACGCTTTGTCATTCGTGTTCCGATGACGCTGGGTAAGCAGACTTGGGATGTCGAATTGACGCTTTCCAACCGAGATTCCATGGGCTTTCGCATGCTGCTCGGTCGGGAGGCGATGGCCGGCCGTCTGCTCGTCGATCCGGACACCCAGAACAGACTCGGGCACCTCGAAGAAGAGGAGGTGCTTGAAGCCTATTCGCGAGAGGCTATTTCGGAGCGACGCGGGCTACGCATCGCGGTCCTTGCGAGCAATCCAGATCTCTACAGCAACCAGCGGCTGATGGAGGCGGGAGAAGAGCGTGGACATTCCATGCAGTTTCTCAACATCCAGCATTGCTACATGAAGCTCGACTCCGGTGAGCCGGCGGTCCATTATCGAGGCGGCCGCATTGTCGGAGATCTAGACGCGGTGATCCCTCGCATCAAGCCGTCGGTGACGTTCTACGGTTGCGCCCTTGCGCGTCAGTTCGAGGCGATGGGCGTTTACGTGCTCAACAGCGCCTCGGCCATTTTGAGATCGCGCGACAAACTGCATTCTTTGCAGCTCCTTTTGACCAAGGGTCTTGAGATCCCCACCACCGGATTCGCCAATTCCCCGGTAGAAACCGCGGATTTGATCGACATGGTCGGCGGCGCGCCTTTGGTCGTGAAGCTTTTGGAAGGGACGCAGGGGCGGGGCGTCGTCCTGGCCGAGACGCGCAAGGCGGCGGAGGGCGTGATCAACGCATTCAAGAGTCTCAGTGCAAACTTGCTCGTGCAAGAGTTCATCAAGGAGGCGGACGGAAGAGATCTGCGCTGCTTTGTGATCGACAACAAAGTGGTCGCAACGATTGAGCGTCGGGCCGCGGAAGGTGAGTTCCGGGCCAATCTGCATCAAGGTGGCAGTGCGCATGTGGCCCGCGCTACGGCCGAAGAACGAGGGCTTGCGCTCCGCGCGACCAAGGCGCTTGGACTTCGGGTGGCGGGTGTCGATATCATCCGCTCGCGCAAAGGGCCGCTCCTGCTTGAGATCAATTCTTCTCCCGGGCTCGAAGGCATCGAGGAAGCGACTGGCAAGGACATCGCCGGCGCGATGCTCGCGTCCATCGAGCGGCATCGGGGTTGGCAGCGGCCGCTTTCGGTCGAGCGGTTGGCTCTGGACGCCCGCGAGATTTCGGATCTGCTCAAGCCGGATGGGGCCGAAACTGCTCGAGTTCAGCCGTGACCCGGCGCAGGGACGCCTGCTTGTCATGGAAGGGCAAGAAGGCGGACTTGAACCCGGACAGGATGATGGTCTTGATGCCTTCAAAGGGGATCCGCATGTGTTTGTGGACGCGGTAGAGTTCCTCGGACACTGTTGTCTTTGTGATCAGGCGATTGTCCGTGTTGACGGTGATCCTGAGACCGAGGTGAAAGTACCGCCGCAAGGGGTGCCTCTCTAGTCGGTCGACGGCGCCGGTTTGCACGTTGCTGGACGGACAACATTCGAGGGGGATTCGGTGATCGTTGACGTAGTGGAGCAGATCACCGTTTTCACCCAGACGACAGCCGTGACCGATCCGGTGAGCGCCACACACATGGATCGCCTGGGCGATCGATGCGGGTCCGTAGGCTTCCCCTGCGTGTATCGTGCAGTTGATGTTGTTTTCTCGCACCAGGTAAAAGGCGCGTTTGTGATCCTTGGCCGGGAAGTTCGCTTCAGCCCCCGCCAAATCGAAGCCCACCACGCCGCGGCTCTTGTAGGCGACGGAGAGTTCGGCCATCTCGTAGCTGGATTCGCTGGAGATGTTGCGGATGCCACACAGGATGACGTTGGACTTGATGCCGTAGGTCTCTCGGGCACGTCTGAGTCCGCTCAGAACGGCTTCGACGACTCGGGTGAGAGGTAAGCCGCGTTGGGTATGGAGCATCGGGGCGTAGCGGACCTCCATGTAGCGCACGTTCTCCCGGTGTCCGTCTTCCGCCAGCTCAAACGCGGTGCGTTCGAGTGCCTCCTCCGTCTGCATGACGCTCAGGGTCAGTTCAAACCCACGCAGGTATTCTACAAGCGAACCGAAATGCGAGCCGGCACCGACGGCCGCTTCGATCCCTTCGGGGGTGTCGGCGGGGAGCGCGACTCCCGCTTCCTTTCCCAGCTCCAGAATCGTTTGCGGGCGCAGGGATCCGTCCAGGTGGACGTGCAGATCCGTTTTCGGTAGCGCGTCAAACACGTCCCGCGCCACTTCGACAAACCCGCTCACATCGTGGGAGTCAGGTCGCGCGCCATCCATCACTTCCTTGGCCATCGGTCAGCTTAGCATTTTTGGGTCGGCCGCGCCGCTGGTGTGGTTCGAGGTGGGCGGGAGTAGTAGAGGAGCGGTCGAGCTGCCTGAGTGCCTGATCGTTGCTACGCTGTCTCTTTGGACGTGCTCTGCGTCTGCTCTTGGGACGTGCTCTGCGTCTGACACCCCTCCTTCTTTTTTTTCGATCCTGGGCGCTCGTTCGGGACATACTCAGTGAAACCAGCCTTATGTTTAAGCCGTTTAAGATCAGCGCGTCGCTCCGTCCTGTGAGTTTTGCTTTTTTGGTGTGCCTTTCTGCCTGTAAGGCTGGAAGTGGCGCCGACGGCGGGGATGGGGGAGATGGGGACGGCGATGGCGACGGGGATAACCTCGTGAACCTCGGTGATGGGGATGGGGACGGCGATGTGCTCATCATCGATGGCACCGGAGGGGCGGGAGAGATGAAGCCGCCGGCGAAGGTCGAAACGAGCCTTCCGTCTGGTTTTACCGCGGCCAATTTTTTCGGCGGCTGGAGGGTGCTCGGGCCCTTGGAGGACTTTGAGGAACCTGCAGAAAACTCCTGCGCCAATGTGCTGCGCGTGGTGATCCGTGATTTTCCGCACTCCCACGTCGACTTTGGGAGTGAAAAGCCGGCCACCTGGGCCGCCGACGGTCTCGGCGGTTGGTACAAAGGTCAGATCTTACCCGACCTTCCCGAGGACACGCGCAAGCCTGTGGTGAGTCCTACGCGGACTCCTTTGGATGTCATGGAGGCCTTCGAGGACTGGTACGTGAATCTCCCGGGGG
>CAYMQT010000041.1:17474-33400 GCA_964392575.1 uncultured Polyangiaceae bacterium
ACCGGGGGTCAATCTTCCGTACGTGATGGACCTCTGGCTTCAACCTGATCCGGCAAATGAAGGAGCGTTCATCTTTCACAGCGATATGTTCTTCCCGCTGGCCGGCTATCCCGCTCCCTACAACGACGGCGATCCGAACTTTGGGTTTACGACAGAGCTGCACACCGCCTTTGAGTACAAAGGGGGCGAAGTCTTCACGTTCACCGGGGACGATGACGTCTTCGTCTTTATCAACGGAAAGTTGGCCGTGGACATCGGTGGTATTCACAACGCGGAGACCGAGAGTATTCAGCTCGACGCCGTGGCCGAAAGCTTTGGGCTTACGGTCGGTGAGGTCTACGACCTCGACATGTTCCAAGCGGAGAGAAACCCCGGCGCCTCCAACTACAAGATCGAGACGACCCTTGATTTTCAATCCTGCGGCATCTTAGTCAGCGACATCGTCGTCAAGTAGGGAACAAAACGCCGGAGCGCCCTTCCCGGATCAGGTGCCGCGTGCGGCCCTGGCGCATGGATTCTTCTCCCCTTGCGCTTCGGGCTTTCTCAGAAGAATCCTTGGGTGATGGATATGCGCTGGGCGTTGGTTCTGGGAAGTTTCGTGTGATCGCGCGGTATCGTTCGGTTCTCGGTTTTGCCGCTACGGCGCTTCTCGTGGGGAGCGTGGCCTTTGCGCAAAGTTCGAGCAATCCTTGGGGAGAGGGACCGGGTGGCGCTCCTGCGGGCTTTCAAGAACCCGACGAACCGTCTTCTGAATCGACGGGTGATGCCGTCGATTCGCCAGCGAAAGAGTCAGGCGAGGAGAGCACTCATGATGCGGCCGCTCTGGCGCTTGAAAAGTCGGTGGCGGAGATCGAGGCGGCGAACAAAGAGCGTGATCGTCGGAGCATCCGCATGGGCGGTCGCCGCGTGTTCGAGTTTTTGACGTCGTACGGCTCGATGAGCCCACAGGCGCGTGCCGAGGCCGCTGGGCTGGCCCTGCGTTTGGCCGTGGAACACCCGACGGTGGATGTGGTGCGACCAAGGCAAGTGGGCAGCAGTTTTGCCCTCGTTGCGGCGGACATCGAGCTGTTTCGTCTAGGGCCAGAGGACGCCACCCTCGCGCAGGTGCCTTCGCTCAAAGAGCATGTCGCAGAGGTGGCAGACGTCCTCACGGAGACGATTCAATCAGAGAAGAAACGGCGCAAGATCGCCACCACCATTTTTGCGGTGTCTCTCGCGGCACTTTTGGCGCTTTTGGCTCTGCTCTTGCTGCGCAAGACGGGTGATCTGGCTCGGCGCGCTCACGGTTGGGTCGAAAAACATCGCGATCGATTTGGAGGGATCAGCTTTCAATCGACGGAGGTGATCAGCCGCGCCACGATGCAGAACGCTGTTCTTGTTTCTGTTGAACTTTCCAAGTGGCTCGCGCGCGTCACGATTCTCTACTTCTGGATCCTGTTTTCGCTTTTGCTTTTCGAGGGTACGCGTGCACACGCCAAGCGGCTCACGGGATTCGTGTTTTCCCCGGTTTATGAGCTGACCTCTCGCGTCGCGTCGTCGCTCCCTTTGCTCGCCGTCGCCTTTTTGGCCGTGGGCGTGCTTGCGGTGCTGCTCCGCTTCATTGACTTGTTTTTCCTTGGGGTTGTTCGAGGGGACACTTCGGTCTCTTGGCTTTCGCCTGAACTAGCGCGTCCGACGAGCATGGTGCTGCGAGTAGGTTTGTGCGTGACGGCGCTCTTGTTCGTCGCTCCCATCGTGACGGGTGACGACAGCGGCGCCCTTCATGAGGTTGCGCTGGCCTTGCTTTTGGCACTGGGACTGGCCCTCGTCCCGCTCTTGGCATCGGCTGTAGTGGGAGTTTTCGTCGTGTTTGGGGGGCGACTTCGGCCTGGTGATTTCGTCGAGTTTGGCGGTTCGACGGGGCGGGTGATCCAGGTCGATTTGCTCGAAACTCGCCTGGAAGTCGAAGACGGCACCGAGATCCGGGTGCCGCAGCTCCTTTCGCTCTGGCACCGTACGCATCTCTTGGGACCACGCCCCCGTATCAGCGTCGAGATTTCTCTGGCTGAGGTCACAGAAGAGACATGTGCTGAGTTGCAAAAGCTGGCCCGGCGTCTGGGAGATCGTCCCCTCGTCGAAATCCTGTCTGTGCGCCCGGGCGCCGTAGGCGTTCGGGTAAGTGTCGTAAGCGCGCGTAGCGACGCCAAGAACGCTCTCTCTTTTGCTTTGCTCGAATTCTTGACGACAGCAGCACCCCGTGCGGTCACCCCGTCCACGACCCATCAATAACCCGGTAGAAAATCAATGTTAGCTCAATACTTCGGTCATTTTTTTCCGATCAAGGATCCGGTCGTCATCTTTGCGGTCGTCCTCCTCTTGATCCTGGGCACCCCCATCCTCATGGGGCGCTTCAATCTTCCGGGAATGATCGGCCTCCTTCTCGCTGGTGCTCTCTTGGGGCCCAACGGGCTGGGGCTTTTGGCTCGCGATCAGTCGTTCATTCTGCTCGGCACGGTTGGCCTGCTTTACATCATGTTCACCGCAGCGCTCGAAGTCGATTTGGCGGTATTCAAGCGTTATAAACTGCAAGGCATCGTTTTCGGCGTGCTGACTTTCAGTTTGCCGCAAGGCATCGGTACTTTGGGCTCGTACTATCTGCTCGGGTTTGACTGGCCGGCGTCCATCTTGCTCGCCAGTCTGTGCGCTTCGCACACTCTCTTGGCGTACCCCATCGTAAGCCGTTTGGGCCTGAGCAAGAATCGAGCGGTGACGGCCACCATCGGCGGCACCATGGTCACTGACACGGCCGCGCTCATGGTGCTCGCGGTGATCGCCGGCTCGACACGGGGTGAGGTGACGGATGCCTTTTGGTGGCGCCTGGGCATTTCGTTGATGGTGTTTGTTTCCGCGATTTTGTTCGGCTTACCGCGCGTGGGTCGCTGGTTTTTCCGACGCATGGCAAAGGACGGCCCGGGCGAGTTCGTTTTCGTACTCGCGTCAGTGTTCTTGTGCGCGGCGCTCTCCGAGGTGGCCGGGGTAGAACCCATCGTCGGGGCGTTTTTGGCGGGCATCGCCTTGAATCGACTCATCCCTCATACCGGAGCCCTGATGAACCGGATTGTGTTCACAGGCGATGCTATCTTCATCCCCTTCTTTCTCCTCTCTGTAGGGATGCTTCTGGATGCGCGCGTGGTGTTTGGAGGGGCGCGCACGTGGATCATAGCTGGTTTCATGACCGCCTTGGTTTGTGGGACCAAGTATTTGGCAGCCGAAGGCACGCGCATGGTGTTTGGTTATTCCGTTTCTGAGGGGCGCGTGATGTTCGGACTGAGCGTTGCCCAAGCCGCCGCGACTTTGGCCGCGGTGATGGTGGGTCACGCCATCGGTTTGTTTGATGAGACGGTGGTCAACGGCGCGATCATCGTGATCCTGGCGACCTGCACTCTGGCGCCTTGGGTCGTGGCTCGTCACGGAAAGAAGATCGCGCAAGCTGCCGCTGTCAGCGCTGAGGATGAACAAGAAGAGCAACGCATCTTGGTGCCTTTTTCCGAGGCCAGGCTGGCCAAAGCGTCGGTAGATTTCGCGCTGCTCTTGCGAGGGCACGGCGCGACACCGCTCTACCCGCTTTTCGTAGCTCAGGATGTGGGTGACGTGACTGACCGAGTTCTCAAAGGAGAAAGGATGCTCTCTCAGGTCGCGAGCATGGCAAGCAGCGCTGACGTCGCGACGCACCCTCTCACGCGCGTTGATTCAAACGTCGGGCAAGCCATCACTCGTGCTCGTAAGGAACTGCGGATCACCGACGTCATTGCCACATGGGATGGCAGAGTCTCATCGGAAGACAATGTCTTTGGCAGTGTACTCGACGAAATCCTGCCTGACGCCGGCGTGACACTTTCTGTGACGCATCAACCTCAGGCGCTCAACATCACCACGCGGGTCGTCTTGCTCGTTGCTCCAGGCATTGAAGAAGACGAGACCTTCATTCGAGGGGTGTCGGTCAGCAAGCGTTTGGCTTCGGCGCTGGGCGCTCCGGTCGTGGTCATGAGTGCGAGCGTCGACGAGAAGGCTCTGATCAAGAGGATCAAGAGGATTCGCCCTTCGACGAAAGTCATCTCCAAGCCGATGGAAAAGTGGGGCGATTTGCTTTCGGAGCTCGAAGCTCGTTTGGGGAAGGACGATTTGGTCGTGCTCCTTGGCGTGCGCCCTCAGAGCCCCTTGTTTACCCCTGAATCGGCCACCCTCCCGCGTAAAATTGCTACACGATTTCCCGACAATAACTTCGTGGCCGTCTTCGCGTCGAGCCTGAAGTTACCCGACAGCGCGATGAAACAGCCAGACGAGCCTGAGGTCGTCGAGCAAGTCTTGGTGAAGAGCGAGCGGATCGTTTTGGGTCTCGAAGACCTCTCCATCGAAAAGGTCCTGGCGCGCATTGCCGCGCACGCGCGCGCCGAGTGGCCCAATGATCACCCTCTCGATGAATCGGCGTATCCGCGGATGATCGAGCGGAGCCGCGAAATCTCCCCGGGGGTCCTCTTGCTCCGCTACCAGGATCGCTATCTGGACGAACCGTCGCTCTGGCTTGGGGTCAGCCGAGTAGGAGTTTTAGAAACTCGCTGGCAATCCAAGGGGCATCTGTTCTTTGTGCTTTTTGGCCCTGACGGTCGCGATTCAGCGGAAGTTTCTGAAATCTTGCGGCGAGTTCGCACTCTTTCGAGCAACCCTGAAGTCGTCGACAAGATCCGCTTCGCGAGCGATCTGAAAAAGGCGCGCGAAGCGCTGCGGGTGCACGGTTTGGCTTCGTTGGAGGATTGAGGAAGAAGCCGACCGACGCAGCGGGCCCTGCAGTAGGTTTTCGGACTTTAGCTTGCTCTGGACTCTTCGACGGGGGTCGGGTCATCGTCTCCCAGAAAGCCGCCCGACTGATGCTCCCACAGGCGATGATAGAGCCCTCGGTTTTCGAGCAGCTGATCGTGGGTGCCTTCCTCCACGATCTTCCCCTGGTCGAGGACGATCAGACGGTCGAGGGCAGCAATGGTCGAGAGACGGTGAGCGATGGCGATGACCGTCTTCTTTTCCATGAGCTTGTCGAGGTTCTCCAAAATGGCAGACTCGACCTCCGAATCCAGGGCTGAAGTGGCCTCGTCGAGAAGGAGGATGGGCGCTCCTTTCAGGATCACACGCGCCACGGCAATCCGCTGCCTTTGACCGCCGGAAAGGGTGACCCCTCGTTCTCCGACATGAGCGTCGTATCCGGAGCGGCCTTTGACGTCGCGTAGACGCAAGATGAACTCCTCGGAGGCCGCTTCCTGAGCGGCTCTTTGCATGTCGGCTTCGGTCGCGTCCGGGCGACCGTACATGATGTTCTCACGGACGGAGCGATGGAGGAGAGAGGTGTCCTGAGTGACCACTCCGATGGCTTCCCGCAAAGACTCCTGGGTCACGGCGGCGATGTCTTGTCCGTCGATTTCGATGCTGCCAGCCTGAAGATCATGGAACCTCAAGAGCAGGTTGACGAGGGTGGATTTCCCTGCGCCGGAGCGCCCCACGATGCCCACGCGCTCGCCGGGAGCGACTCTGAGCTCGAGGGAGTCGAAGACGCTCCGCTCTTTTTCGTAAGCGAAACCGACCGAACGAAAGCGGATCTCGCCGCGCTCGACCGTGAGCCGGGTGGCCTCGGGACGGTCAAGGACCGTCTGATCTTTGGCGATGGACCCCATACCGTCCTCCATGGTCCCGATATTCTCGAAAAGGGCGGACACCTCCCACATGATCCACTGTGACATACCGGATAGGCGCACGACGAGAGAAATCGCTACGGCGACCGCGCCGACTTCCACCGCACCCCGGAGCCAAAGGCGGATGGCCACCGTGCCGACGGCGACGAGCAGGACGGCGTTCATCGTGTAGATCAACATCCAGAGGCCGGTGACGAGGCGCATCTGGCGATACACCGTGGCCAAAAATCCTTGCATGCTCTCCTTCGCGTAGGATTCTTCTCGTCGCGAGTGAGAGAAGAGCTTTACGGTGGAGATGTTCGTGTAACTATCGACGATGCGCCCGGTCATCGTGGAGCGGGCGTCCGCTTGTTCTTCACTGACTCGCCTGAGTCGGGGAATGAAGTAGTACAGAACCCCCACGTAAAGCAGCAGCCAAGCGCAGAAGGGGACGAGGAGTAAGCGGTGAAATCCGCCGGCGATGATCATTGCGCCGGTGAAATAGACGGTGACGTAGTTGAGGACGTCGAGCACCTTCAGGACGCTCTCACGCACGGCAAGCGCGGTCTGCATGAGCTTGGTCGCCACGCGGCCTGCAAACTCATTCTGAAAATACGCCATCGACTGCCCGAGCAGGTAGCGATGGACGTTCCAGCGGATGCGCATCGGGTAGTTGCCGAGCAGCGTCTGATGAAGAACGAGGTTCTGAACGAAGGCTATGCTCGGAATAATGAGAACGATGCCGACGCCGATGGCAATGAGAGTGTTTCCGTGTTTGGCCGCAAGTTCCGCGCGTCCGTTCGTGGTGAGCCAGGTGACGATGTCGCCAAGGAAAGCAAAGAGCGTCACCTCTGCTACGGCGATCATCGAGGTGAGCACGGCCATGATGAGGATCGGCCTCCAGGCTCCCTGGGTGTAGTGCCGACAGAACGCGAGCAGCGTATTCGGGGGACGGCGGGCGAGCTCTCGGGGAAAGGGATCGAGCCGTGATTCAAAAAAGCGGAACATGGGACTTTCTGCCGGGGTGGGGAGATGGCGCATTCTGGTGCAACCTTCAAGCGCGGATTTGGTCTTTCGCGTCCCCGCTTGCTCAGACCGGACCCCTTCGCCAAGATGAAGCTCGTGGCACAGCTGGAGCACACCCGGAAGAAGTGGCGCGGCCTCGTTCAGCGCGCGTTTTCGTTGTCTCTCTTGGCGGTCGCCTGTAGTGCGGGGGAGGGGACCAGAGACGGTGACGCGGAAGGGGACGGAGATTTTCCCGGTGATGGGGACGGAGATCTTCCCGGTGACGGGGACGGAGATCTTCCCGGTGACGGGGATGGAGATCTCCCCGGTGATGGTGACGGGGATCTAGGGACCGGTGGAGGTTCTGGACAAATGGGTACCGTGGGGCGCACGGGCGATCTTTTCACCGTGACTTCGGGTGATCTCGAGATGGTGATTGATAGCGCTTTCGCAGGCCGGATCATCAGCTTCAAGATCGCCGGTCACGAAACTTTGGTTCAAGAAGGAGAGGCTGGAGCTTTTGGCTCCACCTTCTGGCCCAGCCCCCAGACGTGGCCTTGGCTCCCGGGCCCCGGGGCCGCCCTCGATGAAGATGCGTACTCCGCCGTGCTCGGTCAGAACGAGGTGACCATGACCAGTGCGTCTGACGCCGCGCTCAGGATCACGGTGACGAAGAAATTCGCGCCTGTCGCAGCGGGCATTCTCGTGACCTACGGGATCAGAAATGACGACGAGGCGGACGAGGTGATTGCACCGTGGGAGATCTCAAGGCTTTCTGGCGGTGTCGCTTTCTATCAGCCGGGCCCGGGCGGAGTGGTCAAGGAGGATGGCGGGACTGCTCTCGCGCCTGAAAGCGGCGGGTATCGCTGGTTCAGTTATCCGGAGGCAGAGGTGAACGTGAAGCATTTCGCCGATGGATCCGGATGGCTCGCTGCGGCCGTGCCAGAAACATCAGGCGTCCCGCCGCTCGTGGTGTTCAAAGAGTTTGCGGACGTCGCTCCGGGGGATTTCGCCGAGGGAGAGGCCGAGATCGAACTTTACGGCGATGGATCGGGCACCTTCTACGAGCTCGAACAGCAAGGAGCCAGACAGACTCTTCAGCAGGGAGCGTCCCTTTCCTGGCAGGTGCTTTGGAAAGGCATGACCTTAGCGCCAGGCTCTGACGTCAGTCCCGGAAGCTCGGCTCTCATCGCCGCCGTCCTCTCGCTGGGCGGCTGAGGGAGAGTCATTCTTTCTTCGTGTGGCAACCGAAGCAACCGAATCCGCTTCCGGTCGCCGGATCGTAGGGCGCTTCTCCTAGGGCCTTGGCCATCTCCGGGACGACTCGCTCCATCATGAACTTGGTCACTTCGGGGTGTTTGTCCATTTCTTCTTTGTTGAGCGCGGGAAGGTCGGCTGTGGGCATGGAAAAATTACCCTGCTTGGCGCCCGAACCATGGCAGTTCGTACAGCTGAAGTTTGCGTAGGCTTCCGCGTCAGCCTCCTTGAAAACCTTTGCCATCGTGGGGGCCACGACGGTCTTCATGTGCTTCATTTTCTCCGGCGCGGTCATGTCGTGGAAGGGCTTGTGACCTTCGCTCGGGTCCTCGGTGACGGATTCAGCCTTCGTCGTCCCTTCCGATTCCGAAGCCGGCTCCGGCTCTGTCGAAGCGGGCTCTTCCGCAGGGGGGGTAGCACCTCCGCAGGCAGCGACGAGAGCCGCGCCGGCACCGAGGATGAGCCAATGAGGGGAGGAGAGTCGGTTTTGGAGGTTCATGGGGCCAGTGTCCCCCGACACATCCCCAGTGCCAAAGTCGATTTTTCGATTTTCTCGGGCCGAGACACCGCCGCCCTGGTGTGCCACTAGCTGCGCCACTGTGCCACAGGAACTAGGGGCTGTTCTCTAGGTATTTTTACGCTTTTGGTCAGCCAGGGGTCCTTTTGGAACAGGCACGATTTTTGCGATAAAGCCAGGTATGGCACCCCTTTTCGGCCCCTCCCGTTCTTCCCGATCCGTTTCCGCCTTTTTCCTGATCTGCTCGACTGGCGGCCTTTTGGCCTGTGAGAGCGACCGCGCGAAGGATCAGCGTTTTCAGGACGACGGTAGCTTCGTCTCCCACGTTCCTGGAGCAGCGGCGAGGGGAGAATCCGGTGGCGATTTGCTCGCGGGCGACGGTGACTCTGGCGACGAGGGGGCTCCGAATGGGGACGGGGACGGGGACGGTGCTGATCGGGCGATCTCCGAGGCCGACATCATTCAGACCGTAGGGGACCGTCTCTATGCGCTCTCCCGTTACTCGGGTCTCACCATCATCAACGCACGCGATCCGTCCCATCTTCGCGTGATGGGCAACTACCGGACCTCGGCGACGCCGTTTGAGATGTACGTCGAAGACGGGACTGCGTACGTCATGTTCAACAGCTGGTACAGCTACGAGTACAATGAAGACACACAATGGTGGGACTGGATCAGCACCAGCCGCATGGTGGCGCTGGATGTTCGAGACCCGGCGAGCATCAGCGTTCTCGGGGACGTAGAAGTCGCAGGTGAGATCAGCGATTCGAGAAAAGTCGGCGACATCATCTATCTGGTGACCCATCAGAGCAGCTACTGCTGGCGCTGCGACGCCGTGGCGAGCACTCGTGTGACGTCGTTCGATGCTTCGGATTCGAGCAGTTTTCGCTTGATCGATCAGGTCACCTTCAACACAGAAGACGAAAGCTGGGGTCAGCGCAGTATCTCCGTGACCCAAGAGCGCGTGTACGTTTCTGGATGGAGTTACGGGAGCGATGATGGTGGGGACGTCGACGGAACCATCGACGTGGTGGACATCAGTGACCCCGCGGGGAGCTTGGAAGCTGGCGCACAGCTCGACACCGCCGGACCGGTCCAAAGCCGTTGGCAGATGGATGAGTACGACGGAGTCCTGCGCGTCATCACGCAACCCGGTCTCTGGGGCGGCACCAGCGAACCGGTCTTAGAAACCTTTGCGGTGACTTCTGCGAGCCAGATCACCAAGCTGGCGACCCTTCCTCTGGTTCTTCCTCGACCTGAAGACCTACAGAGCGTGAGATTCGACGGCCTGCGGGCTTATGCGGTGACTTTCGAGCGTACGGATCCGCTCTTCACCTTCGATCTTACGGATCCGGCTCATCCCAAGCAAATGGGTGAACTCGAAATTCCAGGATTTCTTTATCACATGGAGCCACGCGGGGATCGTATGTTTGCCCTCGGCTACGATCAGAGTGTCGACGGCGGATCTCTGCATGTCTCGCTTTTCGACGTGAGCGATCTATCGAATCCGACCATGATCGAGCGCGTGAACTTCGGCGGAGACTGGGCGCAGTTTGCCGAGGGACAGGATCAGATCCACAAGGCCTTCAACATTCTACAGAGCGAAGGCCTCATCTTGGTGCCCTTCTCTGGCTGGGATTATGACGATGGTGGCTGCGGGGGTGATTACTTGAGCGGGATCCAGCTCGTGGACATGACCATGGACAGCCTGACCCTGCGTGGGGTTGCGCCTCAGGTCGGCTCTGCGCGGCGCGCGTTCTTGCACCGGGAGGCTCTGTTTGGGGTCACGGACAACGCTGTGCAAACGTTTGATATTTCTGATCGCACAGCTCCCGTGGAGATGGCGCAGCTCGATGTAGCACGCAACATCACCACCGTTCGCGCGATGGGCGATACGATGCTTCGGTTTGGAACGGATTGGTGGACGAACCAAGCGATCCTCGACTTCGTCGCTCTCGACGACGTGACGTCCGCGGAGCCTTTGGGAGAAATCGACCTCAGCGAGTACGTTTCCGGAAGCTCAGGAAGGGAGGTTTGCGAGCAAGGCAACGACGGCTCCTACTTCTATTCTTACGAGCATTGGACCGGGCAGGTGTTTGTCCACGGCAACTTCGCCTACATTCCTCGCCAGAGCGAACACTACTGGTACACGGGAGGGAAGGACGAAAGCCGCGCCGAAATCACGTTCTTTATCGTCGATCTGACTGACAAGACAGCGCTCGCGCTCGTCGGTCAGTTCAAGGTGGAAGATGCTCTCCGCGACTCCTATTTTTCTGGCATCATTGAGACTGAAAACTCTCTTCTTGTGGGGCGCGTGACCTACGGAAAAGTGCTCGGATCGAGCTTCAGCTACGATGTGATCGATCTTTCGGAGCCCGGAGCGCCGCGCCTCGCCAGCACCTTGACCGTTCCTCAGCAGTACTTCTCTGGGGGCTGGGGGTACGGGATGGAAGGATGCAGCATCGATGTGGGTTGGGGCTGGTGGGGAGGCTATTATGGTGATCGGAACGCGCTCGTCTCCGGCGATGTAGTCGCGAGCCAGCATCAAGTGCCCTTGAAGGACGGAACGGGCCGCGTTCGCTACTACCTCGATCGGCTCGACGTGACGGATCCCGATCATCCGGTACTCCTTGCGGAAGTGAATATCCCGGGACAGGTCGTCCACTACGACCACGACGAGAAACGAGTGCTCACCGTCGACTACCTTCAAGCCCAAATCCCGGCGACAAACGATGCTTGTTACCGGTCGGGTCACTACGCGGAATATCGTGCAGGTCACTGCACGGTCTATCAACGGCGAGTCAATCTCCTAGAGCTCGATGGCGCAACGGCTCGGCTCGTGGATCGCGAGTTGATCGACGTTGATGGGCCGGCCGGTACAATCGCGATCAGTGACGACCGCATCTTCTTTGCGGATCAACCCGGCTACTACTCCGGAGGCAGTCCGAAAGACGTCAAGTTCCACACGATTGCGGTGGGAGATAGTCTCAAGCGCCTTGGGGATGTGACGCTTCCGGAGGGCGCCGGTTGGTGGTACCCGCAGGTCTTTGCTAGGGACGGGCGAGCGTTCATCGTGACTGAGGGTGACCTCACGGTCGTGGACGCAACGGGGAGCGGGACGCCCACGGCGACGCATCATCAAATGCCTGGGTGGTATTGCAGCTCGCTCGAAGTGCGCGGTGACTTCGCTTACTGCGCGATGGGACAGAGCGGGGTTTCGGCCTTCCCCCTCGACTAGAAACGTAGAACGCATCCTGGTGAGGGCGAGACCCCACCGAACGCTTGAGCAAGCGCTGTTCTCCGCGTGTTCCTTGAGCGCTCGCGGGTCGCGTGGAGAAGCTAAATTCCGGCATTTTCCGCATCTCTGAAACATAAAGGAAACAATAGAGATCGACAGACGAAACATTGTCCGGTCAAGCTGGCCCCCGTGTTTCGGGGAGGTATCGCGTTGAGTCCGATCCCGGAGCAGACGGGACGACAACGATGAATACGATAAACGCCGCAGATACCACATGGATCCTGGTTTCGATTGCTCTGGTCATGTTGATGACCCCGGGTTTGGCTCTTTTCTACGGCGGGATGGTCGCTCGTAAGAACGTGCTTTCGACCTTCATGCACAGCTTTGCGTCGATGGGGATCGCGACCGTGGTCTGGGTGACTCTGGGCTATTCGTTGGCCTTCGGTCCCGGCAATGGGTTCATCGGAGACCTTACCTTTGTCGGCCTCAGAGGTGTCGGTCTTGCGCCGGATGCCGTTCCCGCTCTTTCGGAAGAGGGAGTCCTGGCGGGAACGATCACCAACATCCCTCACGCGGCCTTCATGGCGTTCCAGATGATGTTCGCCATCATCACGCCCGCGCTCATCTCTGGCGCGTACGCGGAGCGTATCAAGTTTAGCGCCTATGCGGCCTTCACGGTCGCGTGGCTGTTGCTCGTGTACGCGCCCATCTGTCACTGGGTATGGCACCCTCATGGCTGGGTCTTTCAGGAAGGCGGTCTTGATTTTGCTGGAGGGCTCGTGGTCCATGCGTCGTCCGGCGTCTCGGCTCTGGTTTTTGCTCTGGTCCTGGGCAAGCGGAAGCGCCCGACTCCCCCTCACAATCTTCCCATGGTGCTGACCGGGGCTGGGCTTTTGTGGTTCGGATGGTTTGGTTTCAATGCGGGGAGTGCCCTTGCAGCGGGAGAAACCGCTGTCCTTGCCATGGTCAACACCCATGTCGCCGCGGCCGGTGGAATGGTGAGCTGGCTGATTGTAGAGCGGGTGATGCACGACAAGGCGACGGCGCTCGGAGCGGCTTCCGGGCTGGTCGCTGGCCTCGTGGTGATCACGCCCTGTGCTGGCTTCGTGGGACCGATGAGCGCTCTTGCTATCGGTCTCATTGGCGGAGCCGCGTGCTTCGGGGGCGTGATGTTGAAGAGCAGGTTCGGGTACGATGACGCCCTCGATGCCTTCGGCGTTCATGGTGTGGGAGGGATCGTCGGTGGTTTGCTCCTTGGCGTCTTCGCCTCCACGGGCTGGAACTCCGGGGGAGCAGACGGTCTGATCTTTGGAGATCCGACGCTTCTCCTCGTCAATGCGAAGGCGACGCTGGTCGGTTGTGTCTACGCGATGGCGGTGACCCTGGCGCTCGTGCGATTGCTCGACATGGTCATCGGCCTTCGGGTGAGCGACGAAGTCGAGGTCGAGGGCCTGGATCAGCACCTGCACGGTGAGAAGGGATACTCGGACGAGCGAGGAGGACAGTTTTCCATCGCTGGTGAAGAGGAATCCTGACCGAGCGGTGACAACTCACCGCACGGCGGGCTCCGTGCTGACAAACACGTCGCCCGCCGTCGCGCCGGTATTGCTGGCCTTGAGGAAGTTGAATCCTTCGGCGAGGCTGGTGTTCCAGATCCCGACATCATCGATCGAGCTCGAGTAGATCGCGTTCTGTTCGGTGAGGCTCGAGAGGACCAGACAATCAGCACCGCCGGAACCCGTGGCCCACATCAGGATCTGTAAGTTGCTGGATTCGTCCTCCCCCAAGTCGAAGCAAATAGTCGAGGGGTTGGGCGTATAGAGACCAAAGTCGTACTGGCTTGTTTGGGTATTGGAGTTGAAGCGGAACGAAGTCGCGCTGGCGGTCAAATGGTTGCGCCCCGCTGTGAGGATGAAGGTGCCGGATCCAGGTGTCACCGTCGGTGGATTCGTGGGGGTGTCCGAAGGGAAACCCAAGATCAAGTAGAAGTAATGGCTGTTGGTGCTTGAGGCGACCTCTTGCAGGCGGATGTGCCGCGCGGGACCCGCGAGCGGTGAGCAGAGCGCTTGGAAATCGGTGTTGTTGGCCCACGTGGTCGTGCAGCTCGTGCCCGATTGAGCTTCCTCGGCAGAAAGCACCGTCGCACCTGTGACCGTGACCGTGGCAGCTTGTGCTGCCGTTTGCCTGAAGAAGACAGGAGTCGATTTGTCGATGGCTCCGGTAGTTCCGGAAAATGATAGCTCCATGTAAGCGGCCGACTCCAAGCTGAGGGTGTCCCAGTCGTCACAGTCGGCGCCATCTTGTCCATCGATCCAGACGACGAAGTAAGGAGGAGCGTCGGCCGTACCGTCGTGAACGTCCATGCAGACCGTCGAAGTCGCGTGGATGAAGTCGGCGCCATCGTCGAAGCTGCTCGATGATTCACCAAAATTCGCTTGAAGGACGGGGCCGGTCGTGGGCGGGCCACCACCATAAAACAGCGCTTGGAATTGATCCTCGTCGAGCTCCGACGGGCTCGCGGAAGGCGCAGTATCAAAGCCGAAGACGACTTGTGTCGTCGCATGAACGGCCGGGGTGAGCAGGCCCTCGATCTTGATGTGGCGCGCCGGCTGATCCGTTTGACACAGAGGAACGAAACCAGAAGTGTCGGAGGCGACCTCCGTCGCGCAAGAGAAGGGGAAGAAGTCCTCTTCTCTTGCGGCAGGTTCGTTGAAGAGGCTTACCGTTGCTGCCTGTCCGGCTGCTTGCCGAAAGTGTACGGGGAGCCCGGGATTGATCGCTCCCTGGACCTGTCCTTGCCACCAGATTTCGCGCCCTACGGAGTTTTCGAGCGTGAGTGACGAGAAATTTTCACAGTCGGCTCCGTTTTGGCCATCCACCCAGACGATGAAGTGCGGGGGCAAGTCGCTGTCGCCGTGGTGCACGTCGAAGCAAACCGTAGAAACGGAATGGAGGAACGTGGCGTTCGTAGAAAGTGCGGCTGAGCTTTCCTCGAAGAGCCCGAGCATCTGAGGCGTGGGAACAGGGGTGCCGCCGCCGTAAAAAAGAGCCTTGAATTGGCCGCTTTCCGTCGTGGGATTGTTTGACGCGGGCGCCGTCTCGTAGCCGAAGAGGATCTGTGTCGAGGCGTGGGTCGCAGGAGCAAGGAGCCCTTCGACGCGGACATGCATGACCTCTCCTTCGATGGCACAGAGTTCGACAAACGTGTTTTCTGTCGCGGGGACTAAATGAGAGCAGTGATCGGGGAGTGGGGTGTCGCCGTCGCCGTCACCATCACCATCGCCGTCGCCGTCGCCGTCGCCATCACCGTCGCCATCACCGTCGCCATCACCATCGCCGTCGCCATCACCGTCGCCGTCGCCGGTGTCGCCATCACCATCCCCCGTGTCACCATCGCCATCGCCATCCCCCGTGTCACCATCGCCATCACCGATGGTGTCGCCATCGCCATCTCCAGAAGGATCGTCGGAGGATGAACCTGTGCAGGCGGAAAGGAGGCCCCAGGTCAAAAGCGACGCGAGGGCCCAGGAAGGGGAGGGGGAACGGCGGGTGAGTGTCACGGAAAACCTCTTCTTTTTTGTGATATTGAAAATCAAAACCTAGTGTTCTCGAACACGCAGGAGAAAATCCTTGAAAATGTGGTAAGACAATATTGAAAATGAAATACAATATCAATATAGAATATATGTGCGAAGAAGAAATCTTCCATGGGTGTGCTTGGCGGCACATCTGTGCGTGACCTCGGGCGCCCGGGCAGAAGGGTCCCCTGTCGAACCACCAGTCGTGATCGAGCAATCTCCCGTCGTCCTCCCCCCCAGTGCCGCTCTCGGAACGCGCGGACTGAACGTGCGTTTATCGCTCGTTGTCGACGAGCAGGGCTCCGTGGTCGAGGCTGCTGTTCTAGAGCCACACGGCGAGGTCATCGATGCAGCGGCTTTAGCAGCGGCCTGGAAGTTGAAGTTTGAACCCGCGCGAGTCGACGGCAAGCCGAAACGCGCGCGCATCTTCTTCGCCATGCCCTTGGTGCAGCCAGCGCCACTGGTGCAACCGGAGCAGTCGCCCAGCATCGTTACGGAGCCGGGCCCTGCGTCTGCCTCGGCAAATCCGCCCGAAGAGGAGAGCGTCGACGAGCAAGAAGTGGTCATCACGGGGTCGCGCGTTCCAGAACGAAGGGATCGCAGCGTGATCGCGACGGATGTGATCACGCGCGAGG
>CAYMQT010000042.1:0-33390 GCA_964392575.1 uncultured Polyangiaceae bacterium
TTCGACGATGAAGGACGTTTCGACCGTCCAGAGACGACGTCCGGGCGGCCCAAAATCGAGGCGCGGATCCCTTTCGACATGCATCAACGCGGAACCTCGGAGGATAAAGCCACAGAGTACACAAACGACCAGGGCATCCCTGTCGTCGGTGCCGGGGCCTGGCTGAGCGAATACGGATTCGGAATTGCCACCGAACTCGACCAAGAGATGGCGTATCGCTCGATCGCGGCCTTACGCCAATCCTTCCTGACACTGGTCATACTCGTCGGCTCTGCACTCCTCGGATTTCTCGCGCTGGGTCGTTGGACGCTTCGCGTGCGTGAAGAATCTCTCCTCATGACCCGACGCTTGGGCCGCCTGGCTCGCGCCATTCAGCCCCTTTCGGCAGCCTTGGAACACGACCCCACGGCCGTCGTGTTGGTCGATGCAGATGGACTGGTCGTCTACGCCAATGCGGCATCGCACCGGGTTCTACGTGTGAGTGAGACGCTGCTCGGACAGGACGCCGAAAGTGTCTTTGAGAATTTGAGGGACGAGCTCAAGGAAGCTCTCATGTCGGGGCAGGACAGCATCGTCGCCCAAGGGGCGGACAACGACGGCGAGACCCTGCTCATTTCAAGCCGGAATTTGAGTATCGATAGAAATCCCCATGCCCTCTACATGCTTCGACCCATCACTCAACAGGTGCGGCGCCAGGAAATCGAGCATTGGAAGAAGCTCATTCGAGTCCTGAGTCACGAACTCAACAATGCGCTGGCTCCGATCACTTCCCTGCTTTCATCAGCGCGGAAGGTCAACCAGATGAGTCACCAGGATCCGCGCCTCGGAGAAATTTTCGAAAGCATCGCAGAGCGGACGCGACACTTGGTGGCCTTCCTTGAAGGCTACCGAGAAATCGCCCGTCTCCCCAATCCCGCACCACGTGCCGTCCCCTGGGACGATTTTCTTCAGGGACTCGCCTCCCAGAAACGCTTTCGCACGCGCGGCGAACTCCCGAAGTCCGACGGGTTCTTCGACCCGGTTCAAATGGAAAGGGTTCTCGTCAACCTCTTGAACAACGCCTACGAGTCAGACACCCCGGCCGAAGACGTGGAAGTGATGGTTGCCGAGTCCCCTGGCGGGCATGTGATCGAAGTTTTGGATCGAGGAACCGGCATGCCGGAGGCCGTGCTCAAGCAAGCAATGCTTCCCTTTTTCTCAACCAAGAGAACAGGCACAGGGGTCGGCCTTGCCCTTTCCAGAGAGATCGTCGAAGCACACGGCGGACAACTCAGCCTAGCAAACCGCGAAGGCGGTGGATTGATCGTGTCCTGCTTTCTGCCCGAACCGGTACAGCCCCCAAGCCGTGGATCCCTCTCACGGGTCGCCCTTCAGGCGAAAAACACGGACGAGCAGGCGAAAAACACGGACGAATCCCCTACCTGACAGAGCGAGCGGGTGGGCTATACTGGCTTGATGCTTCGTCTCTTCACCGGTCGTAAGGGCCCCTGGCTGATTGCTGGCGTGGCCCTGTGCTCCCTCGTCGGTTGTGATTTGGCAGCCGGGTTTCTGGATATCGGTGACTCTCTGACCAATGGAGACAAGGCCTTGATCGATAGCCCTGGCCGTCTAGTCGCTGCGGGAAAGTTTCATCGCTTACTCGTAGACGGCTCGCTGAAGGACGGGGGACATGTGATCGCTCTGAAAGAAACCGAGGAGGGAAACGAACTCGCGATCATCCCCTACGTGAACGGAGACCCCTGCTTCATCGACCCGGCAGTGGACGTCGAACGCCTCTCTTCGAGGATCGATGTAGAACTCCCTGGGATCGTTTCCGTGCAACGGGACGCAAATAATCGCAGGCGCGGGGAAGTCAATTTCTTCGATTTCAAGTGTCGCGAGGTCATTCAGGCACTTCCAAACTCGAATCTTCCTCAGGTCCTCTTCCCCAACATCGATCCGGACGGACTGTTGGCTCTGACCGATGACGGGGATCTGTACGTCGTCAAACCCGAAAGACAAGAGCTCATCCGAGTCGCTGGCGGAGTGACTCAAGCGCGCTCCCACAACGATACCCTGTGGTCCGTCGAAAACGGTGAACTCGTCATCCGTGACCGAAATTTCAAAATCATGGCGACCTTGGGAAGCGGCGTTACGGAGTTTGTGATCGCGGCTGGACGCACGATTGCGGCAGCCTTTGTCGATGAGAGTGGTCTTTCCATCTTCAATGAGGTGTTCGACACGACGTTCATCAGTGACAACGCTTGCTCGCCCGTTTCTTGGGGAACCGATACTGTCGCGTACTTCCAGCCGTGCGAGGCTCGAAGGCTGCGAGCGCTCGTCACCGGAACGCGCCTGGGAAGGGAGGAAGAGGTCCTTACGCTCATCGGACCACAGAACGTCGTCCTCCACGACAGGGCTCAGGTTGTGCTGAGTAGCCAATCCACAGAGCTCATCTTGATTCAAGGCGACGCCGGCACTGACCGCGGAGCGCTCGTCGTCTCCACCCTGGCAAAAGACGCTGAAGCCGTCGACGGGGTGCTGCGACTAGATACAAGGGTCCTCGAAGAAAGCTCCTCCACTTTGCGCTGGGGAGTCCTCTTGACGAACTACGATGGCGTGAGCGGCACGCTGGTTCAGCTCAAAAAAGAGGACGGAGAAGTCACCGAAGTCCGCGAAATTGCCTACGGAGTAGCGCAGCTCCCGGGAGCCACAATCAATTCAGGTCGGGGAGTCTTGACCGATTTCGATGGCGTTACGGGAACACTCAATATCCTGACGGTAGGCACAGAGAAAGTCACAAGTTTTATGTTGGCCGACAAAGTCCCCATCCAAGCCCAAACCGTGGAACTCGACACTGGACGTACCGCGTTCATCGCTGATTCGGACGACGGCATTGTCGGTTCCCTATACCTCACCGGAGGCGCTCAAGCGTCGACGACTCAGCTACGCTTACCGCAGAAAATCGGAGAGAATGTGTACCTGGACAGCGCCAGGTTCCTCGAACAGCCGCGCGGTGTCGCTTACCTCGAACGAAGAGCCGGCCGCGACTACCCCGCGCTCAAGGTTTGGCTCACAGATTCGGAACTCACGGTCGAGGTAAACCGCTCGGTGTCCGAGTACAGAACGGTCCCCTGGCCCGCGCCGGGCATTCTCTATGCGGTCCCCGAGGGAGCAACACCGGGACTGTGGTTCGCCAAGGCTCGCTAACCTTCTTTCCCCACGCACAAAAGCAGAGCCGATCAGCCGCCGGAATTGCGGCGTTGAAAGGCCGGCGTGTCCCAGTCCGCGTCACTCCCCGAGGGGAAAGACGGACGAGGAGCCGAGGACGGTCCAGCCGACGAAAGCGCTGCACTCTGCTGAGAGTTGCGGCGCGCATAGGCGGGAGCAGGTGCGTCTGATCGAATTCGGGCAGGCTCACTGTGAGCATTCTGCGCCTCCGTGGGACGTGAGCTCGAACGGGCGGCTTCTGCCAGAACGGCCATCTCAGCATTGGCTCTGTCGAAACCGGTGGCGATGACCGTCACCTTGATCACGTCCTCCATACTCTGATCGATGGAAGCACCAAAGATGATGTTGGCATCTTCATGAGCCTGCTCCTGAATAAAGCTTGCGGACTCCTGAATTTCTCGCATACGCATGTCCGCTCCACCAACTACGTTGATCAGCACACCCGTAGCGCCTTGAACCGAAATATCATCGAGAAGCGGCGAAGCAATGGCCTGCTCTGCCGCAATCCGCGCGCGCCCTTCTCCCCGGGCACAGCCGGTGCCCATGAGTGCGCGTCCCATGTTGGACATGACGGTCCTCACATCTGCAAAATCGACGTTCACAATGCCGTCCAAAGTGATGAGATCAGAGATCCCACGGACAGCCTGATAGAGAACCTCGTCCGCCTTCCGGAAAGCCTCCATGAAAGTGAGCTCTTCATCGGCCAGCATGGCTAGCTTCTCGTTGGGGATCGTGATGA
Organism: uncultured Polyangiaceae bacterium; assembly: GCA_964392575.1. Taxonomy (GTDB): domain Bacteria; phylum Myxococcota_A; class Polyangia; order Polyangiales; family Polyangiaceae; genus NIC37A-2. The sequence continues at coordinate 3,950 of CAYMQT010000042.1, forward strand.
GAGTATCGACGTGCTCGGAAAGAGCCGCCAGACCGCTATCGGCCCTGCGCATCCGCTGACGACCTTCAAACCCGAAGGGCTTTGTCACCACGCCTACGGTCAGGGCTCCGCATTCTCGCGCAATTTGCGCGATGACCGGCGCGGCGCCCGTTCCGGTACCGCCACCCATCCCGGCCGTGACGAAAACCATGTCCACTCCCGACAGCTGCTCCTTCAAAAGATTCGCATCCTCAAGGGCGGCTTTACGCCCCTTCTCGGGATCTGCTCCAGCCCCTAAGCCGCGCGTAACGTTGGCGCCGATGTGGATCCGGTCCGCCGCGGAATTGGCATTCAAGGCCTGAACGTCAGTGTTTACACTGAGATAGTCAACGCCCTCCAACCCAAAATGGATCATGGTGTTGATGGCGTTGTTGCCTGAACCGCCAACACCGACAACCTTGATCTTAGCCTTGTGCGAAGTATCTTCCGCGAACTCGATTGAAAAACTCATTGATTCCTCCCGGGCACCCTCAGGTGCGTAGCCTCGTGCTTCATTTTTAGCGCTCAGTCTGAAGCAGTTGACTCAAAGTATTCTCTTGGATTGTGGGTGACTGTTGTGGACTCGGACCTAGAATGCTCCTCTGAGCCATCCCATGAGTCCGCGGCCAAAGCTGGCGGAGGCGTAGGGAGGTTCGGGGGAATTGACTTCGAATGCGCCTGCCATGTGCGCCTCGGCGAGCTGACGCGCTGCAAACTGCAAAAGACCGACGCCCGCGGCGTACTGCGGACCTTGAACAAGTTGAGTGAGCCCTGAGAGCTGAACCGGAAAACCCATTCTCACAGGCATCCCGAGGACCTCCTCTGCACACTCGACCATCCCTTCCATGAGATTGGCCCCTCCCGTCAAGACAACGCCAGCGCTCAGGCCGTCCACCAAGCCGGTCTCCTCCATGCGACGACGCACTTCGTGGAAAATCTCCTCACAGCGGGGCTCGATGATGTCGCTCAGCATACGTCTTGGAACCCGACGAGGCGCGTGTCCACCCACCCCCGGAACCTCCATTTCTTCATCCTCGGCGACCATGCGACTGAGGGCACAACCAAAGTTGCGCTTGAGGCGCTCAGCTTCACCCGCGGGAGTGCGCAGACCCGCCGAAAGGTCCGAAGTGATGTTGTTGCCCCCTACAGGAATGACGCTGCTGTGAGCGATGCCTCCGTCCCCGTACATCAAGAGTTCGGTCGTACCTCCACCGATGTCGACCACAAGCACGCCGATCTCTTTTTCGTCCTCGCTAAGAACGGCATTGGCGCTCGCCAAGGGACCGAGCACCACGTCGGCCACATCAAGACCACAGCGCTCCACACAACGCACAACGTTTTGGATGCAGGTCGTCGCCGCGGTGATCAGATTGACCCGGGCCTGAAGGCGCACCCCTGCCATGCCGATGGGATCCCGGATTCCATCCTGATTATCCACGACGTATTCGCGCGGAAGTACATGAAGGATCATTCGATCCGCGTCCACAGGCACCGCGCGCGCACCCTCAAGAACGCGCTCAACGTCGCTCGGGGTCACTTCACGGCCGCTCACTGCGCACATGCCATGGGACGGGATGTTCCTGATATGACTGCCGGCGATGCCGGCATAAACGGTGTCGATCTCAACCCCGGCACAATTTTGCGCGGCGTCGACAGCTTCTCGAATGGCACGCACGGTCCAGTCGATGTTGGTCACTACCCCCTTACGGAGGCCACGGCAGGGAACGTTTCCAACACCGAGAATCGTAATCCCATCGGCGTCGACCTCACCGACAACAGCGGTCACTTTGGTCGACCCAAGGTCCAATCCAACGATGATTTCAGGGGAATCAGTGGGGCTACTCATTTTGCTCGTCTCACGGGCCCGAAGGCTGGGTCGACGCTGCCACCAAGTTCAAAGCGGGGCCAAGTTTTGGCGCGAAATTGCTCAGAAATTAGCGGACCCGCACGACCACGCGCTCGGGGTGAGCGTCGTTGTCCAGGAAGACCACGCCGGGGTTCCCGTGTGCCTTGCGGGTTTTCTCGAGGACGCGTTCCGCCCGAAGAAGCTTCTGTTTGAACGGTCCGGTCCCCAAATGAAGCGTCGTCCCCTCGATGCCCACGACGAGATCCACTCCCCCGGCGGGTCCAAGGTGGACTTCCTGCACAGGAAAGGCGCGCGCCAAAGACAGGCGTTCGTAGTCTCTGAGCAGAGCCAAGGTCTCAACGAGCCGGTCGAGCTCCGCCCGACGATCGCGAGCGAGGGCGGCGGTGGATAGTCCCGTCACCACAGGAAAATCGTGGGGATCTCCGCTCCCTAGCTCTTTGAACGGAACGCCTTCCTCCGAGACTAGAAATGACTTTCCCATCAGACTGAGGATGGCGCGAGGCTCATGCTCCACCACCTCGACTCGAACCGTCCCGGGGAGACGCCGCACGACCCGCACTTCTGCCACCCATGGGCTAGAAAGCAGGGATTTTTCTGCCTTCTCGATGTCCAAAGCAAAGAGGTTGATGCCTTCGCGGAGCTCTGCGCTTGAAAGGAGATCTTCGCGCACCAGGCGCTTTGTACCGCTCACATCGATTTTCTGAACCGCGAAACGCGGCGTCGTCTGAGCGTAGCGATACACACCCCAAGCGAGCCCCATCACTGCGGAAAGAACGACGGCGACTCCAAAGACTATCTTGAAGGCCAGAAGAGCTGCCCGAAAAGGGGTGAGCCGGGACTTGGCCTGAGGCCCATCCTCAAAGACACCTTTGGTGTCAGCGGGACTTCTTACGCGAGCAGACTTTTTGGACTTGAAACGGCGATTGGACATGGCGCTTCTAACCCTTTGCGAGGATGGCAGCTTCGATTTCCGGGAGGAGTTTGTTGATGTCGCCAGCGCCGAGGGTCAGAACGACGTCGCCAGCTTGAGCGGAGGCCGCTAGCTGTTTGGCCATGAGAGTCCGATCTGCAAGGTAGGTGACGTGATGGTGTCCGTGCTCATGGATCCGCGTGGCCAAGCTTTCTGCATCCGCACCTTTGATGGGGGGCTCCCCAGCCGCGTAGACATCCGCCAAGATCACCTCATCAGCGTCGTTGAAAGCCCGCGCGAACTCGTCAAACAGGGCCTGAGTGCGCGTGTAGCGGTGAGGTTGAAACGCGACCAGGACACGGCCGGAATAGGCCGTGCGCGCCGCCTTTAGAGTGGCGCGGATTTCCGCCGGGTGGTGTCCGTAGTCGTCCACCAGAGCGATCTCCTTCGGAGTGCCGACGACTGAGAACCTGCGCGCGACACCGTGGAAAGATCTCAGTGCATCGCGCACCACGTCCAGGGGCACTTCTAGCTCATCGGCAGCGGCAATCGCTGCAAGTGTGTTCTGAACATTGTGGAGCCCGGGCAACTGGACGCGGAAATGCCCCAGTTCCTCACCCATCCTGAAGGCACGAAAGCTGGTCGCCGTTCCGGAGAATTCTACGTCTCGGGCAGAGTAGTCTGCCTGAGGACTGAGCCCGTAGGTGACGTGCCTGCGGCGGATGCGCGGAAGGAGCTGCTGCACGTCCGGATGATCCAAGCACAGGATGGCAAGACCGTAGAAAGGCGTTTTCTCGATAAACTCCAGGAAAGCGTCCTTGAGATTCTCGTGTGTGCCGTAATGATCCAGGTGCTCCGGATCGATGTTCGTCACCACTAAAATGGTTGGCGTGAGGCGCAAGAATGATCCGTCGCTCTCATCCGCCTCTGCGACGAGCAAATCCCCGGTGCCTAGCTTCGCATTGCTCCCAAAGGAAGCCATCCGACCTCCGACCACGACGGTCGGATCCAGCCCCGCCGCACGCAAGACCGTAGCCACAAGAGATGTCGTGGTGGTTTTGCCGTGAGAGCCAGCGATAGCAACTCCGTACTTCACACGCATGAGTTCGGCGAGCATTTCGGCGCGGGGGATCACCGGAATACCCTGGTCATGAGCCTGAACAATTTCGGAATTGTCCGGCTTGATCGCGGACGAATAAACGACCACGTCCGCTCCACTCACGTTCTCCGCTCGATGCCCGACGAAGATCTGCACACCTAAGCTTTGAAGCGCGCGCGTATTTTCTCCCTCGCGAAGATCAGAGCCCGAAACCTCAAACTCTAGATTGCGGAGAATTTCCGCCAGTCCACTCATGCCGATGCCTCCCACGCCCACGAAATGAACGTGACGCACGCGCCCGCGAAACATCAGGCGACCTCCCCAAGGACTTCGGCCCGTCGCAAGGGAGACGCGCTGCGGGCTCCACCCCCGCGGTCGACCTGGATTCCTGCCAGCTGAAGAAAGTCGCGCGCGACGACTTCCGCTGCAAAAGGCCTTCCAAGCGCGCGCGCGGAAGCGGTCATTCGAGAAAGCCTTTGGCGATCGCCTACGAGCGCCCGGAGTTCGGTCGTGATTCTTTCTACCGTGGCCTCGCGACTGGTGATGCACACGGCGGCGCCTCCTTGCTGCAAGGACTCGGCGTTGAGTCGCTGATGATCCCCAGACGCATGAGGATAAGGAATGAGGAGGCTTGGACGGCCGATGGCCGTTATTTCACTCACAGCTCCCGCCCCTGCCCGACCAACCACGAGATCTGCGTTCGCCAAAGCTCGCGGCATATCCTCGATGAAAGGGGTCACCGTTACAGAATCTACTCCCAGCTCCCCGTACCGCGCGAGCACCGCGTCCAGGTGAACTCTTCCACACTGATGAACGACATGAACCGGAAGGGAAAGCTGCGCCAGAGCTGTGGGGAGCACTTCGTTCAAAGACTGAGCTCCCTGGGAGCCCCCCAGAATGAGAATCCTGATGATGCCATCGGTACGAAGTTCAGGTTCAATCGGGTCAAACCCCGGGCGCAAGGGAACTCCTGTCCGCAGGATGACTGAAGGAGCAAAGTGTCGTTCCACGAGTGCAAAGGCCGTGTAGGCGCGCTGAACAAAAGGAGCGATCATCAGATTTGCCAAACCGATGACGCTGTTGGGTTCCATGAGAGCAAGCGGAACACCCATGGTGCGTGCCGCGAGCGACACCGGGCCCGCCGCATAGCCGCCAATGGAAAACACAGCGCGAGGTTTCTCGCGGGCAATCAGCGCCCGCGACTCTGGGAGGAGAGAGAGTGCACGGGTAGCTCCGCGCAGAGCGCCGCGCATGCCTCCACCGCGAATGGGAAGTACCTTCAAGAACTCGAGTTCAAAACCCTGCTCAGGAACGAAGTCCTTCTCCATCCCTCGCTCTGTCCCGATGAACACAGGACGAATCCCTGGACAAAGTCGGCACAGCGCGTGAGCGACGGCAACCATGGGGAAAACGTGCCCCCCCGTCCCGCCCCCCGCCATGAAAACAGTCGGACCGCTCACGAAAACGCCTCCTCTTCGTCACCAAATGTGGACTCAAACGCCACCAGATGAGACGCCTCGGGCGAAGGCGCATGGGTGCTCGTCGGCGCTAGTTGAGCTCTGGGACGTGAGATGTTGAGCAGGATCCCCATCGCGCTTGCGTTCACGACCAAGGAAGAGCCTCCGTAAGAGATGAAGGGAAGCGCCAACCCCTTCGTGGGTAGCATCGCCATCGCTACGGCCAAGTTCACCACCGCCTGCACTCCGAAGAGCATCGAGAGGCCAAAGGCTAGATGTGATCCGTATTCGTCCTCCGCCGAAAGAGCGATGCGGATCCCTCGCGCTACGACGATCAGGTACGCAAGGCACAGACAGACGATGCCGATGAATCCAAGCTCCTCTCCGATGATCGCCGAGATCGAATCCGTGTGCGCTTCCGGGAGATAGAGAACTTGCTTGCCCTGACCCAACCCCAGCCCCGTCAGTTTTCCGGATCCAAAGCTCATGACCGCTTGAAACGGCTGGTAGGCGAGATCCTGTCTGTGCTCGACCATGTTGAACCAAGCCAGCATGCGTTCCCAGCGGTAAGTGGTAAAACGGATGGCCCAGATGGCGAACATGGACGCCACGCTGGCGACCCCTAGAAGATACCCAACACGAGCCCCTGCAACGAAGAGCATGGCGAAGGTCAAAAACATGAGAACGGCTGCACTACCAAAGTCCGGCTGCTTCATGCAGATGATGACGAGCAGGCCTGCCATCAGCATGTGCGGAACCATCCCGATAGAAAAAGATTTGACGCGCTCGCGCTTCTTGTCGAGCGAGTACGCGAGCCACAACACCAGGCCGGCCTTCGCCATCTCCGAGGGTTGCACATTGACCGGCCCGAGCCGGATCCAACGCGACGCGCCGCCCGCCGAATGTCCGACGCTCGTCACCGTCAGGACCATCAGGACCGTCACCACTCCGAGGGCGACATAAGTGAGGAGACGCAGCTTGTGGTAGTCGAAGCGCGAAACTCCCCACATGCAGATCACGGCAATTCCGGCAAAAACGGCTTGGCGCTTCACGAAATGCGTCGGATCTCCGAAATCCGCTGCCGCCTCCATGACCCCCGCGGAAAAGACCATCACCACCCCAAAACCCAAAAGCGCGATGACGGCAGCAGCAAGGACCGGGTCCAGGGCGCCAACTCGGGGGCTTTTTGCCAGAAGTTGCTTAAAATATTCCTTCATTTCTCTACTTCAGATGTGAGGCCGGCGAGGTTCCCCACAGCTTCAGTAAACCGATCTCCGCGATCTGCGTAGTTTTTGAACATATCGAGGCTGGAGCAGGCAGGACTCAGGAGCACCGCATCGCCTGGTTCAGCCATTCTAAAGGCTCGAATCACGGCCCCTTGCATCGTTCGCGCCACTTCGACGGGAACGATGTCTCCGAGGGCCGAGGCAAGCCGTGCCGCCGCCTCGCCCATCAAGACCACCCCGCGCCCCTTTTCCTTCACGGCCCGAACGAGATCGTCGTACGAGCCAAGCTTGTCCCGACCGCCGGCGACAAGCACCCCCTTTTTCTCGGTCAATCCCAAGAGGGCGGTAACAGCAGCCCCCACATTGGTCGCCTTCGAGTCATCGTAGAAGGCGACCCCCTTGTAGCGACCGGCAAGCCCCATGCGATGGGGGAGAGCACGAAAGCGCCTGAGCCCCTCCTCGATAGCATCTGGCCCCACCCCTAGAACACGCGCGGCAGCGATCGCGGCAGCTGCGTTCAGGTAGTTATGCCCTCCATGGAGATCGGCGTCCTTCAAGGAAAAACGCTCGGACGTGGCTACCTCAACGACGTCATGTCCCTCAATCACATAGTCGCCAGAAGGTCCGAAAGTCACATGCCTACTGGAGCCGCGCTCTGCTTGGGCCTTTGTGGCCTGGTCCCCCGCGGGATAAATGCAAAAATCATCCTTCGTCTGATTCGCGAAGCAGTTTCCTTTCGCGGCGGCGTAGTCTTCAAAACTGTCGTAGCGGTCCAGATGATCCTCGGTGATGTTCAGAAGAACAGCGACGTGAGGTTTGAAGGTAACCAAGCGCTCCATCTGAAAACTCGAGACTTCGAAAACGACGACATTGACCTCCTGATCGGGCGCCTCACAGGCCGCCTCGCCCAGATTTCCGCCGACGAACACCCGCTTCTCGCTTGCTTCAAGCAAGTGTCCCAGAAGAACCGTTGCGGTACTCTTGCCGTTCGTTCCCCCCACAGCGCAAAGGGGTACGTTGATGAAGCGGCTCGCTAGCTCAGTCTCACCAATGACTTCAACGCCTGCGAGCGAAGCCTCCTTGAGAGCGGAAAAATTGGGCACGCCGGGCGAGACGACGATCAGATCGACATCGTTCCAGGGTACGCCCTCATGCCCTCCCAGCACGAGCTCTGCGTCCAGCTTGGCCACCCGGCTGGGCAGGGATGACAAAGGCTGACTATCTGTCGCGATCACTTCCGCCGAGCGACTCCGCAAGAGGTCGACAGCGGCGCAACCGCTGATCCCGAGTCCCACCACAATCGCGCGTTTGCCGCCCAAATTTGGGCCAAAAGTGTCGATAGATTCCCTTTTCACTAGCGCACCTTGATGGAGGAAAGGGCCACGAGGGAAAGCAAGAGAGACACGATCCAAAACCGAACAATGATGCGCGGCTCAGGCCAGCCTTTCTTCTCGAAGTGATGGTGAATGGGCGCCATCAAGAAGACCCGCTTACCAAAAAGCTTGTAGCTCGTGACTTGCGTGATGACGCTGGCCGTCTCAAGCACAAAGATCCCGCCCACGATCAACCCGAGCAATTCGTTTTTGGTCAAAAGGGCGAGCATGCCCAAACCTCCACCCAAAGCGAGCGAGCCGACATCCCCCATGAAGACCTGAGCGGGATAGGTGTTGTACCACAAAAATCCGATACCAGAGCCAATCACTGCGGCAGCAAAGACACTGAGTTCAGCCATCTCGGGGGTCCCTGCGATGTCCAAATACTGCGCGAGCGGACGCCCAAAGAGCACGGAACCAGCCACATACGACCACACAAGGTAAGTCCCTGAGTTCACCATCACCGGACCGATAGCGAGTCCATCTAGCCCATCGGTGAGGTTCACGGCATTGCTCATCCCCACCAGATAAACGACGGCGAAAATCACATAAAGCCAAGCCGGAAGCTCGATAGGATGCTTGTCAAAAGCCATGAAAGGCACGCTCAATCGATACCTGATTTCAAGCCAACCCTCCGGCAATCCCTCCTTCGATATGAAAAGGAAACCGACAGCGAGACCGCCGATGAGAAACTGACCGAGCAACTTGTAGCGACCAGAGAGTCCGGTCGTGTTTCGCCCTTGTATCTTCAGGCGATCATCCAGATACCCGATCAACCCGTAACCAGCAGTGACTCCCGCCGTAGCGGAGACGAAAACGTTCTTTACGTCCGCCCAGAGCATCGTCGGAACCAGACAGCACAAGAGGATCAACGCCCCACCCATGGTCGGCGTGCCTTGCTTGCTGAGATGACTCTCCGGACCTTCCTTGCGAATGATCTGTTTGATCTGTTTTCCACGCAGCGTACGGATGAACCAAGGCGCGAGGAGGAAGCTCATCACCATGGCCGTAATGACGCTCATGATGATGCGGAAGGGAGTGTAGCGGAGGACGTTCAGGGCACTTGCCCATCCGAATTTCTGGCTGAGAGGGTAGAGAAGCTCGTAAATCATTGGAGAGGACCGCGCCCTTTCTGGTCACGGGCAAAGGGTCGTGGCGTCGCGGCGAGTCCTTCCACCACACGTTCCGCCCGAACGCCACGGGAAGCTTTCACGACGACGACATCCTCGGCTGACAAAAGCGGCAAGAGGAGGCTCGGAACCTGGGTCGAATATTCACAAAAGCGCACGATGGGAAGGGCGGGGCGGGCCTTCTCCGCGGAAATGCTGGCTGCCCCTTGGATGAAGAACGCTCCAGCGGCTCCGGATCGTCCCGCCATCGCTCCCATTTCTCGATGAGCTTCTTCGGAGAGGGATCCAAGCTCCAACATTTCTCCTAGCACGAGCCAGAGATGCCCTCCCGAGGCCTCGGCCAGCTCTCTTCCGGTCTGAATGCTGTTCTCTACACTGGCAGGGTTTGAATTGTAGGTGTCGTCCAGGATCCAGACCCCAGACGAGAGCACGCGGACGGTGCTCCGACCCGGTTCCCCGACCTCTTCCAGCGCACGCTCACATTCTTCGCGACTGAGCTTTCGCCCGAGCAACGTCTCCACGGTGAGAACTGCCGCAGAAAGAGCGAGCGCTCCGGGGCGCCCTACCAGGGGAGACTCCACCGTGAGTGTCGAGTGATCAGAGCGCTCGAGATGCACGAGCGAGAGATACGGAGTGGAAAATCTTCTGCTCTTGATGACCAGATCTCTTCCTTGCTCAAACCCATAGCTGAACCGTTTTTCAACCGGAGCTTGCTCGATGCTGCGAAGAACGCGCGCGTCCTCGCCAAACCCAATCGCCGTGGCCCCGGGCGACATGTGGGCGAAAAGTGCACGCTCTTCCTCCTCGACGCCATCGAGATCCCCCAGTCCCTCCGTGTGCTCTAGATCAATCAGAGTGAGCACTCCGACGTCTGCCCGGACGATGCGCCCGAGTTCCGCAACCTCTCCACGTTGATTCGTTCCGACTTCAACGACCAAAAAGTCGTGCTCCTCGCTGAGCGACAAGACAGTCATAGGCACGCCCACGCGGTTGTTCAAATTACCAACAGTGCTGTGCACACGCCCCGGGAAAATCTCGTTCAGGAGCGCGGAAATGGCAGAGCGTGTCGTGGTTTTTCCCGCCGATCCCACCACGGCCACGACTGCGGCCGAACTTCGACTCCTGTGAAAGGCCGCCACATCACCCAAACCCACGAGGGTGTCCTTGACGACAATGATCGCGGGTTCTTTTTCGCCCCTACCGAGGGACATGAAATTCTGCGCGATGGTTTCAGCCAGCGCTCGATCCTCCACGAGGATCCCCCCGGCGCCGGACCCGAGTGCCCACTCCGCAAAAGCGTGACCGTCGAATTTCTCCCCGCGCAAAGCTACAAACAGCTTACTTTCGAGAACTTCCCGCGTGTCTGTGGCGACTCCATGCAGGGAAACTTCCTGCGGCGTGTGCGAGACGAGCTCCCCTCCCGTGGCGAAAACGATTTCTTTCACCGTAAAAGAGGCGCGATTTTGCGGGACGGAAGTGCTCATGACTCTTCCTTGGCACGCCGAAGCAAGAGCGCTCGCCGCGCCTCCACTCGGTCATCAAAAGCAAGCACCTGATCCCCCACGAGCTGGTAGTCCTCGTGTCCCTTGCCTGCGATGAGAACTACGCTCCCCGAAGGTGCTTCAACGATGGCGCGCTCGATGGCCAAACGGCGGTCAGAGATCACATGGGGGGAAGTCCGGGCCAGGGCAAGTCCGGGCAGGATCTGGCTCAAGATGGCCTCCGGATCCTCGCTGCGGGGATTGTCTGAGGTGAGATAGATCCGATCGGCGAGTTGTGCGGCGACCTCACCCATGAAAACACGCTTGCTTGCGTCTCGGTCGCCTCCGCATCCGAAAACGCAGGTCACTGAAGGGTAGGACAGCTCCTCAAGTGAGAGAAGCGCCCGCCTGAGGGCATCGGGCGTGTGCGCATAGTCGACGACCACAACGATGTCGTCTTTTCCTGCGTCACACCGCTCCATCCGGCCGGGAACCCCGCGAGCCGCGGAAAGCGCCTCAGCAATCGCGTCCGGAGCGTGACCCAAAGCACGCAAAATTCCCCAACTTACGAGCAAATTTTCCAGATTGTGCCGACCAAGGAGCGAAGAAGAAAGAGAGCATTCCTCCCCACGATCCGTCACGACGGCCGTCAAACCCGAGCGCTCGAACCGGGCGTCTCGTGCACTCACGTCAGAGCCAGGCCCGGTGCCAACGGTGATGGCTCCCTGAACTCGTTGGAAAATCTCCTTACCGAAGACGTCATCCACATTGATCACGCTCGCACGTGGGGAATAATCCAGAAAGAGGCCTGCCTTGGCTTGCCCGTACTCCTCCATGGTCCCGTGGTAGTCGAGGTGATCCTGGGTCAAGTTGGTGAAGGCGACCACTTCAAACTCAATGCCAAAGACCCGCTTTTGACTGAGGGCGTGGCTTGAAACCTCGAGCGCCGCTACCGTAGCGCCGCGCGACACGGCCAGGGCCAAAGACCCCGCAAGCTGATCCGGCGGAGGGGTGGTGAGCGAATCAGAAATGAACTCGCTGCCGATGAAGAACCCCAAGGTGCCGCTCTTGGCCGACAGAACGCCTAAGCTGAAAAGCGCCTGGCACACCAAGCTCGTAACCGTGGTCTTGCCGTTCGTTCCGGTGACTCCCACCACCGACAGGGCGCGGGACGGATGAGCGTAGAGGGCGTGCGCGGCGAGTCCAAAGGCCCGCGGTACGTCATCCACGAGCAGGCAAGGAGCATCGAACTCTTCCGTCCCGCGCGCACAGAGGATCGCAGAGGCGCCCTTGTCCACGGCCTCCTTCACATAGCGGGCGCCGTCCACCTTCTCTCCGGGGCGGGCCACAAACAGGCTCCCTTTCCTTACGGCACGCGAATCTTCGGTGATGGAACTCACCTCGGTCGACACATCACCACGGATCTCGACCGATACGCTCTTCAACTCCTCCGCAAGAGCGGCCAGGGCACGCGGAGTCGGAGTGCTCATCACACGGGCCATGCTCAGGAGGCGGGGCGGAACACAAGCTCTACGCTTGTCCCCTTCTTGACCACTGTTCCCGGAGGGGGCTCCTGCACCGCGAGCAGGCCTGTCCCCGAAAGAACAGGTACGACCCCCGTGTCTGTCAGCTGCCGCAGGACGCTGCGCATGGGCGCTCCGGTGAGATTGGGCAGGCGGACGTGTCCAGACTTGACGGTCTTGTTCTCCACCAGTTCTTGTACGACAGGACTGATCCCCCGTGCCTCGGCCAAGGCAGCGTGGGTCGCTCGCGCCGGATCGGGTCGCAAAGCCAGCTCTTTCAAGTCCGTTTTCTCCGTCGCCTCAGGCGTGACGCCCCGATACCGGAGGACCATTTCAGCCACGCGTCGAAAAACTGGCGCAGCCACGGAGCCGCCCGCGTGGTCTACGCGCGGTTCGTCAATCGTCACCGCAATCACGACCTCAGGGTTTTTGGCAGGAACAAATCCAGCAAAAGAAGCGACATAGTTGTCGAGAGAATAGCGACCCGTGCGCGGATCCGTCTTCTGAGCAGTAGCCGTCTTCCCGGCCACCCGATAGCCGGAAATAGCAGCTTCGGTTCCGGTGCCGCCGTCTTCGGTCACCGCGACGAGCATCTCCGCAAGCTGAGCGGACACGCGAGAGCTGACCACCCGTCGCCGGATGCGCGGTGCGGTTTGTCGAACCACCTCTCCGTCGGCCGTCGTGACCTTTTGCACCATGCGCGCTTCCATGAGCTCGCCTCCGTTGGCAATCGCGGCCGTTGCCATAGCGAGCTGAATGTTGGTCACACTGATGCCTTGACCAAACGAGGCACTCGCCGTCTCGACTTGAACCCAAGAACGCCCCCGGGGCCGCAAGGTCCCCGCTGATTCACCCGGCAAGGGGGCTCCGGATCTCTGACCGAAACCAAAGCGGCGGAAGGCCTCGTAGAGGTTCTCCTCACCGAGAGTAAGGCCAATTTTGGCTGAACAGATGTTGGACGACTGAGCCAGGATTTGCGACACAGGAAGCCAGCCGGACGGGTGAGTGTCGCGAATGGTGACGTTGTCCACCCGCATCGCTCCCTTCTCGCAGAAGAGTTGTTCCGTCGGCTTGAGGGTCCCCTTCTCTAGTCCCGCCGCGACCGTGAAGATCTTCATCGTCGACCCCGGCTCGAACGTGTCATTGACGGCCCGGTTGCGCCTCTGGGTCGGAGAGCTCTCCCGGTAGTCGTTGGGATTGAAGCCGGGATAGCTGGCCATGGCCAAGACCTCACCCGTCTTGGGGTCAATCACGACGACCGAGCCACCAAGGGCCTCAAACGTCCCAACGGCGGTGGCGAGTTCACGCTCTGCGGCAAACTGAATCCCTTGATCGATCGTCAAATGAACGTTGTGTCCGGCAAAAGCGCGGTCATCCTCGATACCATCTGCGAAAATCAAGCGCCCGGCGCGGTCTCTGAGGCCGCGCAGCTGATCCGGATGCCCCTCCAATTGATCGTTGAGCGAGTACTCAAGACCATCCCGGCCTTTGCCGTCCGGAGAAACAAACCCAAGCAAAGGTCCGGCTAGCTCACGGCGGGGATAAAAGCGCTTGGGCTCTCCCTCCACCATCAAGCCTCGGATCCGGGTCTCTGCTGCACTTCCTTCGGAGAGCTTCCGGATAGCCTCCACTTGCTCGGCACTGACGCTCCTTCTCAGCCAGGTCCAGCGACGCTTGGCCAGAATCTTCCGCTCTACGGTGGCCGGATCGAGAGCAAGTGCCGCACGCATTGCGGCGGCTGATTCCCGGGCCACCCGCGGGACATCCCCGGGTAAAACTCCCCGCAAGAGTTCTTTCGCGTCCAAACTAATCGTCGGAACTTCGATTCCGACCGAGAGGGCGCTGCCGTTGCGGTCGTAGATCATGCCGCGTTTGGGTCGCACCTGGAGGCGCCGCTGGCGCTGGTCCTCGGCCAGATCGCGCCAGTTTTCACCGTCGACGATCATGATGTCAAAAGCGGACGAGACCACGAGTCCCATCCCCAGCGAAAGAACACCGCACAAAAGTCCCATGCGCAGCCGGATCCACTTTCCTTCAGGCGTACGGAGGCGGTTTTGCGATTTTTTCATGGCATCTCCCCCTGCGCGACCGCGCCCTCGCTGCTCGAAGCTCCGCTGTCGTCTCCGACTCTCGGGTCCTTGCCCGCTGAATGCACGCGCTCAGGAGCCGGCTCCTCCATCACAAACAGAGTTCGTCCTACCAAATCAACCCGCTCCGGGGTGTTGTAGGCGGCTTGCTCGAGCTCCAGCACCCTCTCCACTTCACGTAAGCGCGCTACCTCGCCGTACGAGCGCCCGAGTCCGTACCCGTGCTCAATACTCTGGACCCGTACAGCGAGGTAGAACAGAAACGATGCCGTGGTTGCAACGACCGCAAGGGTCCAAAGCAACAGAAACGCATTTGCACGGCGATCGTCGTATTTGGTCATGGCTAGTCTAAGTCCTGGTCGAACTCCTCGAAGCTCGTTTCCGTCATGGTCGGGGGCACGCGCCGTGCCGAGCGCAGCTTGGCACTGCGACTACGGGGATTTTCCGCCTGTTCCTCATCCGTCGCGCGCAGGGGCTTTTTATGGAGTCGCTCCCAAGACGCACGGTCGAGGAAAGCGCGCTTCACCAGCCGATCCTCCAGAGAATGAAAGGAGATGAACGCCGCCACGCCCCCGGGTTTCACAAGCTCTCCTGCGCTCTTGAGGGCGAGCGAGAGTTCTTCTAGCTCACGATTGACCGCGAGGCGGAGCGCCTGAAAAGTGCGCGTAGACGGATCAATCCCGCCGACTCGGCGCGGACCGACCGCCCGCACGATGGCCCGACGGAGATCAGTCGTCGTGGAGACTTCTCCAGCGTCGAGGGCTTGTTTGATACAGCGGGCCACACGTCGCGACCGGCGCTCCTCACCCAGATGAAAAATGACGTCGGCCAACTCTTCTTGGGTCAACCGCACAAGCAAATCTGCTGCCGTCTCTCCTTCGCTGGGGTCCATCCGCATATCGAGAGGCCCCTCACGCCGAAAGCTCATGCCGCGATCTGCCTCGTCGAGCTGAGGTGAACTCACACCGAGATCAGCCATCATGCCATCGACCCATTCTAGGCCCATCTCACTCAGGTGCTCCTTGGCCCGAGAAAACTTGGAATGAACGAGTTTGACCCGATCGCCAAAGTGACGCAGCCTTTCACCAGCCGCTAAAAGAGCAGCGGGGTCTCGATCAAACGCGACCACGCGGCAGCCGGGGCAAGCCTCGAGAAGCGCTTCTGTGTGGCCGCCTCCGCCCAAGGTCAAATCCAGGTAGACGCCTCCCGACCGGGGTTCGAGCGCAGAGATCGTTTCGCTCTTGAGAACGGTGTTGTGCTGAAACTCTGTAGGTGGTTCGAAAGCGGGCATTGTCATATCTTGATCTGCTCCAGCACAGCTTGCTTGAAGTTTTGTTCTTCTTCCGGAGTCATCTCGAGCGCGGACTCCCACGCCTCGTGTGACCAGAGTTCGAGGTGACGACCCATCCCGGCCCAGAGCGCTTCCTTGGTGAGGTTCACTTTCTCACGCAGGTGCCCGGGGATCAGCATCCGTCCGTGCTTGTCGGCTTCGCACTCACAAGCCGCTGACACATAGAGACGCCTGAATCTCACGACGTGAGGGTCCATGCTGGGAAGAGCGGCTATTTTCTCTTCCAGGTCCTCCCACGCGCGCAGGGGGTACAAGTGAAGGCAGGGATCGAACAGCGCCTTCGTGAGCACGAAGCGTGCATCGCCGCACCCACTCAAGGCGTCGCGGAAACGCGCCGGCAGACTGACACGACCCTTTGGATCGATGCTGTGCTGAAATTGACCGCGAAACATTGTTGTCGAACCCCGAGGAGCGGCGGGGGGGCCAGAAGTCCATTTTCACCCCCATTACGGGATGAAACTACACTTTGATCCACTTTGATCCACCGGCACCACGAAACTAAGGGTCCGCCGCGATCCCGTCAACGACTTTCCACAGGCTCAGCCAGGCAAATGAGCGATCGTATCGCTCATTTGCCTACATGATTTTTCGTTCAGTATTTCTGACTCTCGGCGGCCGCGCGGAGGACGCTGAGCACGAAAGTACAGGCCTGTTCCGTCCTGAGAACGAGGGGCCCAAGGCCCACGGGGACGAATCCTGAAAGGCGAGCCCGCTCTATTTCTTCTGAAGAAAACCCTCCTTCGGGACCGATCATCACCACAGAAGGCAGCGTCTTGAGATCTCGACCCAAGACCGCAGAAAGGAGGGGGACGGCATCCGGCTCAAAGGCGCAGATCAACCGTAGCTCGTCCGTCCCCGGCGGAGAGGACATAGGAAAGGCCGCCAGGGCCTCATCCATGGTCATTGGCCCCACGATTTCAGGGATCCTTCCTCGGCCACACTGACGGGCCACTTGAACGGCAATCTTCCGCAGACGCTCCGAGCGCTCGGAGCGTACCACGGTCCGCTCTGTGGTAAGAAAGGTCACTTTCGCGATTCCGAGAGCCGTGGCGTCCCGCACCGCTTGCTCTGGTTTATCTGCTTTGCCCAGTGCCTGGAGAAGGGTCACCGGAAGAGCCACGGAAGGCGCCGCCCTCACCTCCCCGACTTCCAATCGCACATGAGGCAGACGGTCGCTCTGCACCTTGGCGTCAGCTTCTTGCCCCGTTTCTGGATCAAACACGAGTACCGCGTCCCCCGGCCTCAGGCGATGAACCTTGACGACGTACTTTGAATCGTCGACGGAGAGCTCCACTTGACCCGAGCGAAGCTCGGCGAGCGGAACACGGAGCGCAGAGGACGAAGAAGAAAGCATGTCGGCTCGTCTAAATGAAGTAGCTCGTCTTGGCATCCACGGAAACAATGAGATCAGCCCGAACGTCCGGGGGGGGAGGCACCTGGTCCTTCGCCAGCACCAGCGCCGAAAGCTGCTCTCCATAGACGCACGCCGTGTCGAGACCCGTCGCATAGGGATGGATCTGGAGCCCCGCCCGGGCATTGTGGCCAAAAATCACGTGAGGTGCCGTTTCATAATCAGCGGCCCAGGAGCGCTCGGAATAACGATCCGAAGCCGCACCCAACTTCGTCAGACTTCTGATGTGCATCAAGGTCCACGCCTGCTGCTCTTGAAACGGAATCGTCGGTACTACACCGGCGTGCACGACCCTCACCCCGTGATCTGGAAACTCAAGCGAAAGGGGAAGCCGATGTAAAAAGTCCCAGTCCTGCTCGCCAAGCTGGTGGTAGACCGCTTCATGAGAAGAACTCAGCCTCGGTCCAACAAGACCCTGACTTCTCTCTAGATGTGCGTGGATCAGGCGTTGCTCGTGGTTACCACGCACGCACTTTCCGCCCAGCTCATAGACCAGCTTGAGCACACCCATGGTGTCGGGACCACGCGCCACCAAGTCACCCACGAACACCACGCGGTCGTCAGTGCCTGGTCCCAAGGTGTCGAGCAGAGAAGACAGTTCTCGGATGCACCCATGCACATCACCGATGAAGATGGTCCGAGGCACGCGCAGAACCTAGAACGCATCTCATGACTGGCAAAGTCTCCGGCCAAAGCTGGAGTTCCGGATAAGGGTGCTTTTTGAACATCGCTTTTGAGATGCGCTGTAATTAAAACATTGCAATCAGCCGGTGACTCGTCTTCGGGAACACCGAAAGTCTGAAAAGAGGGACCAATCTCCCCGCCTACGAAAGACAGGCCAGGAGAAGAGGGATCAGGGAAATGCGGAGACAATTCGTAGGTTTCGCCTTGCCCCCAGCACCCACTGCGTTCTACCTTCGCCGGCCGAAGAAACAGGAGTTTCCAACGTATGTCTCAGCCCAGGTTCACGGTCCACGCCCTTTCTGCCAGCGTTTTCTCCATCGCACTTGCGGGATGTGGCCCCGAGCCGCCCAAGTACGACCCGGTTCCCGCGGTCAGCGGAATTTCAGTCAAACTACCCGACGTTCCTACCGTACCGGAAAAACCGGTGAAGGATGGCGACGCCTACACCGTGTGGGGCGCAAGCTATAGCCAACGCAACCGGGTGCATCAGAAGGACGTCATCGACCAGAAGATCACCATCGTGGGTTACATCACCCGCACGAATCTCGACAAGGCTCCGGAGTGCGCCGTACACAAGACGGGCAAGGCAGATCCTGAAAACTGTAAGGCTCCCATCCCCGCGTTTTGGATCGGTGACAGCAAGGACGCTCCCGAGAACGAGCAGATGAAGGTGATGGGCTGGGCGTCCAACTTCGCCAATATCTACGACGCGATCGAAGAGTTCGACAAAGCCAAGGATGATGAGACTCCGGAGTACAGCGACCAGGTCTGGGGCGTCGCCCTGCCCTTCCCGCTCCCGGCAGCCGGGGCCAAGGTGAAGGTCACGGGTATCTATTCAACGGCCTTTACGATGGCCTCCTCAGGAATCGTGGCGGACCCGATCATGGGCGTCATGACGTACAATAGCCTCGAATACTTGGAGAAGCCTACTGAGCTGGCTACTCTCCCGACCATGAAACGCAAGAAGCGGAACTGATCGGCGCTGTTACCGGTCAGACCCCTGCTTGTGGTATCCAGCCCGATTCCGTGGCTGGCTTGAAGGCAGGCATGAGTCGGGAGCAGGATCGAAAGCGGGCGCAGGAGAGATCATCCAGCGCCCGTTTCTTTTTTGTGCGATTCGGCCTCCTCCTCTTGTTCGTGTTTCTTTCGCTTGCTTGTAGCAAGCACAAGGAGCCCGTCACCTCTGCCGCCGAGGGCGCGACGGACGACGTCGTCGATCACGTAAGGATCTACAACGCCCCCTCCGGGACCGAGCCACAACTGCTCAGCGGAATTGCGACCAAGAAGTCGCCTCGCTTCTTGTGGTTCAAAAAAGTCTACGAACCCAACTACCTGAACACGACCGGACTCAAAAAGGACATCGTCCGTATCGAACGACAGCTGAGAAAACGCGGCTACTACGAGGCGCGTGTCACAGCGACACGTGTCATTCGCCTTTCCGATGAGCGCGTCCACATCGAGTTCGAAGTCGATCCGGGCAAGCCCGTGCGGATTCGAAAGCTAGAAACCGTGGGTCTCGCTCGCTTGCCGTTTGAGGCGGCAGAGGCGGCGACCAACGAAATGCGACTCCGCAAAGGGCACATCTTCGACGAAGACGAGTTTGAACAAGCGAAGCAGGATGTGGCCAACTCTCTCGCCAATCGGGGTTATGCCTACGCCGTCGTGAAAGGATCCGCCCGCGTCGATCTGGCCAACCACAGCGTGGACGTGCAAATCGTGGCGGAACCGGGCCAAGCAGCGCGCTTGGGTGAAATTATGGTTTCCGGACTCAAGAAACTCGAAGAAGGTCCCGTCCGCAGCACCCTCAAACTGAAGCCCGGTGATCGCTACTCCCGAGAGCAGATCAGCGAGGCCCGCTCTGCTCTCTTCAGTTTGGGCGCCTTCTCCCAAGTAGAGATCGTCCCCGATCTGAGCAACCCGGAGAGTGAAATTGTTCCCCTAGCCGTACGCCTTTCGGAAAGCACCCTGCGCGAGGTGACCTTATCAGGGGGTGTACGCCTGGATACGCTGCGTTTCGCCGTTCTCGGCAAGGCAGGCTGGTCCCACCGCAACTTTTTGGGCGGACTCAGAAAGTTTTCTGTCTCCACACGGCCTGGTCTGAACTTCTTCCCGACGAGCTTCAATTACTTGCGCGCTCCGACGGATGTTTTTCCAGAAAACTCCCTCACCGTACGCCTAGAACAACCGGCCTTCATCGAGGGTCGTACCACAGGATTTGCAGAGGCCGGGTACAACATCTACCCCTTGCTCTATCCTCTGCCCGACGAGCATGAGCCAGAGGAAGAGCGCGTGATCGGTTATAACGAAGTCACGACTTCCTTGGGCGCAGAGCGCGGTTTCCTGGGACGTTTGCTTTCCTTGGAGCTCTCCGCAAACTGGCAGGCAAACTTCCCTTTCCTTTATCAACGCCCTTTGAGCGAGAAGGAAGATCCTGCCCTTGCCAGCCAGAGTGGCCTGATTGATGGGCTTGAGAAAGTCATCGTGGCGTACCCGGAGTTGGTCGCGGCCTTCGATTTCAGGGATGACCCCATCGCACCAACGAAGGGGGTTCGGTTCTCTACCAGCCTGCAAACGGCAGTCCCTGTCCTGGGGGGGCTCCTCACGGACGTACGCATTCAGCCCGAACTTCGTACCTACTTTCCCCTAGACAAGCAGCACAAGCTGATCTTGGCCAATCGCTTTACCGTCGGCATGACCTTTCCTCAGAACTATGGGGACGCCTTGAGCGAAGCAGGCAGCAACATTGACTACACGGATCCCGACGTCGTTCGTGATCAGCACAACCTCCTTTTCCGTGCCTTCTATTCAGGCGGGCCCAACTCCAACCGCGGTTATCCGTACCAACGCATCGGCCCTCAGGGGACCATCGGCTTCCTCGTCCCGTCCGGCGTCGACTGCTCGGGTCCATTCGCTGACAAGCCTCCCGCGTGCATTCGTTCACTCGGCGGGTTCACCTTGTGGGAGGCCTCGATGGAGCTTCGCTACTATGCCTTCGAAAACTGGAGCTTCGTAGGATTCGTCGACACTTCCGACGTCAGCACCAAGCGCGCTCATTTTACCTTTTATGAACCGCATCTCTCGGTGGGTCCCGGCATCCGATACCTCTCCCCCGTCGGACCCATCCGCGTAGATCTGGGGGTACGGGTTCCCGGCCTTCAGGCCTTCAAACCCAACCCCGACGAGCCGCCCGACATTTCTGAAGTTCCCCCCAAGTGCTCGAACGAGAAGCTGTGCCTCCCCCTTTCCCTGAGCATCCTGATCGGAGAGGCTTTCTAGGTGAAGACTGCCCGCGCCCAACGAACGAGCCCTGGGCTCCTGGCTCGAAGGGTCGGCGCCGGAGCGGTCCTCACGCTGTGCATGCTGATCGGGTTCGTTCTGGGGGCCGTAGGACACCTCGATCTTCCCGTGGCCCGGCGAGCCGCCGCGCGCATCACCTCCGACGCCCTCAGCGATCTTCTTCGAGGCCGTGTCGTCATCGGCGGGTTTGAGCGTCTCAAAAGGCACGGGATCACCGCGACCGACATCGAAGTCTTTGATCCGGCAGGAAGACTCGTGCTCAAAGTCGAACGACTGACCTCCGATGTGGATCTCCTGCGCATCCTGGACCGGGTGTTCGGTAACGCAGAAAAGCTGAGCATCGAAATCGAACGGGTTTCCCTCCGAGACAGCGAAGTTCATTTTCTTCGCACCGAGGACCTCGATCCCCAGGGTCAGCGCCTGAGTCACCCCAGCATCCAAGATGCCTTCGAGCCTGTTCCGACTAAAGAGGACGACCCCGAAAGCAGCGGTCGACCCGTACGCATTTGGTTTCCTCATGTGGCGCTCGATCGCGTGCACGCTCGGGGCAGCCTGGCCGGATTACCTCTCATCGATGCGAACATCGAACGCACGCGAGCCCAAATCCTTGCCAGCGAAAAAGGCGCTAGCATCGATATCGCGCACTTTAAGCTCACTGCATCCGGCATGCTCGGGGTCGACACCGACGCCTCGGGTGAAATGCACCTGAGGCTCCCAGGTCCCATCTGGGGCAAGGTGCAAGGGAGGGTAGGAGAGACCGCCACCGCGCAGGCGTTCCGCTTTGAACGAGATCGGGTGGATGTCCGAGGACAGCTTCCCGACGTTCGCCCAGAAGCGGTCCGACCGCTTTTGCCTGAATGGCCCTTCAATCAACCTATCCACGTCGAAAATCACATTTTCGGTGAGCTGTCTGACCTCAAATTCAAAGCCGCCCTGAGGAGCCGCGCAGAAGACGACCCCAGCCTGGAAGTGGAAGGGTCCTTACACACAGATCCGCCGGTCACCCTCGACTTCAAGGCGATCACCCACAGTCTCGACTTGCACAAATTTCACTCTGACTTCCCCGCCACGGATCTCGACTCGGAGTCGCAGGTGGAGCTCAAAAGCGTCAACGACGAGCAATGGATCACTGTTCGTTCCCGTTTAGAGCCTAGTCTCGTATCGGGCATCCCCACTCCACAAACGGACATCGAGCTTTCCATCGGACCCAAAGAAATCACCGCTGATCTGCGCGCCACCGAGACTGGACTCAGCCTTTCGGCGCAGGGCGTCCGGAGTGAGTCGGGAGCACTCAAGGTCGCGGCGCGAGTTTCTTCCAACTCCCTCGCTGCGTCGTCTCGCCTCCGAGGGTTGGGTTTAAGCGCGCACGGAAAGCTATCCGCTGAAGCCGACGCGACGCTCGAAGGGGATCTCTTCCAAGTGCGCGGGCATTTTCAGGGCAGTGACCTTCGGGTGCAGGGGGTCTCTGTCCCCCAATTTTCGGGTGACTATTCGCTGCAAGGCACAACGAAGACACCTGAGGCGGCACAAGGCTCCGTCACTATCAAAGCCTCAGAGATCACTTCGGGTGACTTCGGGCTGAGCGACATCATGGTGCAGGCGGAGGGGACGCTCCTCTCTCCTCACGTGGACCTGTCGGCGCAAACCAATGTCGGTCGGTCCATCACTGCTTCTTTTGATGTGCAAGAGAAGGGGCAAGTCCTTTCTCAGATCAGCGCCACTGTGTCCGGCGAAGGCCCGCCTCTCGATGCTTCTGCCAAAAGAATTTCCCTGCTCGGAAACCGTATAAAAGTAGAGGAACTCACTCTCATGAGCATTGGCGAAGTCAGAGGAGATCTCGACTGGGGGGCCGAGGGTGGAACGGTCAAGCTCGATGCAAAAGGGCTCAAGCTGGCCCGGATCAGTCAGGTGCTCGGGCTCGCGCAGGCCGAGCTTGCGGGCGATATTGACGGGAGCGTCGATCTCAAGCTTGGCCTACACTCGGAGGGGCACGTCGACATCAGCGTGAAGGAGGGCGCCGTTCGGGGTCTCAGCGGCATTACTCTCCGTGCTCAGACTACCATTCAAGGGCAAAAGACGGAGGGTTCACTCCAAGGGAGCGTGGACTCTCTGGGCGAACTGAACAGCAACTGGGCGGTCACTCTCGCGGGCAGCCCGCTCTACGAGAAAAGCTACCGAGGTGCCGCCGGCACTGCCAAACTTGGACTTCATCATCTCGATCTACGCACGATCGCAGCGCTCACCGGTGCAGAAAAATCCGGCACACGTGTCGAGGGAGAAGGCAACATCGACGTCACGGCCAAACGCACCGGAAGCGACGCTCCTGTCGAGCTTGAGTTCTCTGCCAAGACGAAAAAACTTGCACTCCGCATCACTGAAGAAAAAGAAGTGACCGTCATCAGCGGGCTCGAACTTGACTGGGCCGGCGCCCTCAAAAACGGAAACTCGGTCGAGTCTGCCCTCAGAGTCAGCGACCGTCAGGGCCCCTTGGCGTCTGTGAACGGCTCCGTCACCCTCCCTTTCTACGAGTTTCTTTCAGAAGAAATCACCCGCGATGCTTTTGTTTTGGCGGCACAGGAGGCGCCGCTCAATCTTGTCGCGGTCATTCCACGACGGAGCGTTCAGAAGTGGCCAGACTTTATTCCCAGGCCTGTCGAGCGCGGTTCCGTCAGTGCCCGCCTGGCGGTGAGCGGAAACCTAAAAGAGCCCGACGTGAGCTTCACGTTCAGCGGCAAAGCACTTGAAGGTGCGAGTACACACGTCAACAAGGCGTTCGACCTCAGCGCCAACGGTCGCTACCTCGGGAGTACGGGAAGCCTCAGAAGCAGTGTGACTCTTGAGCGCGCCGAGCAGCGAATCGGCACCGTAAACCTGGACGTCGTCGTTCCGATGAGTTCCTTTTCAAAAGCCACGGCTCACAAAGGCCCCCTGTGGACGGGAGAGGCTCAAGTCCTTCTAGACAATGCTCCCCTCGACCTCATCACTGACCTCAAGGAGCGCCAGCTTTCCGGAACCGTCCAGGGCGCGCTCATCCTCACCCGTACGACGAGCGACGCCTCCCTCGCCCTGGAACTGAAGCTCCGACGGCTCACGGCGGGAGGAATGAGCCTGGGAGACGCGATGATGGAAGGCAGAACGCACGCCGATAACCTGATTTTTCGCGCTCAATTCAATGATGAGTTCGGATCGCTCACAGCTTCCGCTGAAATGGGCGTCATCCCGACCCCCCTCTTTCTCAGTCCTTCCCTGGATGAATCCGTCTTCATCACTTTGGAATCGGAACGCTACGACGCTGCGGTCCTCCTCCCTCTTTCTGCTGGCGTTCTAGATGAACTCAGCGGACCGCTCAGCGGTAAACTGCGGGCAGAATACACACCTCCCTCCTCAGCATCGAGTGAGGGAACCCTTGCCTTCTCTGGTCGCATGTCGCTCACCGACGGGGTGGTCACTCCCACAGCGCTCGGGCTCCGCCTATCTGACGTCCGGCTCAATATGCAAGCAGGTCAAGAAAACGGTCTCAATGTCATCCGCGTGACCAACCTGGCAGCCAAGGCGCGCTCCAAGGCGCACAATATCGAAGGCAACGCAGTTTTGAGATTCAAGGGTACAGAACTAACAGACGGACAGTTCGATCTCTTCCCGGAGAAGGTACCGGTCCTGAAGGAGGGCGCAGAAATCGTTACGATTAGCGGGGAAGCCAAAGGTCGCTTTGAGATCAACGAGGAGGGCATGCACGTTGAAATCAACGTAAAGACGCTGAGCGCAGTCCTGCCAGACGCGGAGACCTCCAATTTGATCGAACTGTCCGACAACTCATCCGTCACCGTGCTTCAGAACTACAATCAAGAGAAGAAGGAGGCAAAGGATTCCGGTCCTCCTCTTTCGGTGAAAGTAAACTTGAGTGACAATGTGCGCATCAAGAGTTCCATCATCGACCTGCGGGTGCGCGGCGATCCAGAGGTTCGCATCGCAGGCGAAGTCTCCATGCGCGGCCATGTTCAGCTCATCCCGGGGGGAAGGGTGATCGTGATGGGTCGTGGATTCGTAGTCGAGCGCGGCACGGTGATGTTCGACACCGGTGAAGTGGACGACCCCCATCTCGACGTGGTGGCAAGCTGGCGCGCGCCCAACAACGTCCTCGTACGCGCCACCGTCGGAGGAACAGCCAAAAGACCTACTCTCGCGTGGGCAAGCGACCCCGCCCTGCCCGGAGGCGAACCAGAAATCCTCTCCCTCGTGATCGGGAGCAGCAGCTCCGAGGGCAGCGCTGGTCTCGCCGCAGCTGCCTGGGCGGCCAACGAAGCCATTGGCCTGCAAGGCGTCGAACTCTACACCAACCAAGATGCAGCCGGAAGCGATGGACGCATGGCGAGTCTCACTGATGACAGCTGGAGCAGCTACACGGCCGCCATCCGCCTCAATGAACAGATCTGGTTTGAGGGCTCCTACATGAGAGCTGCCGGAACTGGACCACGAGCTCAACAGGAGGGGACGAGCGGGGTGAGCGGGACCATCGACTGGCGCTTCCACCCGAACTGGTCCGCCCGGACGGAGGTCGGTTCCTTAGGGGGCGGCATCGACCTGCAATGGCAGTATCGTTATTAATAGGGGGTTATTCGGTAGGGGCTGGGGGTTATTCGGTAGGGGCGGGTTTGAAACCCGCCCCTACCGCCACAGTGAATGTATTTTATGGGGCGGTGAGGACACGTGAATATGGGCAACTTAGTTGACAATACCGTCAACTTTAGTGTCTATTGCTCGGTTGTTGTCAGCGTAATTGGCTGATTATTTGGGTAATTTCATATGGAACGAGCCTTGCTCTCTCAGGAGAATCGGGCGAGTCTCCGTTCGCACTTTTGCGGGACTCCAACATCCGTCCTGCTCAAATCTGGAAATCCAAAGAAGCCATGACCAAGTCCCTATTCACCCGCCACTCGCTCCTGGCCAGCGCACTCTTGCTCGGAGGCGCTACCTTCACGCAGGGCTGCCTTCAGCGCGATGTGATTCCTCAGGAACCGAACACTTCCAACGTGTTCGTTGATCGAATCGCCAACGATTCCATCAACGAGATCGACCTGCTCTTCGTGATCGACAACTCGGTTTCGATGGCGGACAAGCAGCAGATCCTCGTCGACGCCGTTCCCCAGATGGTACAGCGTTTGATCAGTCCTGGCTGTAAGAACGGCGAAGATCCGGCGACAAACCCTGATTGTGAGCGCGAATTTGCCCCGGTCGACGATATTCATATCGGAGTGATTTCGTCTTCGCTGGGTGGTCACGGTTCGACGTCATGCCCTCGCAACGCCCCAGATTTCGACAACGACGATCAGGGCTGGCTCATCCCGCGCAAGCGCGCGGGACTCCCTGATCCCACGGGGCTTGGCTTTTTGGCCTGGACCGGGCCCCCTCAGGATGCAGCTGCGCTTGTTAACAACTTTGCCGCGCACGTAGGCGGGGCAGGCGAGAGGGGCTGCGGCTTCGAGGCTCCCTTGGAAGCTTGGTACAGGTTTTTGGTCGACCCCACTCCTCCCCAAGAGATCGTCAGGGAAGGCAACGTCTCCGTGATGGCGAACGGCGTCGTGGATGGTGACGTCCTTGCTCAGCGCGAGGCGTTCCTTCGTCCGGAGGGTCTCGTCGCCATCGTGGTTCTCACCGACGAGAACGATTGCTCCGCCATGGATGGTGGGGAGTACTACAGCAACGCCGGGTACGGGTACTTGATCGCTCAGACGAATGATCAATTTCGCATTGCTACGGATAAGTGCAAGGAGAATCCCAACGACAAGTGCTGTTTCTCGTGCATGCAAACGCCGCCGGCAGGCTGTGACGCGGACGCGAGTGTTTGCGACGCAGGCACGAAGCTTCTTCCTGAGGAGGATCGGGCCAACGTTCGCTGCTTCCAGAACAAGCGACGCTTCGGCATCGATCTGCTCTACCCCACGTCCCGCTACGTGAACGCCCTGACGAGAACGACGATCATCGACGCTCGTGATGGAATCGAAAAGGCGAATCCGCTGCTCACCGGTGTAGGAGCCAACGCGGGGAAGGGGCGCAGTCCCGATCTGGTGTTCTTCGCGGGTATCGTCGGAGTTCCTTGGCAGGATGTGGCCACGCCTGAGGCGCTTCTTGATTCGACGATCATGCGGCTCCAGACGGCGACGGAACTGACCATTCCTCAAACCTTGACTGGTGGGGTTCAGGCGACGCGCTGGGAAGTGATCCTTGGAAAGCCTGGGATTCCGATGTCCGACCGCCGCTGCAGAGACGCCTCCACCGCTGAGTCCTCTTGTGGTCAACTGCCGGTGCCACCGCTCGACCCCTTCATGATCGAATCCATCGCTCCCCGTGCTGACGGTCAAGCGCACCCGCTGGTTCCGACCGAGTTGATCTTGCCTTATACCAGCGCGACTTTCAACGGAATCAACGGTCACGAAGCGGACCACACCACCACCACCGGCACATTTGCTGATGGACCGCAGAACGACGACTTGCAGTACGCTTGCATTTTCCCCTTAGGGATGTCGAAGCTCTGCGACGATCCGATGGACGCCAGCTGCGACTGCAACGATGAGCCTTCACGTCTGCGTCCGCTCTGTCAGTCAGGCCCTGGAGCAGCAGCCGGCACCACGCAGCACTTCGGCAAGGCCTATCCCGGTACCCGGGTTCTTCAGGTACTGCGTGACTTTGGAGAAAACTCCATCGTCTCCTCCATCTGCCCGAAGATCACGGAAGGCGACAGGACGAACCCCAACTACGGATACAATCCTGCCGTTCAGGCCATCGTGGACCGTCTGGCAGAGAAGCTGCAGGGCAAGTGTCTGCCGCGTGAGCTCACGATCGACGAAGAGGGTTCGGTGCCTTGTACGGTGGTTGAAGCCCGCTTGAATAAAGACGGTGGCAGTGCCCTGGACTGTAGCCTGGACGGCCGCGAAGAAGTGGACGACGTCACGCGACCGGCCGTGCTCAAGGAACTTGAGTCTGGCGGAGCATGTGGCCCTAAATCCGGCAACAGTTGCGACGACTACGTCATGTGTAAGGTCAAAGAACTGACAGGCTCTGGACGTCAGGACTGCCTTTACAGAGATCTCGGGGGCGGTACTCAGGCAACGAGTGCGGGGTTCTGCTACATCGATCCGGCGAAGACCGACAGCGAGGGGAACTACATCGCTGGTGGTGACGCGGAGCAGTGCGCTGCAGCAGGCGGGGACGGGTGCAGCGATGGAAACAATCCCATCGTCGCCGAATGCCCGGCCACTCAAAAGCGTCTGCTTCGCTTCGTAGGACACGACGCTTCGCCGACCCCGACTCCTGGAACGACTACGTTCGTTGCATGTACGGGTGACGCGGCCGATACGGATTCCCCGATCCCGCCGCCTCCCAGCGCTCCCAGCGCTCCCACCGGCACCGGTGGCTCTGCTGGCATGTAATAAAAAGGAAAGCCATCTTAGTGGCTGAGAGAGGGGCGCCCGAGGGTGCCCCTTTTTCGTTTTTCGAGTTACCGTTTTTTGGACTATGGTTTCCCCTGGATGGAAAATCCCAAGACCATCCTCGTCGTTGATGACGAGCCTCAGATCCTGCTCGGCCTGACCGATGCTTTGGAGTTCGAAGGTTTTCGTGTGGTGACGGCGGCGACGGGTGCGGAGGCGGTCAAAGCGCATCAGAAGGAGAGACCGGACGCGGTGCTTCTGGATCTCATGCTGCCGGATCAAAACGGCTATCAAGTGTGTCAGCAGATCCGAGAAACAGACGCAAGGGTGCCTGTGATCATGCTGACGGCCCGGGCCCAGGAATCGGACAAGATCCGAGGACTGGACTTTGGGGCCGATGACTATGTGACCAAGCCCTTTAGCGTAGGTGAGCTGACGGCCCGTATCCGTGCGCTCTTTCGCCGAACGGAGTCCACCGCGGAATCCTTGGAGTTTTTTATCGGGAATGTGACGGTCAATTTGACGGCGCACACGGTGACCCAGGGAGAGCGCTCCGAGCTGCTCTCTTTTTACGAGGTGGAACTCCTACGGCTCTTGTATGAAAAAAAAGGGCAGCCTGTTTCTCGGGAAGAGATCCTCAAAAAAGTCTGGGGCCTCACCAAAAATCCTGGCAACCGCACCATCGACAATTTCGTGGTGAAGCTCCGAAAGAAAGTCGAACGAAAACCCAATCAGCCGGAGCACATCCTGACGGTCTATGGGTTCGGGTACAAGCTGATCGCTTAGAGAGGGCACACGGGGGCTAGTGAGGGACGGGGACGCAGGCACCCCCGTCTTCGAGGGTTCCTCGGGGGCAGCGCTCGAGCGAAGACTCAGGTGCGCCCTTGTCTCGGTCGGGGTCCGGTGCGGTTTTCCCGGCAGCAGTGCTCCCCTCGGCCGGGACCGGGACAGAGCGCCGGAGGAGCGGGATGAGACCGAAAGCTCCCACGAGCAGGGCGAGGAGCGCGGCCCGGAGCCAGGGGGAAGTGAGGAGGTTTCTCATCAGAAAGAAGGGTACTAGCGAAGGCCCCATAAGTCTTGCTAGCCAAAAGGTACGTGTC
>CAYMQT010000043.1:0-7610 GCA_964392575.1 uncultured Polyangiaceae bacterium
CTCCTCGCTCCTGCACCTGAGCGGCAAGCTTGTACGCAGCTGCCCCAAGCTTGGGGTGCCCGGCGTAGCGGCCGAACTGGATCTCGTCGATGAGGGCCTGGGGGTGTTCGATACGAACCCCCAGGGCAAAGCCCTTGGGCTCAAGGAGGACGCCGACGTCATTGAGCAGCACGAAGACATCCCGAGCCGAGTGTCCCGTCGCGACCACCAAAGCTTCACACGAAAGGGTGCTCTTCTCGCCCGAAGCTACTTCTGTGACTTCCAACCCGGAAACGCGGGCGTCGCTTCCCCTGCCCTCAGCATAAATCTGACTTACGCGCGCTCCAAAGCGAAATTCAACCCCCACCTCGACGAGACTCTCCCTCAGCGAGGAGATCACTTCGGGCAGAAGGTTGGAGCCGATGTGTGGACGGGCCTCCGTCAAGACCGACTCGGGAGCGCCGTGAAGAACCAAAAGCTCCATGACATCCCGCACGGGTCCTCGCTTGTGGCTCCTCGTATAGAGCTTACCGTCGCTATACGTCCCTGCTCCGCCTTCGCCGTAGCAGTAGTTGGAATCCTCATCGACGACCCCGCGCGCATTGAGCAGCTTCAAGTCCCGACGACGGGGCTGAACCGGCTTTCCGCGATCCAAAACAAGACAGGCGACCCCCGCTCGCGCGAGTTGATACGCGCAAAAAAGCCCGGCCGGGCCATCTCCTACGATGACCACTCGCCTTCCCCCCGACACTTCCCGCAGGGGCTCGCTTCCTCGTTTTTCGTGCCCTTGATTGCTCCCGGCCTCCCCGACGGTTCTGGGCGTAGTCGAAACCAAAAGATGAAACTGCACCCGCCCTCGTCTCGCATCGAGGGAGCGCTTGATGAGGGTGAGTTCGGGAAGGCTCTCTTCAGAGACTCCCCATTTTCGCGCGACATGCCGCCGGATTTCCTCCGCACTCTCGACGCTATCGAGCCCGAGCGTGATCTCGACTTGCTCCGGGAGACGGGCCATCACTTCTTGTCTTTTTCTTGCGGCTCTGGCGGTTCTTTCGGCTCTGGCGGTCCCTTGGGACCCGTCGCAATCTTCCCGCTGCGCAGCTTGTTGCCTCCGAAAGGCTGAATCACAGGCAGGGCAGCGAAGGCCGCATCTAGCTTACTGCGGAGTTCCTTGGCCTTGTCGTCTTGCTCCTTGGCGAGATCCTTTTCCTCCCCGGGATCCTGCTTGATGTTGAAGAGTTGATGAGAAGCGCCGTCAAACACAATGAGCTTAAAATCTCCTTCGATGAGGGCACGCCGAGCCGGGTTGTTCGTGTCTTCCGCAAGTTCCAGAAGAATGGGCTCACGACTCTCTGCTCCTTCTTCTCCGTAGATTTCCGGCACGAGACTCTTGCCCTGAAAGCCCAAAGAAGCGTCCAGCTGCATCAGCTCCATGACCGTCGGTGCAATATCGATATGACTGCGCGGAGCTGTGATTCTCTTCGGCAAGGCACCGGGAGCTTTGATGATGAGGGGGACGCGGGTCAGGCACTCCCAAAGCTCAAAGGCGTGTTTGTACATGCCATGCTCGCCGAAGGCCTCCCCATGATCCGCACTGATGACGATGGCCGTGTGCTGCCACCACGGTTGCTTCTCGCCAAACTCGAACAACTTGCCCAGCCACATGTCCGTGAACCAGACCTCGCTATCGTAACGACCGCGATTGTCGTTGCCGAAATCTGGTGACTCTTTGTGTTTGACGTACTTGTCATGGGGGTCCATCAGATGTGACCACAGAAAGAACTGCCCCTTGGTGTTCTCCGGGTCGCTCAGGAGTTTGATGATCTCTTCGACGCTCTTCGGACTGGTCACGCTTTCGTCTGTTTCAGAGTTCCACGTGAGGCCCGGCACCGTTTTGTAGACGTCAAAACCCTGTTTGAGGCCTGGAGCGCGGTCGAAATAGAGATGCGCGTGAACCGCCAGGGTGCGAATGGATTTTTCCTGCATCGCTTCCGTGATCCATTCATTGGATCCGAAATAGTTCGTAAAGAAATTTCCCGTGCGATACAGGGTCGAAGCGTAACGACCCGTCATGAGGGTCGCCACAGTCTGAGCGGTGTAGCTCGACACCGAGCGATGGTTTTCGTAAATGACCGATTCCTCTGCGAGTTTGCTGAGGTGTGGTGCGATGGGTTTGTCGTAACCCGTCCACGGCATGTCTGCGCGCAGAGCATCGATGGTCAAAAGGAGAACGTTGAGCGGCGTCTTCGAGCGTGCCTCTTTAGGAGCCTCGGGTTCCGGCGGAGAAGCAGGCAAAGGAGGCGCTTTGACCTCCTCCCCTTTCGAGACCGGCGCTTTTTTTTCTTCGCAACCGAGCACGGACAGCGCGAGGAAGGGGAGGATCAGATGAAATGAGAAAACCTTCACGCCCCGTTGTTAGAACCCGTGACCACGGGGGGCAAGGTGACTTTTTCTCAACCGACCGAAATGCGGTGCTGGAACAAAAGACCCGCAGGTACGGCATTTTCGGCCGCCTCCACGTCTCGCGCCAGGTGCGTGAAGTAAAGCACTTGCACCCGCTTTGCTAGCTCCGCCAAAATTTCAAAGGCCGCCGTGGTCCGATCGTCATCAAAATCCACGAACAAGTCATCGAACACCAGCGGAACCGCGGGTTGTTCGCTGAAATAGGCCTCCAAACTGGACACGCGGAGCGCAAAGTAGAGCTGCGCGCGCGTACCCCGACTGAGCTGTGAGACCTCCACCTCTTCCTTTTCCCTGACGCAACGCAGGACCTGCTCTCCGAGACCGATCTTCAGACGACTGTACCGCCCCAGCGTCATGCGCTGAAAAATCTGACTGGCGCGCTGAACCAGGGGACCGGCAAAGCGCTCCGCGAACTCCTTCACCTGACGTTCGAGAAGAGTGTGTGCCGTCTTCAGGACAAGGTACTCCCGCAAGAGACTCACGGCTTCCGCAGACGCTTCGGCACTCATCTGTCGGGCGATCACCGCGTCCTCTGAGCGATAGACGAAAAGACCCAGTCGCATGCTTTCGGCATGACTTTCCGCCACACGGAGCAGTTCATCGAGTCGCTGATTTTCGTCGTCGAGGTCATCGATCAAACTCACTAGGACGCGACTCTTTCCCTGCCATTTTCGTCCTTCCTCCCGCAACTCCGAAAGCGGCGTCCCGGAGGAGTTCTCGCGCAAGCGACTTTCCAGCTGAGCCAGCTTTCGTCGCAATTCTACGGCCTTTTGCGAGCGCGACTCCACGCCCGGGAGCTCATCCACACGGCTCACCCCGGCCTGTTTCATCAGAAGCGAAAGTTGCTTTTGAGAGGACGCCAGACGAAGCTCAGCTTGAGCGAGCGCGTCCCTGCGCGCATCCATGTGCCGACGAAGTCTTATGCGTTCTTCTTGGTGCTTGCGGGCTAGCTTGATCGCTTCTTGCACGCGGACGGCGGCGTCCACTTCATCCATCTCACGAAGAGAGGTAAGCATCTCCGGCGCGTGCCTCTGGGCCACGCCGAGCACGTCTGAAACGAGCGCCGCAGTGTCTCGTTTCATGCCCAGGATCCGGCCCTCCAGGGTGCGAGCTATGTCCACGGAGCGCGCCAGGCGTTCAAGGGCGTCCAGGACGTCCTCGGCTCGGGTTACGTCGGCGTGCCTGTCGAGGCCCAAGGGAAGGACGGCCTGCGCCCACTGCTGCTCCCAGGCGGAAAGTGCGTCCTCAGCCTTTCTGCGGCGCACTTCTGCTTCTCGCTGGCGTGAAAGGGCCAACCGAGCGTCCTCTTGCCTTTTGATCTCTGCGTCTTCTGCTTGTTCAGCGAGACGAAGCCGACGTCTCCCGATCACAAGGAGGCCCGCAAGGCCTGCGTCAACGGGAGCCTCCGGAATCCACTTCGCAAGCGCGGAGGTTACGTCGCTGAGAGCACGCGTGGCCTCGGAGGCGCGCTCCGTCAAGACGTCCATCTCTCGCAGACCATCGATCAGCTCGCGCAGGGACGAATAGAGGCGTGTCGCCGATACAGGATCGACGGCCTCATGAAAGCCGAGCGCCTGAGCGCGCTCGTGCTCCGCCAAAATCAGTCTGTCTCGCGTCTCTTTCAAAGTCGTTAGCTCTTGTGTCTTTTCTTCAGCCTCTCGCGAAAGATCCTGAATCGAGCTGCGCAGGGATGCCTCCTTGAAAATGCGATCCGCCTCCGCACGGAGCCTCTCCGATACGACATCCACCGCGTTGATGTTCTCCCGAAGGACCTGAAAGGCGGGCGGTGTCGGCTCCTTTTCGGCACGACTCAAAGAGTCGTCACGAGAAATTTTGGCCTGAGCGAGTTCTTCTTCGCTCGGGAGACCAGCCGCTTGCGCTTCTGCCAAATCCTCGCGCAAAGCGGACAGGCGTTGCTCGATGCGGGCAACTTCCGCTTCCGAGTGTCCGACAGCGGCGTGTGCCTCACGATACGCCGAAAGGGCTTCAGCCTGGGCCTCTTCTGAAGGAACGAGGCGAGCCAGCTCTTCCCATCCTCGCTCACACCCTGTTGCTAGACGGAGCTGCTTCACCAGAGCGCCACACTCGCTCAGGCTCCTTTCGTCCTGCACCAAGGTTTGCGCCAAAGCCTGCATCGCATGAGCATCGGCAAGCGCCACCTCGAGTGCGGAGCGATCCTTGAGGCTCATTTCCAGACTGGGCGACTGACGCTCGAATCTCTCCCTTTCGAGACGAGACTCATGCTCAGCACGCCTCGCCTGTTCCACCTCCACTTCCAGGGCCCCTCGCTGCTTGAGCAAACGACGAACCACACTCTTTGTGGAAGACCGAGAAAGGGCCCGCTCGGCCACCTCTAATTCATGACCACGTTCGTACTCCCAGCCCATTTCAGACAAGAGATCCCCCAGCTGACGGGATTGTTCGAGCATACTGCCCTCGCGCTTCGGTAGATCCTTGCGCGCCGAAAGCGCCGTCCCGACGCGGGTCCCCAAACTGAGCTGTTCATCATCGACGTCACACAGGGGCGAATCCGGAGGAAGCTGAGCGAGTTCCGCCTCAAAGCTCCCGAGTTCCTCTCGGATCCTGCGCACTTCCACTTGCGCTTCACTCCATTTGAGCTGTGCTTCCTCACGCTTGCTTTGAGCATCCTCGGGGAGTTCCGGCACAGGCCCCAGGGCCAAGTAGGCCGCCTCCGTTTGCTCAAGCTCGAACAGATCCGACAGCTGCGACCTGAGGCGATTCTTTTGCTTGAGTTCGGCTCGCACTTTCGCGCGCTCAGCGCGAAGAGCCTCGACTTCCCTTTCGGTTTGTTCGACCGCCCGCTGCTGCTCGAGCCATTTTTCCGGCGGCCGCTCTGCCTTCCTCGCCTCTCGACTGAGGCGGTCGTGCTCAGAAAGAGCGCGGTTGAGCCGCGGCACTCGTCCCCTGGACAGGTAGAGAGCGTCCGCTTGCGCGCTCAATTCATCGAGCACGAGGCGAGCTTGCGCGCCGGCCGTGCCGGCCGCAAAGAGTCCTTGCTCACTTCCACCCAAAAGTGCCTCAGCCCCCCGAGCAAGCTCGTTCTGGTCGAGACCAAAGCGCAGAGAGAACGACTCTTCGTCCAAGTGTCCAAGTAGCGCGGGCAGAGGATCGTGAGCGAGGGGATTTCCCGAAAGATCGACCAGTGAATCCTTCTTCCGCTTGCGGCGGCTCAGGGCGTAACGGAGATCTCCATCCGAGATCTCCGCCTCCACCACGAGGCGAGCAGACGCATGCAGATGCGCGTCATTGCTGCGAGCCGGAATTCCAAAGAGCAACCCTTTTACCGCCCGGAGCGAGGTGCTTTTGCCCGCCTCGTTGGGGCCGTAGATCACGTGAAGGCCTCCGGGACTTCCTCCCGAAAGATCCAGTTCTTCGTCGGTGAAAGGCCCAAAAGCCCGCAGCATGAGACGCTCGAACCTCACGGCTCGACCTCACTCCCCGAGCCGAGCAGCCGCCCTTCGAGCAAGCGCCCAGCATCACGGAGGATGCTGTCTCGGTCGAGACTCTCGTCCCGCAAGAGTTCGACCGACACCGACGAAAGCGGACGCAGGACCTCTTCCCAAATTTCTTCGCGCACCTGAGAGCCCTTCTCGATTTCCGAAAGCGAGCGAAAGAGATCCCCGAGCGCGTCTTTGCGACTGCGCAAGGTCTCAGGAGAAACCTGACCGACCGTCGCGATGCTGACGCTCTCAAGAAAGACATCTCCCTGATCGACCGCATAGGAGCGGAGTTCATTGAGAAGCAGCTCTCGCTTCTGAGAAAGCTCGCTGTGAGCCGCGCTCGCGCCCGTGATGCGGACACGCACGGAAAGCACTCTGCCGTCCGCCTCCTCGCGCGCGCGCGCAACTCCACGCGTCGCGTCATCGAGCACATCCGTGAAATGACGCAAGGCCGACGCATCCAGCTCGACAAGAGCCCAACGCACATGGTCGAGCGTCCGCGCCTCCACCGCTACCACTCGTCCGGACTCGACCGTAATCAGCGTGGCGCCCTTGGGGCCCCTCTCGCGGATGTGTCTTCCTTGCAAATTCCCAGGAAAAACAACCCAAGGTTCCTGGCTCAGGACCTCCCTTTCGTGCACGTGGCCGAGCGCCCAATAATCGTACCCTCGCGCGATGAGCTCACTCAGGGTGCAGGGTGCATACGGAGCGTGCCCCTGACGCCCGTCAAGAGCCGTGTGAAGAAGGCCAATGTTGAGAAGACCAGAGAGAGGAGCAGGGTAGTTGAGCACCAAGTTCCGCGTCGTTTCTCTTTCGCGGTACCCCTGACCATGCACCGCCACACCGAGCTCTTCGGAAATGAAGGAGCCTGGCTCGGTCGTCGAAAGCTCCGTGACATGAGACGCGGCTCGGAGATGCTTGGTGATCTTGTTCTGCGCGTCGTGATTGCCGCGCAGCCACACGACCTGCGTCCCGGCTTCCTTGAGTCGCGCCATCTGATCGGTAAAAAAGAGCGCTGTGGAAAAATCGCGAAAATCACCGTCGTAAAGATCCCCCGCGATCAGCAGGAGGGCGGCCTCCTCTTCCACGCACAAATCAACGAGCGAGCCCAGCGCTCTACGAGTAGCTGTGCGGACTTCTTCCGTCGGAGCCCCTTCGTAGGCACAAAGCCCGCGCAAGGGGCTGTCCAGATGCAGGTCGGCCGCGTGAACGAGCTTCATCGGGTCTTTGGAAAATCCTTGTCGTAGGGCACCTTCAGCTGGGGCGAATCCGTCCGAACCTTGGTCTCACTGAACACCTTTTCAAAGGTGACAGCGCTAGTGATGCGATCTCCCAAACCCCACATGCCCCTCGGGATGCCGTACCAGTCGAGGAGGGTGGCCGCGAAGGAAGTGGAATCGAAGACAGCCCCCTTGCCTGCGCGCAAGACCGTCCCCGCCTTGATCCAAGGAGAGGCCATCACCGCGGGCACACGCGGCCCCAGCAAATCAAACTCGAATCCATCCACTTGGTCGTGCGGCCAGGGTTTCTTCGCATACGGCGGAGGCACATGGTCGAACAGGCCCCCATTTTTGTCAAACGTCACGACGAGGAGCGTATGAGGCCAAATCTCCTTCGCGCTTCTGAGGGTCTCGTAGATGTCACTCAGCGCCTTTTCACCCGGTACGAGGGACGACACACCGCTTGGGCCAGAGCCCGGGTGATAGGAAG
>CAYMQT010000043.1:7620-31702 GCA_964392575.1 uncultured Polyangiaceae bacterium
GATGTAACTAAACTTCGGGAGACAGCTATCCTTCACATCTTGTTTGAACTGCAAGTAAGGAGCGATCCACTGAGAATTCGGGAGTTCACCGCTGAGTTCTCCGCTCTTGGCCCTCGCGACCGCCTGCGCCCACGCAGCATCGACTTCGCCGATGAGACCTGAAAGATACAGCTGATGACTGAAGACCGCCTCTTGCCAGAGGATGTTGTAATAGATCTTAAAATCCCGGTGACCGTGACTCCAAAGCACCTTCCAAATCGACTGGCGGTGAGGCGTATCGGGCCAATCTTCGTAAGCCTTACCGCCTTCCCAAGTCCCGAGACGATTGTACGCTGAGCCGCTGACCGAAAATCCACGATTCACGTCCGTGCCGCCAGGAGCAGAGCCAAACCAATCATCGCTGACCGCAAAATTCTGTGCCAACCCGTTCAGGACAGAAAGCTGCTCCTTCGTGAAAGCACTCATGACCGCCCCGCTGTTCTGATTCCAAGCAAAGCCGTTCATCTTGGGCGGTTCTCTCCGCTCATACCCCTCGTGGCCGTGAAACATCTGCAAAATCACGTCGCTATTGTCGTGCCAAGGATCTTGCGCCGGCCCGCCCAGAACAAAGGCATTGCTCAGCTTCCCGTTCTGGTACTTGCTGACGAATGCGTCCTTTCCGTCAGCGAGTTTGTTTTTCATCTTGGGATCGAGTCCCCGATAGCCGTCCCGCCCTCCACCGATGAAGTGAAGTCCTTCCTTCTGGCCGCTCTCGTAGAGCCAGCCGAGAACGTTATCGAACGACCGGCTCTCCAGCATGTAGTAGACGACATGCTTGATCTCTTTCTGCATGAACTCGATGGTGCCGGGCGTGGTCTTCGTCTGGTCAGACACCGGGGCCGCAGGGATCACGCCAAAAAGCGTACTTTCCCCGTCAAACCCGCGGGGCAGCGGGACCGTCTTCACAGGCTGCTCTCCGAGAGGATTCTTCCGAGCAGGATCGAAACTCCAAATCCGGCAGCCCTTCCTTGGGTTCTTGGGCTGCCAGGTCACGACCCAACTGCCCACTGTTGCCATTGCATCGTCCTCGCCGATGGTCCGAAAATGTCCTTGTGAAATCACAGGTAGCGCTAAGGGGGGAGAGGCCTGCGGGTCAAAGCTCCAGACCCGATAGCTCGATCCCTTGCGGTCAAGGACATAGTTGTCGAGCGCATAGAGTTCTCGATCGCTTGGAATGTCTCGGAATCCGCCTTGCTGAAAGCCACCGGCTGACAGACAGTCGTCCTTGGAGCTCGGATCGAAATTCCACAATTGATAGGTACGGCGGCCTTCCGCAGGAACGATGCTCAAAACATACCCCGCAAACCCGATGAGTTCGAGCTTTGCAAAGGGCGCTCCGAAATCGGGCCGGTAGTTTCCGAAGAACTTTTCCTTCGGCCACGTGCCGCAGGCTTGGGTCCTTTCCGCGAGGGGATCACCGCTATTTCTATCGAACTTGACCAGGCGGTAACGGATGACTTCCGCTTCTCCTTCTGTTTCGACGGCCGAACAATCGAGCAGATACCCCCCCACCTGGATCAGACGGCGCGTGGAATCATAACTCGCCTGCGTGGACATTTCGACGGCGGTGAACACCTCCTTCTGGGCAGGATCGAACGCATATACTCTGTAGGCAGCAGACCGCCTGCTTCTCCTGACCGCGAACAGCTTGGCGCGCGCCTGTTCTGGTTTGGGGGTGAAGGTGTTGTTGTCGAGACAGAACTCCTCGTTCTGTTCCTGCATGACTCCTTTGACGAGCGCGACTTTCTGCGCGTTCGCCTTATCGATGCCTTTGCTCTTTTTGTTAAGGCCCCAGCGCTCCATCATGCCCGAAAGGACCGTGCGACCATCCTCCGCGGGGTGCTCGGACATGCGGGCCTGCCACCCCGCTGCCACGAGATCCTGGCACATGATGTCGATGGGCGCGCCATACTCTCCGACCGGTTTTTCGGCATCCCGGAGCGGGATCCCTGTGTCGTAAAGGTATTGACTTGGATGGTTGGCGCACAAGACCCAGGTCGAAGGAGCTTCTTCACCGGGAAGGATCTTGAGCAGCAGCACATCCAGCGTCCCGGGCACGTGGTTTTTGAAGGCCTTGAACGCAGCGGCATTGAACTTTTCGGCTTCCGTCCTCGGTCGCTCTGTGAAAAAGGCTGTCTTGAGCCAAGAGTAAACCGGTCCGCCATAAGCAACCACCGGCTGAGTCAGCAAGTGGCGTGTCTCCTCGAGTGGGCGGAGGAACGTTCTCAGTTGCGCGAGGGCATAGTCGACGAAATCCAAGTTGTAGGCGGCAAGTTCACTCCCTGCGCCTCCCGGCGCGGCGATGGGCTCGACATCGACGATGCGTTCGAGGGGAGTGTTCCCCGCTCCTGAAAAGCCGTTCTGTGCAAGAAGGCACTCCCAACGGCGGTTCGTCGGTGAATAAAGGTAGTCGCGATACGTGAAGGTCTCTAGCGGCGGGAAATGTAAGAGCTGAATGGATTTGACATTGGCCATGGCGAGGCCAAACGGCAGCAAGAACTTCCACCCTTTGCGAGCCCAAGCGGGGACCTTCTCATAGTAGGCGCCTAGCGCCTGCTTGCCGGCCGCGATGTAGGAAGGGATGAGTCGTTCGTAAGCGCTGACGTCATCCTGAGGGCTCGTGATCTTTAACCGATACTCACCGTTGCCGTTCCGATAGGCCTGCGCCCAAGAACCGTAAAAGAGGTCGCGTTCGAGCGTTTTACAGAAAATGAATGTGATGGCGTCCTCGAGGCGCATGGACTCATCGCCAAGGTCGAAGAGCCCGAAAATCTCTTCGTAATACCCAAGCCCGATATCGATCGTGCTGCCCTTCTCTTTGCTCTTCCCTGCTTTGGCCAATTTCCCCTCCCTGGTGTCAGAGGATGGTATCCCGCGCGGCCCCAGAAAAGGACCTGACGCCCATCCCAGCGAATTGCGGCTTTTCGGCCCCAGCGAGGACCGGGAGCCACCCCACGACAAAGCGGCTATCCTGGTGCCGCATGCTTTCGTACTTCGGTTACGGCTCAAACATGAATGCGCACTCCTTGAAAGCCAAGGGGGTCGTTGCCCAAAAGAGCCGCCGCGCTCTGCTCCGTAACTACGAACTCGTCTTCAACGTCAAGCATTGGTTTCCCCATGAGGGAGGCGTAGCGAACGTGGTGCCTGCGGTCAGCGCTTGCGTGCAAGGGGTCCTGCATGAGATCGAGTCCTCCGATCTCGCCTTGCTCGACGTCGTTGAATCCTACGGCGTCGGATACACGCGGATCGAGGTTCCAGTTGAAGTCGGAAACGAAACCGAGACAGCCCTCACCTACGTCGGCATGGAGACTTTTATCGACGACACCTGCTTGCCTACGCAGAGATACATGAACATCCTCCTTCAGGGAGCACGAGAAGCGGGGATCCACGAACCCTATCTCCGCAAACTCGAGGAGCAACGCTTGTTCCAGCCGCCGACTTACTCCCTCTTCGAACCACCGGCGGGAGCGTCGAGCCGCACCTACGATCCTGCCACTCTAGCCGGTCTTTCGGATCACAGCGCTCTCTTGGGTCACGTCTTCGACATGAGCCAAGCTCCTCCTCGACTCGCCCATCTCCGCCTCCTCTTCGGAGGCAGGGACATGACTCTCTTTTTCATCCACCGCCATGATACGAGCACGGGTCTCGAAACCTCGATGGACGTGCGCGCGGGCCTTATTTCTGCACCGATCCGGGCCTATCTGAACGCCTACTTACACAACTGGAACGACGTGTTCCGTTATGTGGGCAGGTTGGGATATGTTTGAGGCATGCCCGTCGACTTCCCCGCCGCCATGCCCCACGGAGAGTTCCAAGAACTCTTCGAGAACGTCTTCTTCGTTTCCGGAACCATGCGAGGCGAGTTCTTCGGATCCGAATGGCAATTTAGCCGCAATATGATCGTGATTCGCGAGCAGAGTGACCTGACTCTCGTCAACACGGTCAGGCTCAGCGACGACGGCCTGACAAAGCTCGACGCTCTTGGCACCGTGAAGAACGTCGTACGCCTGGGAGGGATGCACGGATATGATGATCCTTTCTACGTGGATCGCTACAAGGCCGCTTACTGGGTGACCAAAGGCATGCCCGATGACAAGGGGCTCGCGGTCGACCACGAGCTGGAGGAAGGATCCGCTCTTCCTTTCGGACAAAGCAGCTTCTTCCGTTTCACCACAACCAAGATCCCCGAGGGGATCCTCCGGCTCGACCGCGAAGGTGGCATCATGCTCTCAGCGGACGCTCTCCAAAACTGGGAAAAGCCGGACGAATTCTTCAAGCAAGAGACGGTGGAAACCATGAAAGGAATGAACTTCTTTCAGAAAGGCAACTGCGGAGTCGCCTGGATGCATTTCAGCGAACCGGCGGCGGAAGACATCACGCGGCTCTCGAAGATCCCCTTTGCTCACGCCCTCTGCGGCCATGGAGAACCGCTCTTGGGCGACGCGCAGGCGGCCTACCACGCGACGTTCAAACGCCTCTTTGACGTTTGAAACCAGATTTCCGAGATCACCGTGAGGGCCTCCCGTTGAACGCCCCGCTCGACCTGACCATCCCGGGCTACCGAATCCTCGGGACCCTCCACGAGTCGAGCCCACGCATCGTTCTTTTGGCCGAGAAGGAAGTCTCCGGCCAACACGTCGTCCTGAAGACGCTCGGGGCTCACCTGCCCAGGCGCGCGGATGTGGCCGAACTGCGTCGGGAATATCAAATTGCCAGCAGCCTGCGCGACGTCCCTGGAGTGATCCAAGTGCACGGTCTGGTGCAGCATGGCGAGGGCAATGTAGCCATCGAGATGGAGCACTTCGGTCAGTCGCTCGCACACGTTCTGGAAGCGCGACGCGGAAAGCCGCTGGATCTTCCGCAGTTCTACCACATCGCCACTCATTTATCGGAGATCCTCGGCACGCTCCACGAACGCGGCATCGTGCACAAGGACATCGTGCCGCGAAACATCCTGTTCGATGAGGTCACCTCGACGCTCCGCATCATTGATTTTGGTATTTCCTCGGAACTCGCCCGAGAGCGTCAAGAGCGCACCCTCTCCCGTCGTCTCGAAGGCTCCCTACCGTACATTTCTCCCGAACAGACCGGACGCATGAACCGCGATCTGGACTATCGCAGTGACTACTACTCGCTAGGGATCACCTTCTTTGAGCTTCTGACGGGGAGATTGCCGTTCGAAGGCAAAACCCCTCTCGAATGGGTGCATCGACACATCAGCCAAAAGCCTCCTCTCTGCCATCGAGAAAATACTGACGTTCCCCTTCATCTCTCTTTCATCGTGGCCAAACTCATGGCCAAAAACGCTGAAGACCGCTACCAAAGCACCTTTGGCCTGCTCGCCGATCTCAAACGCTCTCGCGACAGCGAGCGCCATCAGGCCTTTGAACTCGGAAAGGACGACGTCTCCCGTCGCTTTCAAATCCCTCAACGTCTCTACGGCAGAAAGCAGGAACTCTCTGAACTGAAAGCGCGCTTCTCCGGGGTCACACACGGTGAAACTT
Source organism: uncultured Polyangiaceae bacterium (assembly GCA_964392575.1). Taxonomy (GTDB): domain Bacteria; phylum Myxococcota_A; class Polyangia; order Polyangiales; family Polyangiaceae; genus NIC37A-2. The sequence goes on from CAYMQT010000043.1 coordinate 13,164, forward strand.
CCTTGTGCCTCATTTCGGGGTTCTCCGGGGTGGGAAAATCGGCTCTAGCCCATGAGCTCAGTCGATCCATCGTGAGCGAAAACGGATTTTTGATCAGCGGGAAGTTTGACCAGTTTCAGCAAAACTCCGCCTACTCAGCTTTCGCGACTGCTTTCCGAGCGCTGCTCAAAGACCTCTTGGCCGAAAGCGAAGAGAGTCTTCAGCTCTGGAAGGAGAAACTGACAGCGGTGCTCGGCAAAAATGCGCGCCTCCTCATCGACCTGCTCCCGGAGCTCGAACTCATCCTAGGCTCAACAGCGCCTGTCCCCGACCTGCCTCCGACCGAAGCACAAAATCGATTTCAGCTGACTTTTCTCGACTTCGTGCGGGTGTTGGCGTCGGCCGACCATCCTCTCGTCCTGTTCATGGACGATCTGCAATGGAGCGACGTCCCCAGTCTCAATCTGCTCCAGCGTCTGCTGACGGCCCGCAAGCTGAGCCATTTGTTCGTGATCGGTGCGTATCGAGAAAACAGTGTCGACGCCACTCATCCCCTTCAGGTTGCTTTAGGTGAACTCGAAAAGGTGCGCGAAGTCGTTCATTTGCGCCTGCTTCCGCTCCCCCGCGAGGCCGTCGACGAGCTCATCAGTGACACGCTCCATGTGGACGCGAAAGCCTGCGCGGACTTCTCTCAAGTTGTTTTCGACAAGGCCCGAGGGAATCCGCTCTTCGTGAGTGAACTTTTGAAAACTCTCTATGAACAGGGAGCCCTCGCCTTTGACCCGGAAAGAGGGCATTTTAGCTGGAACACGCAGGCAGTGTCCTCAGCCAGCTTGGGCGAGGACGTCGTTGAGTTCATGGTGACTCAACTCGAAAAACTGCCGGAGCGTACCCAGCAAGCACTTCAACTCGCCGCCTGTATCGGAAATACATTCGACCTCAAAACACTTGCCGTCATCTTTGAACGTTCCTCTCCGGCGACGGCCGAAGCGCTGCGCGACGCTCTCTTGCGTCATTTCGTGGTCCCTTTGTCTGATGTGTATCGCTACGCGGCCGTGGAAGGCGCCGATCTCGGGATGGACGACTTCAACCCGATTTACAAGTTTCAACACGATCGTGTGCAGCAGGCGGCCTACGAGCTCATCGCCGAAGAAAAGAAGCAAGCCGTCCACCTTTCCGTGGGTCGACTCATGTTGAAGCACAGCACTCCTCTGCACCTTTCGGAGCAGCTGATCGAGATCGTGGGGCACCTCAATCGAGGGCGTCACCTCATGGGACCAGGTCCCGAGCGCGAGCATCTCATCGAGCTGAATCTGGCTGCCGGAATCAGTGCCCGCCGCTCATCAGCCTATTTTTCGGCCATGAGTTTTCTTCAAACAGGAAGAGAGCTTTTGCCCGAAGGGAGCTTCGAGACCCACTACGATCTTTCGGTCTCCTTGACGACAGAGCTACAGCAATGCTGCTACTTGACCGCGGACTACGAGGGCGCAGACCTCCTCACGGATGAACTGCTTCAGCAGGTAAAGACTCCTCTGGAGAAGGCCGAGGCCTTGTCCGCGCGCACGAGACAATACGCGACGATCGGAAAGATGCGAGAGTCCATTGCGGCGGCCATCGAGGGTCTCGCCCTCTTGGGCGTGAACATGACGGAAACTCCCGATGCGAGCGCGATCCGAGAACAAATAGCCGAAGTGCAAACGAATCTGGCAGGGAGAAAAATCGAGAGTCTCATTTCGGCTCCCCGTCTGGCGGAAGGTCGAGATCTCGTCGCGATCCGACTTTTGATGGAGATTTTTCCGGCTGCGTTTCTTTCTGGAAGCGGGGACTTGTTCCCGTATCTCGTGCTCAAATCCGTCAATCTGTCCCTCGTTTCCGGCAATAGCCCTGAATCTGCCTTCGCCTACGCGGCCTACGGAATGCTCCTGTGCGGCGCTCTGAACGATCCTGCCACAGGGCTCGAGTACGGAAAACTCGCCGTATCGATGAATGACAGGCTCGACGGAATCGCCTTGAAGTCGCGTGTCATCTACGTGTACGCGATGTTCATTCATCACTGGAGCCACCATTGGTCCAGCATGACGCCCTGGTTCTTGCGAGGCATCGAGGCCGGGTATCAGTCCGGTGACCTGCTCTACCTCGCCTATAGCGCCCAAGACTGCATCATCTGGGATCCAAAGCTGGATCTCGACATCGCCTCGGCCGAGCAGGAAAAGTACCTCAGGATCGTGAAGGACTGCGAGTATCGAGATTCTTACGACTCGGGCTCACTCTTTCTGCAAATGCAGCTCAACTTCCGCGGCCTCACGGATTCTCGCTACAGCCTAAGCACGGCCACTTTTGACGAAGAAGCCGTCCTTTCAGGCATGCTCGCACGCCGCTTCATGACCGGCGTGGCGAACTACCACATCTACAAAGTCGAAATTCATGTCATGTACGGCGACTTTGTCGGAGCGATGAAGCACGTCAAGAAGCAGGACCAGCTCATGGCCTCGTCCATGTCTCTGCCGCAGCTCGCTCGCTACTACATCACGTCTTTCGTGGCGCGCTGTGCCGTACTCTCTTTCATGGCCCCAGAGGAGCAGGAGAGCACCCGAGAGCGTCTCAGCAAAGACTTCGCACAGATGTCGCTCTGGGCTCGCCATAGCCCAGAGAATTTCGAGCACCTGCGCCTCATGATGGCAGGAGAGCTGGCGCGCCTGGCCGGCGATCTGCACGGCGCCGCATCCCTGCACGACCAGGCGGTCGATCAAGCTCGGAGCCAGGAATTTCGCCGGGACGAAGGCATGGCCAACGAACTCGCCGCGCAAAGTTTCCTGGCTCTCGGCCTACATCGCGCCGCAGAGGGGTACCTGCGCGCGGCGCACTACATCTACTACCGCTGGGGCGCCAAAGAGAAGGTCAAACAACTGACGGAGGCGTACCCTACCCTCTTCCGCAGTGGAAGCGGACACCCACGCCCTTCTAGCATGCTCAGCACAAGCACGGCCCAAACCGATTCCCTCGACGCCAATGCCTTGGATCTGGCCTCGGTCATCAAAGCTTCTCAAGCGATCTCAGGTGAAATCGTTCTCGATCAATTTTGGAAAACGACTCTGGCCATCTTGCTGGAAAATGCAGGCGGAGAGCGCGGGCGCTTCATCCTACGCAAGGACGGACACCTTTTCGTGCAGGCTGAAACAGGAAAATTCGACGCCTCAAGGAGTGAACCCGAGGAGAACCTTCCGCTTTCGATCATTCACAGTGCGCTTCGGACCGATCAGCCAGTCGTGCTTGACAGCGCCTGTCTGGAGGGTCGGTTTGGATCCGATCCGTATGTCGAGCGAGTCAAGCCCAAGTCCATTCTCTGCATCCCTCTCAAGAGTCAAGGCAAGTTTGAAGGGGCCATCTACCTAGAAAACAACCAGATGACAGGCGCGTTCGACGGGGATCGGGTGGAAGTCATTCGTTTGCTTTCCGCGCAGGCGGTGATCTCCGTCGAAAACGCTCAGCTCTATCAAGAACAGCTTCGGCTCACTCAAGCTCAACAGCGATTCGTACCCAGTCAGTTTCTCGAAAGCCTCGGGCATTCGGACATTGGCGCCGTAGAACTCGGTCAATACGTGACGGCGGAGATGACCGTACTCTTTTCCGACTTACGTGAGTTCACTGATTTTTCAGAGCAGGTCGGGCCTGATCACGTGATTCAACTGCTCAACCGCTACTTCGGGTATGTTGCGGAGCCGATCACCGAAGCCGGTGGTTTCATTGACAGCTACATCGGCGACGCCATCATGGCGCTCTTCGGGGTGGGCGCAGAGCGCGCCGTTCGGGCCGCCATTGGAATGCGACACGCCATGGCGGCGTTCAACGAAGAGTCGAGGCAGCTCGGTCAGCAGACCCTCAAAATGGGACTTGGACTCAATACCGGGCCTCTCGTGCTCGGGACCGTCGGTAGTGCTGAAAGGCTCAAGTGCGGCGTCGTTGGTGATACAGTCAACCTGGCCAGCCGCATCGAACAACTGACCAAGGTGTACCGATGCCCGCTCCTGATCAGCGAGCACACCTTAGCGCGTCTACCCGAGCCTTCCGACTTCTCCATGCGCAAGCTCGATCGGGTGGCAGTGAAGGGAAAGAAGAGATCGGTCACCCTCTATGAAGTCCTCGACGCAGAGAGCGAGGAGCGACAGCGCGAAAAGGAGCGGCTCCTCGGAGACTTCCGCGCGGCCCAGGAAACGTATGAGAGTCGCAAATTCGACATGGCTGAGGAAGCGCTGCGGAAACTCGGTCAGGCTGATCCAAAGGACCCGATCTATGAAATCCTTGCATCACGCTGTCAACGCTACAGACACACGCCTCCCCCAGAAGACTGGGACGGGATCGAAACCTTGGACAGCAAATAAGCGCTGAACTTCAGCTGGTCTTGATCCATCTTCCCTGCTCACTCCTTCTGGGCGGGCGGCGCTGGGGCCTCGTTCTCGTTCGTCTTGATCAATCCGCGGGTCACCAGGCGCGTGAGGCGATACCAAGTCTCCGGCCCGCTCATGGGGGATAGTTCTGGAACCGATTCCAAACTCATCCCCTCCTCGAGCAACGAAAGCAGGTAGGCGTCTTCGGGAGTAAGATTGAGGCCCTTACCGAGCGCAGAAGGCGGCGCAACGGACTCGACCCTGGGATTCTCCGGTCCTCCCTTTTCTCGAAGAATGGACCGCAGCACCTGCACGCTCTCTTCTAAGGCGCTTTCGCTGAGCGGACCGTGACCGTCCTCGGCTTCTTCAATCACGCTCCCGATGCACCCCAAAGCGCGCTGGACATTTCCCATGGCGACCTCACGCCGTGCGTGGTCGAGGTTTTCTTCTAGCCACTTTTGTCTCGGCGACAGAAATGCATTGCCTCTTCTTGTCGGAGCGCGCGACCACGAGTGGACGCTCGGCGCAGCGTCCTCACCAGCGGCGAGCGAGACGACTCCGCTCGGACGGGGAGCTGCAAGCGAGGCGGCCTGACTCTTGACGCCCACAGCCTCGCGCAGAGCGCTGCAGAAAGCCTGAACCGAGGGGTAGCGCGCCGATGGCCTCCTTTCCAAGGAGCGGAAAATGACCGACACGAGCCCTCGAGGAAGACCACGCTCCGAAGGAAGCCCCGACATCGGTCGACCGCTCAAGAGTTCATACAGAATGATCCCCAGGCTGTATTGATCGGCCGCAGGCTCGATCTTACCCTGCGCTTCAGCGTCGAAGCCTATCACTTTCACGAAGACATCCTGATCCTCTTCCAAAAGGAGGACATTGCTCGCCGTGAGTTCTCCGTGCACCAGGCCAAGATCGTGTGCTGTGCTGATGGCGCCTGCGATTTGCGTGACGATTTCGATGACCTCACTGACGGCAAACTGTGTTTTTTCACGAATGTGTTGAAGCAGGGTCTTTCCTTTCAGATACTCCATGACGACGTAGGGGCGCCCGTCTCGCGTCGTGTCGTAGTCATGAATGGCAAGCACGTGGGGGTGCCTGAGCGCACTGAGGAGATCGACGCTCTTCTCAAAGCGATTTCTTATCGCCTGTTCGAGCACGAGGTGAGGGACGAGGCATTTCACGGCCACTCTCCGTGCGAGACGAAGATGCTCGGCTTCGTAGATGGTGAACCGAGACCCGCCGCGCAAGACCGCATCGACCCTATAGTTTCCCTGCAGGATGCTTCCCGTCAGGTTTCCTTTCGGCAAAGTGTCGAGAGCGTCGGTGGGTGTATCGGAACGGAACATGTCGACCGTTCCGTTTTGCTAGCTCTCCCCCTTTTGAACCATAACAGCCCATAACTCGCAGAAATGCAGAACTTTTGGCCGTTTCCCGCCCAGCAAAAAACTCCCTACTTTCCTCGGACCTGCTCTTCGAGATCGCGAAACCGACCCGCCAAGGCCCGCAGGAGCGCGCTACTCCAGCCGTCATCGAGGATGCCCCTATCTTCAAAGGCCTCCCGGTCGATCACCAGCACCTTCGTGGGCTCGTTCGCGATCACGGTCGCGGTGCGGGGCCGATCCAGGAGAAGCGCGAGTTCTCCGAAGATTTCCCCCTTGCTCATGGTCCGCACCTCCTTTTCTCCGCGTTCCGTATCGATGACGACCCGGCACGAGCCTTCGAGAATCATGTAAGCTGCGTCCGCCTGTTCACCCTGAATGATGATGGGGTCGTCCTGATGGAACTCCTTTGTCGGCAAGTGCAAGCCGCTGTGAAGAAACTTCCTGAGATCCTCCTGAAACTCCTCTACGGTCCGGTACCGATGAGCCTTGTCGGGAGCGACCGCTCGATTGATGACCTGGGCGAGGCCGCGCGACATTTGAGTCAGATCTGGAACGCTTTCGATCGGCGTCACGTTCCCGGCCACCGACTCCCGCATCATGCTCCCGTTCGAGTCCGAGTAAGGGAGCGCTCCGGTGACGATCTTGTAGAGCACCGCACCCAGTCCAAACACGTCGGCGCGCTCGTCCAAAGGTTCCGCTCGCGCCTGTTCAGGCGCCATGTATCCGACAGTACCGGCGACCGCATCACCGCCCGTCCTGGCGATCTTTCCGTCCAGCTCCGTCGAAAGGCCCCAGTCCATGAGGTAAACCTGTCCATAAGGGCCGACCATGATGTTCTCCGGCTTGATGTCTCGGTGCAGAAGACCCTTGCTGTGAGCGTAGGCAACCGCGTCACAGACACGCAGCAGAATCCCGATCCCTTTCTCCAGGCGCTCGCGACTTCCGACGGCTCGTCTGGGGTGTGAGAGCCACTGCCGAAGATTTCTCCCCTCGACCACCTGCATCGCGAAGAAAGGCTCCCCTGATTCATCCGCAGCCAAGAAATAGACGGGCACGACATTGGGGTGCTGTAGTTGTCCGGTGATTCTGGCCTCACGAACGAAGTCGTACTTTCTGAGCGGATCTGTCTCTTCGTGGTCCCGCATGCGCTTGAGCGCTACTTCTCGACCGAGCGGACTATCGAGAACGAGGTGGACTTCAGCCATGCCTCCCTTACCGAGAAGCGCGAGTTTTTCCGGAGGAGCTCTCTGAGGAAGTGACCTCAGATCTTGCTCGATGAGAGCGGGGGGGACATCGCTTTCGAAAACGGTTCTGGCCTCACGCTCCGGCGCCTCCGCGACCAGAGTTTGGGCGCGGACCTTCGTTTCAGCGTCCGTCGACATGGGATGCGGTAGGATGAGGCCATTTCGCTCTCTTCTGCAAGAGAGCCGCAAGCCTAAGCAGGGGGAGCCTCCACAGCTTCACCGACGATCTCTATCCGGGGAGTCCCGAGGCGGATCTCCCCGGAGCCACCGCGGCGTTCGATGAGGTTCTTTGAGTCTAGAACCCCAAGCTGCGCAAAGAGCTTCCTCGCTCGGTGGATGTTGACGTTCAATGTCTCAAGATCCGGGTAGAGCCTCGGCACGAGAGTCTCCGTGTGCACCCAACCCTGCTCTTGATCTGAGATTCGATCCCTACGGTCTGCTTGCCGGGCACGCGCAAGGATGACAAGCAAGTAGTGATACGCGCGGGCGGGAGTCTCAAGCTCTCCTCCCTCATGCAAGAGTCTGAGATCCACATTCTCCTCCTCGGGGCTTACACGAAATCTGAGCGTGATCCTCGAAAGCTCCAAAGAGGACTGCACCGTGACGTCGACGCCCTCGTCGGCCGGAGGGGCATCATCGACCAGAATCCAACATTGCTCGGAGGAGCCGAAGCAGAGCCGAGCGAAGCGGCTGAGCCCCCGGCGATCCCTCGATTTCAGCTCAGTGCCGTTCACCGTGGTTCCATTGCGACTCGCCAGGTCACGAACGATCCATCTGTCGTCCTCGAAGTAGAGCGACGCATGCTCAGCAGACACGCGCGCGTCATCGATCCGGAGGTCACAGTGCGCGCTACGACCGATGATGAGCCTGGAGGGAAGCTCAAGGCTCTCGCCTGTGGATTCCTTCTCAAGCGCACCCACCGTCCCCTAGTGTAGGCGGGATTCGCTCTCAATCACCCACCAGCGCGTTTAGGAGGAAAATACAGCTCTGGCCGTCCGTGTCGGTTCACGAGAGGGCAGTCATCACGGGAAAGCAGTCACTCACGGAAGTGCAAGAGTCACGGTTCCGAGGGACGGATCCGCCGTGACCAAGAAGGTTCCGCCTGCTTCTGCGATGACGGGGACCGCGGCATCTCCCTGGGTCGCGGAGACGCTCGCTGGCACGCCAGACAAGGGGGAAACGCGGAAAGTGAGAGCGGTGGCATATCTTACGCATTCAGGACCGAGCGCTCCGAACAACAAGCGATCCCCAGAAACCGTCGGGAGCTCGCACGCCTCGCGAGCGAAGCGGTAGCGAATGGCATCACTTGCCGTCGTCACCCACAAATCCCGAGCCAGCACCCGCTGTACCAGAAAATCCAAATGCGCCTCATATTCCGCAGTCGGAATGGGTTCCCACGCTTCGTTTTCCAAACTGTGCAGCTCGCGGATCCCGTAACCTCCTTCGGAAATCAAGTCCAGAACGTACTGATTCATCACGTAGGCGCGGCACACCTGGGGAGTGTCGGACCAATTGTCACCGGCCGACGTTCCTTCGCAAGGGGTGCCCTCTGCGTCAACATAGACGGAATAACCTGGACCGTAGACGTCAAACCTGATTGCAAAGGGGTCGCTGAAATTTGCCGCGTTGAGCCCACGGCTTCCGGCGCGGGCGCCCAGGTAGTTCAGACCGCGAAGGCGGTCGAGGAGATCGTCATTGAATGCATCGTAAGGAAAAATGAAGAACGAGGGCACGAAATCCGTCAAATGCTCGGTCAAAAGTGCATGCGCTTCATCGATCTGTTCCATCAGATCCACCCCCGCGTCCGTGAGGTTCTCATGAGTGAAGCTGTGGTTGGCGATTTCGTGTCCGTGCGAGCGCAGGACTTCGAGTTCATCCCACAGGTTTCTATCGTCGCAGTCTTTCGCGATAGCCCCAAAGGAGGCCACCAAGCCTCGCGCCGTGAGCGCGGGTTCAGCAACTTCGAGCTGATTGTCCACGCTGCCGTTGCAGGTGTCGTCATGAAAGATCGTGTAAGCGCCCGTAGCGTCCCCCCGCCACGTCGTCACACCGGAGACGGTCCAGCGCGGGGGTTCGTCGGGGATGACCGATGTCCCGCCCGCGCCGGTGCTGCCCCCGGTTCCTTCCTCGCTACCGCCCCCAGACCCCATGTTTCCACTCCCACCGACGCCCGCGGAAGCACCCCCGCCTTCCGCGTCTGCTTCACCACTGCCCGTGCAAGCAAACCCAAGAGCGCCCAGCAGGAGGAACACAAAAGACGAACGGCCGACGGCTTTACCCTCAGGGAAACTCATTTTAAGGATCATCTGGGCAGCATCTTCCCCCGATTCGGCCTGAATCCACGTCGCTTTCGTCTTCAACACACGGAAAGTAGCGCTTTCACGTTCCGTTTGAGTGTGATGTTTCGCTGTAGTTGCACAAAGTAACCCTCGCCACGAAAATTTGGTAGACTCGCTTTCATGCCGCGCCAAATCGAGGTCGAGCTACGGAGTACGTCTCTTGAACAGTCTGCACATGCGGATCGAGAAGACTTGCGCCGACTCACACCCGCAGAACGGCTGGATGCGGTCGAGGCCCTGCGACGGGCATTCTTTGGCTATGACGACAATCCACCGCGACTGGATCGAGTTCTTGAACGCACTACTCTCGGAGAACACAAAGTTTCTTCTGATTGGCGCTCACGCCCTCGCGTACCACGTCGAAGGTCGGCTGACTGAAGACATTGACGTCTTCGTCGAACCCTCCGTGGAGAATGCCGAGCGAGTACGGGCGGCCCTCGCGCGATTTGGATTTGGCGAGGTCGCGCCTAGTCTTGATGAACTTGCCCAGCCGGATCGCGTCTTCATGCTCGGTAGAAAGCCCTGGCGCATCGACATCCTGACGGGGATCGATGGCGTCTCGTTCGCACAAACCTGGCAAGGGCGGGAAGAAGTCGACTTCCACGGCCTCCGCGTGCCCATCATTGGCAGAGCTGAACTCCTCATCAACAAACGTGCGAGCGGCCGTAAGAAGGACCTGGTGGACGTGGCTCTCCTCGAAGAAATCGCGGAAAAACCGTAAACTCCTCTACCGATGACCGTTGAGTCGTCGGGGACCGCTTTCCTTCACGCCACGAAGTAGGGGCCAGATGCTCTCATTTTCGCTTTTCTGCTCTCGACCGAGCAAATTGCCCCTATTTTTGTGACGGCCCGGCAACCCTGGGGTCCCTTTTCGTGATAGACGGACAGGATGCTCTTTCCGGCGTCTTCCTTCCCTCCCGCTCTCCTTCTTCGAGGCACCTGGGTCCTCCTCCTCGCGGCCATGAGCGTCCTTCCGCTGGCCTGCCGCGGGGACAACCTTTCGGATGCGGACGAACCAAATGAGGACCTGTCCACGGATCCTGATTCTCCCCTCAACCATAAAGACGCCGACCGACTCTTCTTTGCTAGCGCAATCCCCCGCATGAAGCTCAGCTTGCCCAAAGCTGAATGGGAAGCGCTCAAGAAGAATGCCGACGACGAAATCTACACCGAAGCCTCTCTCACCTTCGAGGGTGAGGACATGGGAGTGGTCGGACTGCGTTTCAAAGGCGGATACGGCAGCTTGTTCGCCTGTCTCGACGAGCAGGGCAACCTGTTGTGTCCCAAGCTCAGCATGAAGCTCAAGTTCAACGAGTATGTCTCAGGTAAGCGCTTTTATGGAATGAAGCGCCTGAACCTGCACAGCATGGTGCGCGATGACACCAAAATGCACGACAAGATCTCCTACGGTCTTTATCGGGACTCGGGCGTGATCGCTCCTCGCTCTCACTGGGCCGTCGTGGAGGTCAACGGGGAATCCTTGGGACTTTATGCCACGGTCGAGCAAATCGACGGGCGCTTCACGGAGCAACGCTGGCCAGACGACGGGCACGGGAATCTCTACAAGGAAGTGTGGCCTCAGTATGACGGCCCCGAAGCCTATCAAGACGCCCTGAAAACCAATGAGACGGTCGGAACTCACGAGCGCATGCTGACTTTCGCGGCTGCTCTCAAGGACGCAAGTCCTGAAGAGGCCCTCGACGCCCTCGATGAGTTCAGCGACACCGATCAGCTCTACGCGTACATGGCCGTGCAGGATGCGACGGCCAACTGGGACGGGATCACGGCTTGGTATTGCAGCGAGTATGGCTGCAGCAATCACAACTTCTATTGGTACGTGCAGTCCTCAGGTGACTTGATCCTGATCCCGTGGGATTTGGACAGCACCCTGAACCCTGCGGCGCAGCTCGGGCACGTACCGCACTGGACCGTGGTCCCCGACGACTGCGACCAGCGCTACGATGCGTTCGGAATCATCGAGGTCGCTGCCCCCGGCTGTAATCCCTTCTTTCAGGGCCTCGCCTCCGACTACGACCGTTATGCGACGAAAGTCCAGGAGCTGATCGACGGGCCGTTTGCGATTTCCAAGGTGAGCGCGGACATCGACCGCTACACCGAACTGCTGAGAGATGCTGTCGGTGACGACCCGACCATGCAGGGCATCTCGGGATGGGAGGAGAACGTCGCGCGCATGAAGGCCGACTTGACCTTCCTCCACGAGCGTCTTTTAGCTCTTCGGGACCGAGAACCCCTCACACCCTTTGGGATCTTGCCCGGTGCGGTGATGGATTTCGAGAGCGTGGGTGGGCTCAGCCTCACTCTCGGCTCACTCCTCTATTCCGCCCCCAACACCAGCGCACAGCACCTGATCAATTCCATTTCCCCGAGCGCCGGAGCAAATGACCTGCGCCTCGAATACATCTTCCGAGACGAGCCGACCGGCACTTGGAATCAATGGATCGCCCTCAACCTTCTGATGGAAGGTGGAGTGCAAGATCTCAGCAGTTTTTCCGGGCTCCGCTTCGACATCGTGGCAGAAGGCCCGCGTGAGGTGCGCGTCGATCTAGACAGCGCGCTAGAGTCCGGTCGAAATGAAGGGATCCGGCCCGGGTGGCTCATCTATGTGACTGAGGAAGTGCAAACCATCTCCCTCGATCTCGCCGATTTGGCCGTACCTGACTGGGCGGTCGATCCAGGTGATGATCTTGCGGCGATTCTGCAAACGGTTTCGGGCTTGATTCTGCAACCCCAAGCGGCGGGAAGAGACTCGAGCGGACTCTTGGGCGCAGACGTCGAGGATACCGGCTTCATTCAGATCGACAACATCGAGTTCTTTTGAGACGTCTTCTGGCCTCAAAGGTTCACTCTGCCTGTTGGGGACAATCCGACCCGGGTCGGATTGTCATTGTCAAACTCAGAACGAGAACTTGTACCCGAGTTCAAAAATGTGCGCGTTCCGGTATTCGTTGAGGTAGTAGTCGAACCGGTACTTGAACAAGACGAATTGACTCAAGTCTTTTTTCTTCTTGCGGAAAAAGCGATAGCTGAGCCCGGCCGCGTAACGCATCTTTTCGATTTCCTGAAGATTCAGGCCGTGGAACAGCTCCGCGGAGACGTCGGCCCCGAGATACTTTTTGATCTGATAGTCGAGGCCCAACTTGTAACGCAGACGATGTGCCGTTTCCCTATCGGGACGTATGGACGTGGAATAACGCACCCGCACAGAAGGCTCAAAATCCCCCAGCTCAATCCCGCTTCCGACATCGAGACGGAGGCGCTGCACGGAGATCAGATCGCCGGAGTTCTTCTCCCGGAGCTCTATCCGGTAGGCCGGGGTCAAACTCAAATAATCGATGGGCTTGTATTTGACGCCCAGTTCAAAAAGGTAGCGGTTGGGGTTGAAGCCGTCCGTCCTCATTTCTGGGTTGACGAAGGCCCTGAACTCCTTGTTGATCTTTTTCTCCACGGTGGCCGAAAAGCGCATGACCGTGTCCTGCTGGACCTCCTGAGCCGAGGCCGCACGGGTGAAAAAGAAGCAAACGGAGAGACCAAGGCAAAACGCCGCGCGCGCGACCAGACGAAACTCGGCCAGACGAAACTCGGCCAGATGAAAACGTGTCAACTTTCGTCCTCCTTGAGAGCGGGAGCGGCCGTCCGGGGCGGCGCACCTCTGGACTTGTCCGAAGGAGCAGGCGGGGCGACGTAGCGCGGGTGATCCGAGGACCGATAGAACACGAGCAACTCGGCCGTATCGCGCAGGAAGCTGACGGCGTTCACCTGCACCCCTACCACGTCGAGTCCGGTCCTCTCGCGCAAGTCTGACAGCAGCTCGGTGTGACAGTCCGGACGGGTCAACTCCACCCTCTCATAGAGAATCGAGCGGACGGCGTTCTGTCTGGGAAACCAGACGCGTTCAAAGAACACGAGGATGAAAATGACCGCCAGATTCGAAAAAACCAGCTCCGCGTAGCTGACTTTTTTATTGGACAAGGCATTCATCACAGCCACGCCGATGATGACAAAGAGGTACGTCATTTCCTTGATGGGGATAGCGTCCGTGCGGTAGCGAATGATGCCAAAAATAGCGAAGAGACCAAGGGCGAACCCGAGTTCGAGCTTCACCCCTTCCAGAAGAAAGCACAGCAAGAAAACCGCTGTGCTGATGAGCATGTAGGTAAACGCATAGTCCGGGCGCCGGGCACGCTTGTAGTAGACGCCGCGGACAATGAAACCGATGACCGTAAGGTTGAGAAAGAAGCGCAGAATCAACAGGAGGAAATCCTCCACGTTCACCACTTTCACGCCCAAAATTCGGAATGATTCAAGGACCGGGGCTATCTGTGATTCCTGGGGGCCAGCAAGCAAGAAGGGGACATCCATCGGGTTTAGGTCATCATCGTGCGAAGCGCTGCCTTAAACAAGTTGCGCTTCAAGGTCTGATCCAGATAGGCCGCACCCATACAATACTTGCTGAAGCTCGCGGGCTGCACCCGCCTTTGCTCGAGGACTTGAAGGGCGAGCGAACGGGCAGTCGACTTCGATCGCTTCACTTCCACAATGAAAAATTCCGATGGGGGAGGTTTCTCCGTCTCCGTGCCCCCTTGGCTGGGCGGAAGGCTCCAACTGATGGACCCGTCGATGGTGACCCGCTCCGTCAGCCATCTGTCCGCGAGGGTGACGCGCTCAAAGCGGTTCGACAGGGTATGGATGAGCGGCGTGGGACCATAGGGGGTGTGCCTGGCCACGAAAATCCCGTCCCGCTCATCGAGAGACGCGAGGGAGTCATGCTCGCCACCTCCCGAAAGAAGCACCCGAGACTTGCGGGTGCGCCCGCGGTTCGTCTTCTCTTTCACTTCGAGGAAGGAATCACCTGATTCAAGGTAGAGACGCTTTCTTACTTTGAAGCGGCTTCGCCTCCCGTCGTGGTGAGCGCGGTACATATCTCGATCATGGGTGTCGAAGTAACGGGTGAAGTATCCGAACGCCCGCACACCATCGAGTTCGAGGCATGAGTAGTGACCTTCGATCCCTCTGAGCCACGCTTCGAGTTCATGAGTTCGAAGCAGGTACTTCGTGTCCACCCGATTCTGAAGCCTCACGGCATCGAGCTCACTCAAGCCCAAAGGAGACAGACGACTCACCCGCGCATTCAGCTTCAAAAGACGTGACTCCTATCCTGCGCCCAGAGGCGCACCCTAGTCTACCTCCCTCCTCGCCGCGAAAGAGGTCCTTGAGACATTTATTTCTAATAAGTGTCGCGGAGTCATGGTCATCCAGGGCCAGATTGTCGCTCCGGGGCAGTTTTGTTTCTGGGCTGTATCAGGAGAGGGCCATTCTGTTTCCGCGAGCCCGCCAGAAGATCGGAGACGAAAGATCGGCGAAACACGAGGCCCATTACCCTCTCCTTTATGAGTCAAGTTCATCGCGACAATGTTCCGACCTCCTCGAGTGCCGCAAACCGTATCCTGGCCCTGAACACCACGGCCTTCACCGTGTGTTTCGCTGTCTGGCTGATGTACGGCGCCCTCATCAAGTTTCTCATGGCGCGTGGTCTCTACTCTTTTGCGCCAGAGGAAATGGGCGCGTTGATCGCTGCACCGGTACTGACAGGATCCGTCCTTCGCCTTCCGGTGGGGATTTGGACGGATAGATTCGGTGGTCGTCCCGTCTTCATCGGGGTGCTCTTGGTGTCCGCGCTCGGAGCCTTCTCCGTCTCCTTTGCGGACGGCTTCTTCGGGTTTCTCCTGGCTGGTCTCTGTTTTGGCGCGGCGGGTGCCTCCTTCGCCGTAGGGATCGCCTTCACTGCGGCGTGGTTCGAAAGAGATCGCCAAGGAACGGCACTTGGTATCTTTGGCGCCGGAAACGCAGGCGCGGCCATCACTTTGATGCTTGGACCGAAGTTGCTCGCTTTCCTCACATCGCAGGAAAATCCAGAAGGGTGGCGCCTGTTCCCGGTGATCTACGGCGTTGCGCTCCTCATCATGGCGGGGATCTTCGCGCGCTTCACTGAAAATAGAGTCGTCGATCCCTCCCAGCACAAGTCTCTGGCCGCCAGGCTCGCTCCGCTCAAAAAGGTCCAAGTCTGGCGCTTTGGTGCGTACTACGTCGCGGTGTTCGGCGCATTTGTCGGACTCAGTGCCTGGCTCGTGAACTACTACGTGGACGTCTATCATGTGAGTTTGGCTACGGCAGGCTGGCTTGCTGCCGCATTTTCGATGCCCTCCGGAGTCATCCGCGCCGTGGGAGGTTGGCTCAGTGATCGCTCAGGAGCTCGTGCCGTCATGTACTGGGTTTTGGGCAGCTGCTCCGTACTGTGCATCGCCTTGTGCCTTCCGATGGGCATCGTACCCTTCTCGATTCTGGTGATCGTCCTTGGCATCTCGATGGGGATCGGAAAGGCCGCCGTCTACAAACACATTCCCTACTATTTCCCCAAGGAAGTGGGCGTCGTTGGAGGAATCGTCGGGGTGTTGGGCGGCCTCGGAGGCTTTATGTGCCCCCTTGTGTTCGGCTACCTCCTGGCCGTGACGACCAGCAGCTCGCGACCGGAAGGACTCTACACGACGAGCTGGATGTTCTTGGCCGTGATTTGTGTCGGCTGCCTCGCGTGGATGCATCTAGCCATCAAGAAGCTTGAACCCGCCCGCACCCTGGCTCGCACGCAGGCCCACACGCACGTTGAAGAGTTCGTCCCGACGTTTTCAACCGCCCATGCGCTGCCCACGCAGATCCGTATGCAGGCCCGCACACACGGTGAAGACGGTGAAGAGCCGGCTTCGCCCTGCGTATCTCAGGCGGACTCCTCGCGCACACCTTCCGCGATGCCAGTCGCAAGTTGAGTTTGAGCGGCTGCTCAGCCAAATTGTGCGGCCAGGGTCATGATCCCCGCCGTGGGCTCATGGAAGGGGAAACGGACGGGGTCGTCCCCGGCCGCTCCCGCGCACACCATCAGGGGCAGAAGGTGCTCCTCACGAGGATGACACGCGCGCGCCCTCGGAGCCTTCTCCCATGAAAGCAATTCTGCCCGGCGGAGAGACGGTTCCTTCTTCAAGCTCTCTACCAGCCAGGCATCAAAGATCTGCGCATCCTCTGCCGCTGCGGTCTCACCACGAAGGACTGAAAAGAACCCGCGCATGTTGTGGTAACTGAAACCACTGCCAAGAATGAAGACACCTTGACTCCGGAGGGGAGCAAGCGCCGCTCCCACCTCAAACATCCGGGCCGCAGACAAGTCGCGGGTCAACGAAAGCTGAAGAGTGGGGATCTCGGCGGAAGGCATCATGAGTTTGGTCACGACGAAAACGCCGTGATCGTAGCCGCGCGCAGGTGATTCTGCGGACTCAATCCCTGCCTTCGAGAGAGCCGCACGTACCTCCGCCGCCACCCCAGGACTGCCCGGCGCGGGCCAGGAGAGTTGATAGGCTTCCGGGGGGAAGCCGCTGTAGTCGTACAAGAGAGGCGGGGACGGCGAGGTCTGCACCGTCGGAACGCTCTCTTCCCAATGAGCGCTGATCACCAGAACCGCCCGCGGACGCCGAGGAAGGGACGAGAGGATCCCCGACAAGTACGAGCGCAATTCCTCCTGAGGAGGCAGCCCGGGGATGGTCACGAAGGGCCAAGGTCCGCCGCCATGGGGAACATACAAGGTAGGGAGGCGCGCTTCAGTCATGAAGACACTCTAACCACGCCCAGCGCGGGAGCAAGAAACACAGAACGCCAGGCGGGAAGCAAAAGGTCAGGGCGGGAAAGCAAGAGGTGCCCGACTTCCATGGACAGGACCGTTTACAGAGCCGGAGGCTCAGCTAGCGTTGGCGACTTCGTGACCCTCTCCTCGACGATCTTGCGTGGACTCGCTGCGGCGATCCTCCTCGGCGTGACCGAACTGCTTCTGCTGCCCCTGGAGGCATGGACAGGTCTCGGCCCGAGCGGCGCCCTGACCCTCGTTTTCGTCTTTGTCGGCAACGGGCTTCTGGGAGCGCTCGGCGCAAGCTTCATCCTGTTTTTTCTGTCCATCTTCGCCAAGAGCCCACGCCTCGGGCTGACGAGTGAGCGGAAGGCCATCGCGATCTTCACCCTCCTCACGTCTCCTTACGGATTTTGGCTGGCTCGCTACACCATGAGCGGTCCCCAAGTCCGCGATCTGTCTTACGGTCCCTGGCTGATCGCGGGCCTGTTTCTGGGATTCCTGTGCGGCGCTGGGGTCCTCTTTTGGGGGACCTTGCTGGCTGAAAAGCGCACGACGAAAGCAGTCCCCTTCCTGACTTTGGCCGTGGTCCTACAGACGGGCTACACGTGATCAACCGCGAGGTTCTTCCTCATGAGTACGCGCCGCTGCATGGCTTTTTAGGAGGCGTGGCGGTGCTCGTTCTGTTGATAGGAACGACGCCCGTTTGTGCGAGCCTTGCCGAGCGCGCTTTTGAGAAAAAGCCGGCCCTCTTAGGAGTTTTGACCGGCGTCACCGTCCTTTGGGCAGGAGTGTCGATGGCACTGCTCAAGGACTCTGAAGCGATGAGCTGGGTCGTTTGGGGCCAGAGCAGCAGCTCGCGCTTCATCACCCTGCGCTTGGGGGGCAACAGTTCGGACGAGAACGAGGACGAGAACGAGCCCACGAAGGAAGACGCGCGCAAAAGCACCTCTTCAAAGTCTGAGAAGCTCACATGGCCTCCCTCAGAAGAAATCGCACAGCGACAAACGACACGCGCGCAGAAGTCCCCCCCGCACATCATCGTTTTTTCGATCGATAACCTGCAAGCGGACCGAGTGGGCGTCTACGGATACAAGAAGAATCCTACCACCCCCAACATCGACCGCTTGTCCCAGGGCGGGTTCATCTTCGAAAACGCCTACAGTCTCTATCCCGGGACGCGCGTGTTCTTGAGCAGCATGCTCACCGGACGACGCCTTCCGGAATTTTCGAGACACCGGATGCCTCCTCGGTACGAAGCTGAGTCCCTTCCCCGGCTCTTGGGAGCGCGCGGCTATCACACCCTCGTGAAGGGAGTTTTTGAGCTGACCGCCTACCGTGACTTTGATCCTGAACGCTACGGCATCGACACCAACCTCGAACGCGAAACGGCTGAGCAGATCCGCAAGAGCAAGACTATCCCCCATATCCCCCTGAAGAAGCGCTACAAGAAGATCGCCACGCACCTGAAGGAGGCCGCAAAGGCAAAAAAGCGTTCGGCACTCAGATTTGGGCAGCAACAGCGA
>CAYMQT010000043.1:31712-33042 GCA_964392575.1 uncultured Polyangiaceae bacterium
AAAAAAGCCGGTCTTCCTCTGGCTGCACCTCCTTCAACCTCATCGCTTTCGGGGAGGATTCGTCGCAAGCAAGGATTTTCCCTTCGGCGATGACCTGGATTCTCAATACGACAGCGCCATCGCGGCCACCGACACCTGGATCGTGCCGCTCGAAGAGCTGCTCAAAAAGCACCTCAAGGACGAGCGCGAAGTCGTCTGGATCTTCATGTCAGATCATGGGGCGGGCATGACGCGCGCGGAAAACAAGCGCGAAGTAGGGAAAAACCTCTACGACGATCAGGTCCATGTGCCTCTCATCATCTCCGCACCCGGATACTCTGAAGGGAAAAGCGACGTGCTCGTCGACTCCGCGGTCGACGCAAGCGCAACCATCCTTGACCTCGCCGGTGTGCCTGTCCCTGATGACTTTGACGGTGTGTCTCTCGTCCCCCTCATGGAACAGACGGGTTCGAACGCCCCTTTCCACGACCGGATGGTTCCTCTTTCGGCTGGCTCCTTCAAAGGGGCCGTCAGCCAGCGCTACAAATACATCGAGCACTCGGGCAGCTCCTCGCTCTTCGAGCTGGCCCGGGACCCCGAAGAACGGAAAAATCTTGCCGACCGCGAACGAAAGAAGCTGAAAGCTCTCAAAAGGCGCGCTGCGCGTGAACACCGCCGCATCCGACAGGCCTACGAAAAGGGGCTCTCGGAGAAACAGCAAAAGTCAAAGCAAACGCCGCTTTGAGATTTCTCCTAGAGAGAAACTCTTCTTCTAGGCTATGCTCCTTTCATGGGCGGCGATTCTGACTCTGACTCTCGAAAGAGCCTGCCTTACCCGGAGCCCCCGACCCGCCCAGGCGCGACTTCGAGGTTTCGGAAACGAGACAGCATGGGCGCCTTGCGTCCGCGTCAAGCCGAACTGGACGCTGCTTTCGCCGGCGGGTACGCACGCGGGGAAGAAACTGCTCTCGCCGAACACCTGGACCGCCTACGCACAGTGCTGTGTCAGATCCTCGAAGTGAAGTTCGGTGAGCTGGACAGTGACGCCCTCGATCTCTTGGAAGACGCCGATCAGAAACGCCTGGAGACGTGGCTGATCAAGACCGCGGCGGCGGAGAGTCTGCAGGATGTGCTGCTCTTGTAGGGGAGCGGACGCCGCTCCCCTCGTCACCGCGAGTGAATCGCGGTTCCTCACCCCACTGTCCGCCGGAAAATCCGGCGGCTCCTACTTAGTCGCCGGCGGTTTTCCGCGCCGCGCTACTCCTCGCCCTGCGGGCTCGCGTAGCTTGGGCTGTTCTGCTCTTGTAGGGGAGCGGACGCCGCTCCCCTCGTCACCGCGAGTGAATCGCGG
>CAYMQT010000044.1:0-32932 GCA_964392575.1 uncultured Polyangiaceae bacterium
GGCTGTTCTTGCTGCGAGGGGATTGCGGGTGGACTGAGAGGTGACTGCTGCACACGTCGCCCTTTGGGCTGGTGTGCGTTTGCGCCTCCTACATAGTCGGCGGCGGTTTTCCGCGCCTCGTCACTCCTCGCCCTGCGACCTCGCGTGCCTTGGGCTGTTCTTGCTGCGAGGGGATTGCGGGTGGACTGAGAGGTGACTGCTGCACACGTCGCCCTTTGGGCTGGTGTGCGTTTGCGTCTCCTACATAGTCGGCGGCGGTTTTCCGCGCCTCGCGACTCCTCCTTTTGCTTGCAGATCTTATATTTTATAAATAGCCAGCGCTCCCTCCGTCGCGGGAGGATGCATTCATCGAGGGCCGCCTCCTTTTCGGGTGACTCTTGCCAAGGCGGTTCGAGGGGAGATGGCGAGGTTTCCTCTGTCGTCTTCCCCGGAAAGACCCCGAAAAGAGCCCGCATAGGCGATCATGGCGGCGTTGTCGGTACAAGCGCGGAAAGGGGGAACGATGAGAGTGAGTCCGGCCTGGGCGGCTCTTTCTGCGCCGAGACGTCGTAAGCTGCTGTTTGCGGACACACCTCCCGCAAGGGCGATCTCCGTGATGCCCTCTTGCTTCGCCGCGAGGATGCTCTTGTCGATGAGAGTTTCTACGACGATGCGCTGAAAGGACGCACAAAGGTTGCGAAGAGTGTCGTCATTTTCCGGGACGCCGTTCTCTGCCACCCAGCGAGCGACATGGGTCTTCAAGCCAGAGAAGCTAAATTCGAGACTGTTCTTCTGGGCCATCGGTTTGACGAGATCGACGCCGAAGGGATCCCCTTCTTGCGCGAGGCGATCGATGATGGGTCCGCCTGGGTAACCCAGGCCGAGGAGCTTGGCGACTTTGTCGAACGCTTCACCAGCCGCGTCATCACGGGTGGCGCCCAGTTCTGTGATCTCCTCCGCGCGGGGTCCCCCCACTCGATAGATGGCGGTGTGTCCGCCACTGGCGAGGAGTCCGATGAAGGGAAAACGAGGGGGCGGTGGAGAGGTCTCTCCCTCGAACTGTAAGAAAACGGACAGCAGATGTCCGACGAGGTGGTCCACGCCGATGAGGGGAAGGTCAGCCCCCCAAGAAAGTGCGTTGGCCACTTGGGTTCCCACGAGCAGCGCTCCAGAAAGTCCCGGGCGGCAGGTCACGCAGATCCCTTTCAAGTCGGAAATCTTTACCTGGGCGTTCGTGAGCGCCTGATCGATGACAGGCCGCACGTTGCGCAGGTGGTCGCGCGAAGCGAGCTCAGGAACGACGCCCCCGTACTCTGCGTGCATCGCCACTTGAGTGTGAACCACGTCACTCAACACACGCCTTTCGCACACGACCGCCGCGGCGGTTTCATCGCAGGAAGTTTCGATACCAAGGAACATGGGCCCGGGGTTTTGATTCAGAGCAAGCGCGGAATCAAGGCTCATCGTTCACCTTTGCGCGCAGGACTACCCTCACGGCAGATTCGAGTTGCGCGCGCGCTTTGATCCGTTTGTCCTTCGGGAGCTTGTTGACCTGTCGCGCAAGTTGTCTGAGGCGCTTTCTGTCTGCGTGGGGAAATTCTTCCATGAAGCGAGCGAGCCCCGGATCAGCGTGCAGAAGAAGGTGCTCGGTCCAGACCAGCACGGGGGAGTCCGCTTCGTCTGTCTCAGGTGCAGAAAGTCGATAACCAGCACGCAAGTGGTCGACGTTTCTTCGGACCCCTTCCCACTCGGTTCCGCGGAGCGTGGCTCGGATCAGACGCAGGTGACGACCACGCGCTGCGTGAGTTTTCATCTTCCCAGCAGCCGAAAGCGTTTCGATGGTTTTCTCGGACAAGCCCAGGAGCTGCCATTTTTCGGCGCCGAGAGGCAGGAGGTCCAGCACAAGCTCTGAGAGGGCCGTTTCATTTTCCACGCGCTCTCGTTTGAGAGACGAGCGTGATCGCGCGAGAGGGATTTCGTCTGAATCGTCAGAGTTCTCGTCGTCTTCGCGTTCGATCATGAATGTACCATAGGGGGCATCCTTTCAGCTCGAAACTCCGACCGGGCAGCAATTCCGCGTAGGCTGAAATTCCCGCCACTCCACGCTTGTCAGTTTCATAAGGGCAGCGTGCGGTTTTCATAAGGGCAGTGTACGGTTTCATAAGGGCAGCGTGCGGTTTTCATAAGGGTAGCGTGCAGATTCGTGGGGCAGTTTTAAGGTAGGACGCACCATCCATGGCTATACTGAAATTTGCCTTTAGCTTTCACGCGCTTGGCGGGTGAATTAGACTTTTCGTTTCGATGACTGCACCACGACCAGAGCCTGCCCAGCCCGGCGTTTTTCAAGGGCTCACTCAGCGGCAGATTGGGATCGGAGTGGTGATCCTGCTCCTGTTCTTGGTGCTCGGGGTGCTGGGGTTCAAATGGTTCAAGAGCGATGCTCTGGCAGTCCTCACTGAGATGACCGGCGGCCCCGATCGAGATCGGGCGGCGGCCGTGGAAAAATGGATTGAAGCCGAAGTTGGTGATGATTTTGAGAGCGGCGATGGAGCTCGCACAGGTCAAAAGGAGTCTGCCTTCTTTCGACTGGGCACGGGTGCTCGGCTCGAACTCAAACCAAATTCACAAATTCGATTTCAGGGTCAGACCGGTAAGCGCGGAGCTATCGGGCTCAAGGTGGAGGTGGGTGAGGCCGATGTCCGCACGAACGAAGGGACTCTGATGATCGATTCGGAGTTTGGTCCCATCACGTTGGATGCCAACTCTGCCGTCAGTTTGCGTCGCGACGGCGCCCGCATGGCCGTTCGGGTGGAGCTTGGGAGCATCGAGATCGGTGATTCCAAACAGAGCGTGGTCGCCGGTGATAGCATTGACCTAGAGATAGGCGGCATCATTGTCGATGAACCGGAGGTCATCCCCGAGGCTCCGGTGGAACCGCCCTCAGCGCCGGAGCCGCCGGTCGTTCTTGAGATCGGTGATGGCGTTTCTTCAGCGGACCTGGTTGTTTCAGCGGGCGATAGTTTCGTGGTGCATGATCCTGAGCCTCCGACCAAGATTGCCTTCAACCTCTCGGCCGTTTGTAAGGGTCCCGGTGAATTGCGATCCGGCAAGAAGAAGACCCAGGCGGACAAACGCGCGGCTCTCTCCTTTGACCGCGGCGAACACGCCTACGAAATCCGTTGCCTGGATGCGCCTGAGCGAGTGGCCGCGAGCGGCACCGTCCGTGTTCTTCAGGACTCAGGAACCACGAAACTACCCACCTTTACGCCTCAAGCCAACGTGGCGACGGACGGGCGTCGCTACACGGTGATGTACCAGCAGAAGCTGCCGCAAGTCACGGTCACTTGGCCCTCCGCACCTTCTGCGAGCAGTTACACGCTCACGATCGGTGGGCGCACGATTGCCACTTCCGCGCCGAGCTACACGTTTGCTTCTGGTTCCCTTCGCGCCGGGACTCATCAACTCACGTTTTCGGCGGCGAGTGATCCGCCGCGCAAGTCCCGCACAACCACTGTCGCGGTCACCTACGATTCCCAGGCCCCGGCCGCCCGGGTATCGCTTCCGGATCGGGGTTTTGCCGAGGGCGAAAACGTGACCGTTGCGGGCCAGGCCCTTCCCGGGTGGACGGTCTCGGTGGACGGAAAGGAGCTAGAGGTTGACAGTCAGAGGCGTTTTTCGGCTGACTCTGCCGCCAAGGGAACGTTGCCCATTGCCTTCTCGCACCCTACCCATGGGATGCACTATTATCTGCGGCGTCCTCGCTAGTCTTCCTGGGAAAAGAGCTGTCCTCTCGCATGCAAGAAGCCGCCAACGCGCTTGATTCGAAAGTCCTTCTGGGACGCTACCGTGTGGTTCGTCTTCTCGGTGAGGGTGGTATGGGGACCGTCTATCTCGCCCGCGTGGAAGGGGCCGAGGGTTTCACGCGCCCGGTGGTCGTCAAGCGGATGAGGACGGACATCAAAGCCACTGAAGAGGGAAACCGGCTCTTCATCAGAGAAGCGCAGATCCTTTCCAAGATGCAGCACCCCGGCATCATCAATATCATCGACTTCGGTGTGGAAGATGGCGCGCACATCATGGTGCTCGAATACGTGCACGGGTACACGCTGGCGCCGCTCCTCGACTACCGCTACGCGAAAAAGCTCCCGCTTCCGGTGGACATCTGCCTCTACATCGTGCGCCGGATTCTCGACGCGCTGCATTACGCGCATCACTTCGACACGGAGGAGGGTCAAGAAGTAGAGATCGTGCATCGGGATGTGGCACCGGACAATGTCCTCTTGAGCAAGAAGGGGTACGTGCACCTGTTGGACTTTGGGATTGCCAGCATGACAGGACCCAACCGCGGCAACTCGACCAAATCGGGGGTGTTTCGCGGAAAACTCGGGTACGCGGCGCCGGAGACCGTGGACGGAGCGCAAGCGACGCCGCGCAGCGATCAGTACTCGGCAGCAGTCCTTCTACTAGAACTGCTCATCCAAGAAACGCCGTTTTTCTCTGATTCGATCGGTGAAACCGTGGTGCGGATGGTCAATGAGATCCCGGATCCTCCTTCGAAGAGACGAGACGACATTCCCCCCGGCCTCGATGAGGCGCTCGGCCGTGCGCTCGCGAAGAAACCTTTGGAGCGATTCGAGTCTGCGCTCGAATTTTCGCGCGAGCTCCGCAAGTTTCAGCAGCATGATGATGAAGAGGTCGCAGTGCACCTCAAGAAGCTGGTGCGGCAGGATTTTGAAGACCTCCCCTCCGAGGTGGGGGTCGAGCACCTGAAGGTACGCGAAGAGGCGCTGGCCCGGATTTTCCCTAAGGGACTTTCAGGCGGCATGATGGATTCCATCATTGCCACCGAGGAGATGACCTCGGCAGCTGAACTCAGCGCTTCTCCGCAGGTGACCGTCGCTGCGCAGGGCCAGCAACAGATGAACCGGCTGTTGCTTGGTTTGTTGGTGGTGGGCGGCGTCATTGCGCTGAGTCTCGGAGCTGCCGTTGCCCTGCTCAGCAAGGGAGGTACCGGCGAGCAAGTGGTTGTCGTGGGCGGGGAGAATCCCAATGCTAGAGATTCTGATCCGGAGAAGGCCGCGCCGACTGCCCCAGAGACAAATGAGGAGCCGGATGAGCCCAGTGAGCCCACGCCTGAGGACACGACCGAGGAGGCCGCCCAGGATGTGGATCCACAGAAGCCCGCGCCGAAAGCGGCCGGAGCAAAGCCGATGAGCAAACAGCAGAAGCTGTCGACGTCCGTGCAGAAGCAGAGCGGCGCATTTCAAAACTGCTTCGCGTCTCGCATCAAAGAAGCAGAAAAGCATCCTGAAGCGATCTTGCATTTCTCCGTAGGGAAAAGCGGCGGGATTCCGGAGGTGCAGGTGGAGCCTCCGGCTCTTGCGAAAACCGGTTTAGGGGCGTGCCTGAAAGGGGCTGCCGCTCAGGTGCGTTTTCCCGAGCTCGGTGAGGGCGTCAGCTTCAGAGTTCCCGTTCGAGCCCGGTTGGCTCAATTTGACAAGTAAGTGAGTGCGCAGCGAGCGCACCCATAGAAACAAAAGCCGTTCATTCATGCCCACCAAGATTCAACTTTCAAAAAAGACTCAGACCCTCCTCAATGCCGATGTCGTCGTTACGGCTGTCAGCTCGGTTCGCCCGCTGTCTCAAGAGCTGCAAGAGCTCGATGAAATACTCGGGGGCGGCTTGATGGAGCATCTGGAGCACACCCGCTTCAATCCCGAAAAGGGCGAATCCATTTCCATCCCGACCTTGAAGAAAGGAAAGCCGCGCGCTGTCGTCCTCTTGGGGGTGCGCCCCGAAGAGGGGGGAGACGCCGCTACTTTCGGCATGGATGCCCGGGTTTCTGCTGCCTACGCGACCGGCATGCGACTGAGTTTGGGACACCGCCCGAAGAGCATTGCCGTCTTGGTGGCGGATAGGCAGACGGTCTCAGCGGTGGGGCTGGGGGTACGGCTTGGGATCTACAAATTTGAAAAATACCGCCATGCTTCCCCTCCTGCGACGGAACTCGCTCGCGTCGACATCCTCCTTGCGCGGGCTCCCTCCCTAGCAGAGAAGAAGGATCTTGCTTCGGTCATCGCTGTTGGTGACGGTGTTTGCCTGGCGCGAGACCTGGTCAATGAACCTCCCAATGTGCTCACTCCCGGTGAGTTTGCTCGACGCGCAAGGATCGTCGCCAGGGAGGGGAAGCTGTCTATCAAGGTGCTCGACAAGCAGGGCATCAAAAAGGAAAAGATGCTTCTCCATTATGCGGTCGGCCAAGGCAGTGAGAACGAACCGACGTTCATGCATCTGACCTACAAACCGGCCCGACCGAAGGGCCGCATTGCGTTTGTCGGCAAGGGGATCACCTTTGATTCTGGCGGACTTTGTATCAAGCCCGGGCCCGGCATGCTGGGCATGAAGGCCGACATGGCCGGGGCGGGTGCCGTGCTTGGTCTCATGAAGGCCGTGGCTGCCCTCGCGCCCCAGGTGGAGGTGCACGGCATCATTGGTGCCGCAGAAAACATGCCCGACGCCGCTGCCTACCGCCCGAGCGATGTGATTCGCTCCCTGTCTGGGAAGGGTGTCGAGATCATCAACACGGACGCAGAGGGTCGATTGGTTCTGGCGGACGCGCTGACCTACGCAGCGCGATTGAAGCCGGATTTTATCGTCGATGCGGCCACGCTGACCGGGGCTACGATGGTTTCACTGGGTAATCCGTGCTCCGCTTTCTTTACCAACGCAGAGGGCGTGGCAGCGGGAATGAGAAAAGCGAGTGCGGAGGCCGGGGAATGCTTCTGGCAGATGCCGCTTTTGGAGGAGCTTGTGTCGCAGTTGAAGAGCGACGTGACGGATCTCAAGCACACGGGAGAGCAGTGGGGGGGAGCCATCACCGCCGCGCTGTTCTTGCGCGAGTTTACGGAGGGTGTGCCCTGGATGCATTGCGATATTCCAGGCGCGGTTTTCCGTGATCGCCCGAGCGGAATGCATCCCAAAGGCGCGACGGGTCACCCGGTGCTCACCTTTCTCAAACTGATCTCGCAGCATGAGAAAAAGGCTCTGGTTTCCCCGGTCAAGCAGCCTCTCAAAAACCAGGGCGCTCGCGCAAGAACTGCCCGGAGCTGATCAGCGCGCGACAAGTGCTCGCTTCGCTTCCTCGCGCACAAGCGCGTTTTCGTCTCGGGTGAGAGCGGACAGGGTCTTTTCGGCTTGGCTGCGTGCGCTCGGTTCAGCTGGCGTCTGGAAAATAGATCCCAAGGCAGCGGCGAGCCGTCGCCGTCGCGTCCATTTCTCCTCCGTCTTTGCGTGCTCCGTGAGAACTGTCACCGCCGTCTGAGAGGCGTCGAGTACGAGGCTTCTGGCCGCCGCCTGAAAAATCTCATCGCTCTCTGCGTCGAGACCTTGAGTGAGAGCGCCCTTTGCCCAGCTGCCCGCGCTGAGACTGAGCGAAAGGAGCGCTGCTTTGCGCAAGCCTTCGTGTGGAGCCGCACTGAGAGCACGAAGTTGAGAAACGGTGTGGTTATAGATTTCTGCGGCTGCTTTTTGAGCAGTGACAAGAGTCTCGTCCTGGCTCGCGGATAGATCTTCGGCGCGGAGAAGCGGAAGAAAAAGCGGCTGCCCGTGAGAATGACTGAGCCGAGCGAGCACGCGTTCTGCTGAGGTGGCAGAGGACAGGAGTGCGATCTCGGTTTCCGCCTTCAAGGCTTCTTTGAGCAGGACGAGCGCATCCCTTCTTGCGGAGGCTGTCTGTGTGTCTGAGGACGAGGTAGCTTGTTCTAAGAGGGCCTCGATTTGATGCTCGGTGGACAGATCCTGTGAGGAGCGCGTTTTCTCGTCCGAGCCGCGGTCGAGGCGCGGGGAGGGACCTCCGCGCTCACGCTGACCGAGGACCGCGGCGGCGTGCAAAACAACGCCGTCGTTGGTCCCGTCTTGTGCGAGCAAGGCACGCGCAACGGCAACACGTGCCTCGGGGCCTTCGGCCCCGTAGCTGAGCGCGAGTAAGCTCGCCGACGAGAGGAGCGAGAGAGGACTTGTGAGAGCAGTGCTGAGCGGTGAAATCAACTTTGGATCGAGCGGCCCGAGACTGGCCAGAGAAAGAGCGGCAGCGGCTTTGGTCTTCGGGCTCTGGGTGGCGGAGGTGAGGACGCGGGCAAGTTCGTTCTGAGCGCGTTTCATCTGTGCGGCAGGTGAAATGCGCCCGATCCCAAGAGCTGCTTGCGCGGCCACTTCCGGGTGAGGGGAATCAAGGTAGGGAAAGAAGAGGCCGACGTCATGAAAGTCGTCCTTGCTTGAGAGCACCCAGAGGGCGGCTTGGGTGAGAGCAGCTTCGGGTTGCTCGGACGCTAGAAAGTCTTGAATCTTGCGCGTGCGAAGCGGACTTTCCGTACGACCGATCGCCAAGAGCGCGCGCTTTCTCTGTTTGATGGGTGCCTCGCTCTCCGCGAAGGAAAAGAGCGCGCTTTCTGTGCTGGCGCTGTCGCCAAAAGGCAGAAGGAGCAGTGCCAAGTCTCTTTGCTGCCCGCTTTCACTGGCCAGGCCGGAGAGCAGAAGCCCCGAAGAGCGGCGACAAAGTTCTTGGAGCTGATCCCGAGCTTGCTTTCTGAGGTCGTGCTCCCCGTGATCGACCCGTGGCAGAAGGGCCAAGGCTCGAGCGCTCAAGACCTCGAAGTACAGCTCTCGATACACGGGTCGCTCGGGTTGGCCTATGGCGAGAGGTCGCAATACCCTCTCGATCTCGTCCTCTCTTTCAAGAGGGACGCTCAACCCGAGCGCTCGTCGGGCCGCGCGGGCGACGATGTCGTCGTTGGGTTCGTTGCGGACGACGTAGAGGAGAAGTCGGAGTGCTTCTTCGTTTTCACCCTTTTGACTCACCAGCTCCGAAAGCTTGAAATAGACGATGGAAATCCGATCATCGAGTGCCAGAGCTGCCCGGTAGGCGCGCGTCGCCTCGTCTGGGCGTCCTTGGCTCAAATACAGATCTCCAAGGCGCACGTGAGCGAGGGGATCGCTCGGATCTTGCTTCACCGACAGCTCGGCATACGAAAGAGCTGCTGTTGAAGATCCGCTTCTTTCAGCGGCCGTGGCCATTTTTGCGTAGTATTCTCGTGAGTTCTTCGGGTCGACTGCGATCAGGCGCTTCAATGTGGCGATGACTTTTTCTTCTTCTCCGAGACGTTCATGCGCGGTGGCGAGTTCGCGGAGGGCTTCGCGGTCTCCCGGCCGCAGCTTGAGAAGAACTGTGAGTACGCGGACGGCTTCGCGATCTTGTTTCTCGGAAAGATACGCTTCGACGAGGAGACGTCCTGCCTCAAGATCAGGAGGAGTTTGCGCAAAGGCTTTTTCCTGTGCCTTCACGTACGCGCGCAGATGACCCACTTTTTTCACCAGGCGTACGATGTGACGCCGTGCTTGGGCATCGTAGTTCACTGCGTCTCCCGAAAGAGTGAGCACGACCTGCCATTCCTTGAGGGCCTCCTTTTGGTACTGCGAGCGCAGCTGTGGCGCTACAGTGCTCGATCCCCTTTCGAGCCCTAGGGCAAGAGAGCGGCGGACCTTCTGACTTTTTGGATCGAGACTGGCCGCAGTCTTCAGCGCTTTTACCCCGTTCTCAGCCTGTTCGTGGTCGAGCAGGACCTCTCCGTAGATGACGTGAGCTTCCGCGCGATTTTGGTGGACCGTCAAGATGCGGTCCCACACGGCCCGAGCTTGAGCTTCCTGTCCCGAGCGATAGTACCGCGAACCGAGTTCCACCAGAAAACGAGCGTCTGCACCTCCGCTTCCCTGAAGGCGGGTCAAAACGGATTTTTGTAGTTCGACCTCGCCTAACTTTTCAGCCAGGTCGAGAAGCATGAGCGTGGCGGAGGGGTCACTGCGGCTTTTTTCGAGAATACGTTTGAGCTCTGCGACAGCCTGATCTCGCCAGCCACCAGCCATGAGCAAATGGAGGTATCGGAGGGAAAGAGGAACGTCCCCGGGTTCGCTTTTGACGAGCTTTTTGTACTCTGCGGTTGCACTCTCTAGATCGCCAGAGAGTTCGTAGAGGGAAGCTAGACGTAGGCGGAGATCCACCGAGCCACTTCCCCGAGAGAGCGCATTTTTGTAGACGGCGATCGCTTTTTCCGTTTGTCCTTCTTCTTCGTACAAGCGCCCGAGCAATCCGGCCCGGGTCTCGGTGATGGGCTTCTTCTCCAGCTGATCCAAAAACTCGCTCAGGGTACCCCGCAGTCGATGAGCGGCGCTGAGCTTTGTCTCGATGTCTATTTGAAGACCCGGGCTGGTCTGGGCTGTGGCACTCGCCTTCGTCAAGGTGGTGATCGCGAGGTCGAGTTCTTGATTTTCGATCAGAGCCTCTCCCAGGTCCCTGAGCGCGGGCGCTAGGGCGCGGGGATCTCCCTCGGCTCTCTTTGCGATCTCCTTGAGTTCCGCAACGGCCAGATCCGCACGGCCGCGACGGAGTAGCTCCCGACCGAGTTCTCCCCTTTGGAAAAGGTTGCCTCCATTCTCGACGGTCAAAAGTCGGTGGTATTCTCGGGCACCCGGGAGGTCGTCAAGGTCTAGGCTCAAGTCGCGGAGACTTCGCAGAAGGAGCGAGCGTTCAGGGTCATGAGAGAGGGGCAGGGCCTTTTGTTGACTCGCGCGTGCGCCTTCTTTGTTGCCTTGTCTGAGTTGACACGCCGCCAGGAGCTGCCACGCCTCGATCCGTCGGGGGGACTGCTTGGTCGCAGAGAGGGCCTCGACTTCACACTCGGAGGGTCGGCCTTCGCTGAGCAGGACTCCGGCGAGGGCCACCCGTGCGTTGTAGCCACTCGCGCCTTGAGCCTCGGCCGTGAGTTCGCTGATGAGGGCGTCGAGATTTCCGTCCCGTGCCCGCAAGAGTTCCGTGAGTCGAGTGAGCGGGACTTCTTCCCCGGGTTTTTCGAGGATGAGTTTTCGGTAGCGAGCGATGAGCTGCTCTGTGCGGGCTTCCTCTCTGCTGGCAGCGTCTCTGCTGGCAGTGTCTCCGGCGTCTGGTTTCGCCTGGGAAGGCCCGGTGGGAGGCTTTTGAGCGCTGCCTGCAGGGGTGGGCTTCTTCGGAGGGGTAGACGGAGCGGAACCACGGCCTCGCGCGTTGAACTGAGCGAGGGCCTCGGGCACTAGAAGTTCAAAGGCGAGGCAGACCACCGTGAGGGAAGTCAGGACTCTGGCGTAGCGAACGTGCCCCACGTTCGGAGTTTAGGTCAGATCAGTCGACCATGCTAAGAGTCAGGCCGATGAGCGAGCCTGCGGGGCAAAAGAAGGGGGGATCTTTCGCTCGGGCCACGTCGCTCTTGAAGCCCGTGCTGGCGGGACTTGCGGGGCTCTTTGTCGGCTACACGATTTATGATCTCGCCGAGCGCTGGGACGGGGCTTCCGTTTCGGTGGATCCTCTGGGGCTTTTCGTTTCCCTCGTGATGAGCGCCGTGGCCCTGTTGCTTCAGCTCAGCGCGTTTCGCGCTCTCTTGTCGGGCTGGCTCAAAACGAGCCTACCGTACTACCCGAGCGCAAGGCTGTATCTGGATTCTCAGGTCGCGCGTTACACGCCGGGAAAGATCGGACTTCTCGCCGTTCGCATGATGGGAGCGGCTTCTCTGGGAGTTTCTGCGAAGGCGATGGGGGCTTCCGTCTTCGTGGAGATGCTCTCATGGGTCTCCGCCGGCGGTCTTGTGGGAGGAGCAGCTTTGCTTTTCTCTTCTGAGTTTTTCTTTTCGGAGCTTTTCTTTCCTGAGTCTGCGCGCATCGCTCCCGTGCTGTCGCAGGTGCCCTTGCTGGTGTGCATGGCTAGCTCTGCCTTTCTGTTTTTGCTGGTCTCTGTGGATCGCACGAACCTACCCAAATCGGTGCTTCGGGTTCTCGCTGCTCCCGGCGCAGGTCCCTTGGTGCCCGTGCAGGTACCGCTCTTTCATTTGGCGCATTTCGTCGCCTGGACTTTTGCAGGAGCCGCCCTGGCGATGAGTGTGGGGGCTTCTCCGGATCAGGCACTGTTGGTCGGCGGTATTTTGTGCGCTGCGATCGTGGCTGGATTCCTGGCGCTCTTCGCCCCGGCGGGCGCGGGTGTTCGCGAGGCCATCGTGATCGCGCTTGCGTCTCCGGTGCTTGGACCCACACGCTCTCTCGCCGTCAGCCTCCTGGCGCGCATGGTGTCGGTAGCGACCGAACTCCTCTTGTTCGCCTGGTTTCGCTATCGAGAGAAGCGCGCGGACTCTTCGGACTAGAACGCTTTAAGAAGCGTTCAGATCGGGAGCAAGCTGAAGATGTCGTTCCGCAGGCGATCGATGCGCTCCTTGAGATCAGGAACAGCGCTTGCGGCCTCGGAATGGTCCTCGACCAAGGAGAGGATGTCCATCAAGTCTTGTCGTCTCTTCTTCACGCGTCTCAGAGGCTCTTCGGCAGCTGCTAACTTCAGCACGACGAGGTCGGCGGGGCTGGCAACACGCAACGTCATTTCACCGATTTGTATGACACGAGCGTGCTTTACGGCCGCAGCGATGCCTACATCTTCGGCGGAAAATTGGATCGCCGTGCGATGCCCACGCGGAGCAGGGCCCGGTGCCCTCCAATTGTCGCTGTGTGCAAAGCGTCCTTCGTGCTCGAATCCTGCTGACCGCAGAGCCTCGGCGGGGATTTCGGCGAATGTCGGAATCGCAAAATCTATGTCCAGAGTGGTTCTCGGCTCTTCGCTGTGCAGCTGAATCGCGACCCCGCCGATCAGCGCGTACGCCGTGTGCGTGGCCTCCAGCACCGAGATCACCTGGCGCAGGGGGCCTTCCTTCGTGTCACCTGGTGATAGCCCCATCGTTTCTCTCCAAAGCAGATCAAGGGCGTAGCTGTCCCCCAGGCGCTGACCGACTTCGGTAGTGGTGGGCTGACCCATGACCCTTCCATACTAGCCCGCCTCGGCGAACCGCACCACCTCAGGCTCCTGAGGAAGCCTAGGTGAGCGATTGGCGAACCGGAGCAAACGGAGATACACGAAGGGCCGTCAACCCCGACCCCGCCCGACCCCGATTGAATTGTCTCTCCAATTTCATGGTACTCTAGAAAAAATTTTCTCTCACAAACCCTGATCGGAAACTTGGCTATGACCCCTCGTGCTCCTCTGAAACTGACGTTCTTCTCCTGCCTCTTCACCTTTTTCTTCTTGGTGAATTCCGCCTACCTCACCTCTTGTTCGGGGGACAACTACGAATTTGATGAGGCGGAGATGCGATCATTGCTCGACGATCTCAGCGCTCAATCGTACCCAGTTGACGGTTACACCATCGAGTTCGACTTGCATCAAGCTAGCAATAAGATGGCTCTCTCCCGTTCAGCAGCTGACGCTCCCGCGTTCATTCAACAGGCGTCAGCGTGTGGCAATCGCACGTTAACGTTCGTCGCGGGAGCTTCGGCCTGCATCAGCTCGACCGACATGGCAATCTCGGGGACGATCTGGATCATGGATGCCCAAGGTGAGGTCATCGACGAGTTATCAGCCACAGGAAATGTGCACGTACTTGGGAATCACTTGAGCGACGCCGAAATCTGGCTCTCGTTCGAAAGAGGGGAGCTGTTTGCATTCTGGAGCGAGGAAGCCGACCCCCAGTTCTACTTCGACACTTTTTATGCCGAGGGCGTCGGCCCGAATGAGGTCACCATCGACTACACGCACGACCCGCCCCCAGAACCCTCAACCCCAGAACCCGACCCTGGTTGAGTTTTCTCTGATCCCGGCTGACGGCCGCCACCTCGTACGCGCTCCCTGACGTAGTAAGGGCGCTTGTTTTGAGACTCGTGATACGTGCGCGACAGCACGTCAGCGACGAGCCCGAGGGAGAGGAGTTGCACTCCTACGACGATCAGCAGGATGCCGAGCATCAAAAGGGGGCGACTGCCGATGTCTTCATGGAAAGCGAGCTTTCTGAACACCAGCCACATGCACGTGAGGAAACCAAGCGCTGCAGAGCCGAACCCAGCCAAGCCAAAAACCTGCATGGGTCGGACGAGGTAGCTTTGCATGAAGCGCACCGTGATGAGGTCCAAGATCACGCGCGTGGTGCGTCCGATGCCGTACTTCGTGGTTCCGAACTGGCGCGCGCGGTGGTTGACGGGCATTTCGATCACGCGCACCCCGGCCCAGTTGGCGACGGCGGGGATGAACCGGTGCATCTCACCGTAGAGCCTGAGCTCTTTGGCGACCTCCCGTGACATGGCTTTCAGGGTACATCCGTAATCGTGCAAGGAGACTTTGGTGGTCATGCTGATGACGCGGTTGGCAATCAGCGAAGGGAGACGCCGGTTGAGAAAGGCGTCTTTGCGATCCCTGCGCCAGCCGGCCACGAGATCGAAGCCTTCATCGAGCTTATCCAGCATCCGAGGGATGTCTTTCGGGTCGTTCTGTAGATCGGCGTCCATGAGCACGATTTTTTGTCCCCGCGCTTCGTCGAGCCCCGCCTGTAAGGCGGCGGTCTGCCCGAAGTTTCTCCTCAGGCAGACGAGCACGAGCGCCTCATCCTCGCTCGCAGCCTTTCGCATGACAGCGTAGCTTTGATCGCGGGAGCCATCATCGACCAGCACGATTTCGTAGCTGAGCCCGGTGCTCGAAAGGGCGTCGTGCACCTGAGCGATCAGGGGTAAGACGCTTTCCTCTTCATTGTAGATGGGCGCGATGATGGAGAGATCCAATGCCGCATCTTCCCGAACAGAAAGTGGATCCTTGGCTGAAGCTACGGGTGCAGAGGAAGACAGGGTCATGGGCAGGGGGCCTGCGAAAGCTACAGCACATCTCAAAAATGGTGAAGGCGCCGCCGCTGCCCGCCCAAGACGGGTGAGTCGAGCCCGGGCGGTGGGCAAGAGCCGCATAGTGCAGAGGAGCTGGGTAGCCGTGAAGGTGCGTTTCGCCCTCTAGTTAAAGAACCGCGCCTATCCGTTTGCTCGACGCACGGTGCTCACTTGTCTACAGCGCATCCCGTCATCCTTCGGGTTAGAGGATGCGTACTAGTTTGAGTGCCGAAAAACAGGCAGCTTGAGTGTAGTGAGGCGTTCTCCGCAGACATCACCCCTGATCGCGGAGCTGTCTCCGCTGTTGGGATCAAAGTCAATGGACAGTTCAAAATCACAGCGCTCTGCCCTTTGCGTGTCCATCCAACCCGTCAGTTTCGCGTGGCTCCGATCTCCCTCTGTACGGACGGAAAGAAAGAGTTCACCAGAAATATGCCCGAACTCCGTATGATCGAAGCAATTAGGCGCGATGAACCAATCCTGAGTGCCATAGTCGACAGTGACGGTACTCCCCTCGACGTGCTGCGGAGATTGAACGGTCGCATCAAAGTTCCATTCGGAGTTGACCCCGCATTCTACAGTTCGGCGAATGGATCCGTTGGCGGCGACGAGTGACACGTACGTCGCTTGATCAACATCGTTGAATTCAGCATGCACCAAGTCAAGGGACTCCTTCAATGCGTCTGCTGGAGACTCATTGAGGGAACTGCACGCGACGCACGCAAGGGCAAGGATCCATTGGTTGCGAAAGATGTTCAGTAGTCGAAACATGTCATTGTGCCTCCAACCTCACGCCCCTCAAGTGTCTTCTTTTCATCGACGTAGAGACTGTACCTGCGGCAGCTTAGGTCGTGTCCAAACGGATCACCTAAGCAGGGACTGATCGACACAGCTACGTCATTTTCGTTCCTGAACCGTCCGTGGACCTCAGTGAGCACGCAGGAAAACGGGTAGGCAAAAGCCACACTCTCGGGGTTGGCATCTGGATCGCTGTAGTTATAGAGCGGGGTAAACCCCTCGCTATGTGCGAACCCGTTTCCGTCTTGGAGGTGGACCGAGCGAACGGATGCGTCGATGCAGCCGAACTTGGCTTCCATGGATTTCTCCGAGCCCGGGTTGTTGGCGCGAAGCGAGGCTACCCACTCTCCTTCCACGACTTTGACTTGAGCTCGTTCGTACTCGCCCTCAGTCTTTCCCTTGATTCCCATCAGGAAGCATACGCGTCCCTCTTCTGGGGAGATGACCTTGGATTGATTGGGGTCACTCTCTGAAAGTTCAAGAAAGTGGACATCCACTTGCTTCCCTGGGAAGCACTGAGCATGCCCAATGGTCTTGTCACTTTGAATCGACGTGTCATTGTCGACCACAAGGCCTTGCACAGTGATCGTGGCGCCACCAGCAGAAGTCAGCGGGTACTCCTTCTCTGAAATCCAGATCATGTGTTCTGCGTGCTGGAGATCACCCGAAACTCGAGTGAGGCCGCACGCTTCGCCAGCGAGAGCCGGAGTAAAAATCGTCCTGGTCGCTGCGTTCTGATAGTCGCTGTTCTCGAAAACCGCGGCTTGAATGACCAGCGAAGTGCCATTGATGGATGCTTCTACCAGATCATCCACGTCGTGGACTTTGACTCGGAATCCCGGTTCATTCAGAAAGAACTCATCGAGGATCTGATTCGCATACTCTGCGGCGCTGGTTCGTGTGTTCGTGTCGATGACCGGGCGTGAACTTGCAGCAATGTCGGGATCGTTCTCATCAAGCCAGATGTAGTCCATGAGCCAATCCACCTGCCTTGACCAAACGCTCGGGGTGTCGTTGACATATGCGCTCTGATAGCGCTGATCTTTCTCGCCTCCGCCGGCGAGTATGTTGTGCGTGCGACCGTTGCGATGCGCCGCTTCATGGAGAAGAATCGAAGCACGGGATGCAGCGTCTTTCTCCAGCATCGCTTGATAGATCTTGGTGGAATTCGAAAACGCATACGCGAACGGTAAGCCTGTGGCGAGATAGATTTGGCCTTCGAACCCGTCGGTCACACCTGAACGCGCATAAGGATGCTCCTTTTCGACAAGGCATTCCTCCGCCCAGTCATCGTAGGAGTCAAACGTGGAAGTGTAGTTGTATTGGCTCGTACAGAAAGGATTGTTTGTGTTGAGTTCCGTCTTGTCGTCGTAGCTGCAACGAGGCTTGAGTTTGCTGATCTGCAAAACGGTGTAGTCATAGCCTCCCGCGAGCAACCACCTGTCACTCGGGGCAAATTGTGAAGATCGTTCCAAGATTGAGATTCCCTCGAGGAGGAGACAGAGCGGCGTGTTCGCGCCGTCCGCCGCGTTATTCCAGTCGCCGCCCCAATGCTTGTCTTTAATGCCGAAATCAAGGCGTGCCATTTTTACGAAAGAATTGTTTTCGTTGGTACAAAAGTCCCTCGTTTCGCCAACAGGATCGAGGGTATCAAACCCGCTCCAATCGCACTCGTCGGTGGACGCGGCAGAAGAGGCGACCGATGAGGTCAGAGTAAGGAGAATTGCGGCTGAAATTGTAGGTGCTCGTTTCATTTTACGGTCTTCCCTCGGTTATCGGTATTCGAGCGTGAGCAGGTATTCGCGGTCGGCGGGAAGACTCGCTTCAAGTTCAGCCCGGCGTTCTGACTCATCTCCAACCTGGAGATAGGCGCTCACCGCCGACTGGGAAGTAAGACGGTCACCCTGGACGGCGAGAATCATCAGGTTTTGAAGATGGTGGGCCTGTTGGGGTTCCTTGATGGCTGCTACAGCTAGCCATCGCACCGCGTGAATGCTTGCAATGTGCCATCCCTTTCCGCCGTAGTGCGTTTTCGAAGTGTCTGGAGCAGGTTGAAGGGCGACATCCACGAGAGCTGCGAGTGCCTCGGTGGTGAAGAGAGAACCAATCGCGAAGGTTTCTGCCGCTCGTCGTCGCGGTGTGGAGGAAGCGGTCGCTTCAACTAGCGCTGGGACGATCAGCTGTGTCGCAAGACGGAGATTCTGCGGCGCAGAAGCGAAGTGTGAGCCTGCGGCGATGCGCGCGACATACTCTTCGACCGCCTCACGGAGCCCATCCGGCAGGTCTGGGTAACCAGGGTGGACCGCCGGACTATAAGCCGTGAGGGACTCGTCCTTTGCTTCGCAATAGGCGACGGTACCGTCGGAGACGCAGATCTCGTCTTCGGCGCATGTGGGGGCGCCACTGCACTCAGAAAGGCAAAGATTTCCAGGTGAGAATTCAACCGTGATGTCCGGATCAACGTGTACACCCCTGTTTTCCAGTTCCTCCCGAGATAGGGGGGAGAGAAGGGTCGCCGTTCCTGATTCCAACACGTAGCTTTCGCCAGCTTGCGCCTCGCAAGCTGCCATGATTGCGATTCTCGCCGATCCACCAAGTATGCGCACTTGATCAACTCCAGAGCCAGGAATGATCAAGGTGTCATTGGCCTCTGATAGCAAGATGAGGTCGTTGCCACTCCCACCGTCAATGAGACCTGAGAATTGGCTTAAGGCACATACCTTGTCATCCCCGTCACCCATAGCAATGAGGCTGCCGGCGTGCGGATTGCGAATCTCATCCGCACCACCACCAGCGAACACCATGCTGGCAATTCCCTCTTCCGGAACTTGCGGCGAAACCACTTCGGATTGCTCTGTTGCAGCGAGACAGCTGTGCGGTTGCGCCCTTTCCTCTTGATCTTCTTCCGAAGGGCAACAGGTCGCGCCGTTACATGTGTCGGGCGCTGGGGACAGCGTGGCTAGCAGCACGGGCTCCGCTGCCGATCCAGATCGCACGAAATGCGCGTCTGGTTGTAGGCGCACGGTTCGTGCGATCACTTTGTGAAGGTGGGTTGTTGAGT
Organism: uncultured Polyangiaceae bacterium; assembly: GCA_964392575.1. Taxonomy (GTDB): domain Bacteria; phylum Myxococcota_A; class Polyangia; order Polyangiales; family Polyangiaceae; genus NIC37A-2. Next base: position 18,599 of record CAYMQT010000044.1, read on the forward strand.
TGAGGTACACCGAGGCCTTGGGCGCGATCACGCGACCTGCAAAACTGGCCTCGATATGTACATCAGAAGTACCCAAGTGGGTGAGTAGGAGACCCGGAGATGCACCATCCCCCGGTTCGACCTCACCTCTGAAGAAAGCACTATCTCGAGAAAATACCTCGACTCCGCAGTCCGCATCGACCTCGACGATCGCTTGAGGCTCAATTTGGATAGAAGTGAAGGTATAAATCCCCGCCGCAAGCTGAATCCTGGCTCCTGACTTCACCGAAAGTGCCCCATAGTTGCCGGGCGGCAGCACCAGGTTCTGCGTTGGCTCTAGTGAAACGTTGCCTCCGGTTGCTGAGAACGCAGGATTTCGAATGAGAAGTTCTCGAAAAGTGAGCGTCACGTTCGAGATAGCCTCACCATCGATTGCAACTCCAAAATGTTGGGTGATGGTGCCACCCGAAGTCACGTTGCCGTCCACTTTCGAGTAATTTCGAAGATCGATCTCGCCAGCTGCAACGAGGTTGCCAATCTTAGAATGATCCCCGATATAAGCGGTTCCTCCACTGACCATGGCGAGTCGGGAGCCCGCGTTTCCAAGTTCAACGCGTTCTGCAATGTAGAGCGTTTCAAGAGCGGTGATCACAGCCGACCCTGCCCCATGTGAACTGGGCACATTCACGTGCAGGAAGCCGTCAGCTTCCGGTGGATCGTCACCGGGAGTGCCGCCGTCGCTGCTCACAACGAGGTTGTCCAGCAGGAATTCGCCAGAACCTTGCGGTGAATTGAGGATAATCTTGAACGAGACGTCGGTTCCTGAAGCAATGGATCCTTGCACGTCCTGAGAAACCGCGAAACTATACTGGGCGAATGAGCCCGGCTCTACACCTGCAAGACTGTGCCCGCCCAAGTCACTCCAGTATTTGCCTTGCGAGGGGATAATTGCCACCAACCTGAGTTCTCCCCAGGAGAGAGCTTGAGGGATAGAAAGGTCCAATGAAATTGATGAGTTGACGGTGCCGCTCACCTGAATGGGAACCGAACTGATTTCTGAGTAACCGTTCGGAATCACGGAAAGCGAAGCGATGCCTTGTGAGGTCGTCGCAGACTGGGCGATCGGTGACCCGTTGTTCGTCGACCAGTCTGTGAATGGTGCCTCGAATCCGAATACTCGAATCTGCTCGTTGGTCAGATGTTGTTGCACCTGAGCATCTTTTCGCTCCGGAGAGCAAGCAGTCGGTGCGGTTGCTGCGCCGATCAACGCGAGGGAGAGGGCGAACGCGTAAGTTGGTTTGTTCATTGAAGGGTGCTCCGTTGAAGCGAGGGCACAGATTGGTTCAAGTTGCGCAGCTAGCGCGAGCGCGAGCCATCAGTCAATAGGTAGAAGCTCAGGGGTGGTGGCACCGTTTGTTCCAAACGCGATTGGCGTACAAAACTGAGAATCTTTTCTTCGCGTCCGTACTTTTGCGGTGCTAAGATCGGATTATGCGCGCGTTCAAGGTCCTACAGCCTGTCGTTCTTCTCCTTCTTCTTTGTGCGGCTTGTGCGGATTACTCGTGTGATAAAGAGCAGCGAGAAATCGAGTGGGAGGTGAACGCGCCCGGTCTGAATGGAAACGGTGAATTTATCTTCAAATATGTCGATGTGGAAGGCGGGGACTATGGAGATCGTGACGAGTTGATTCTCCAAGAAGAGGGAAGGAAGGTGACGTGGAAAGACGCCAAATGGGCGTTGTTCAGCTCGAGTCCCCCCATGCACTTTGATATCGAGGTGCGCCCGGACGGAAAGGTCTGCTTCATCACCACAGACGTCTCTCCCTTCCAAGAGGTGGAGGTGATCGAAAGTGGAAGCGGTGAGGCTAAGCGTCGGGTTCGTTTTCGACTTGAGCTGACGGCGGAGCACCTCGCTCAATGTGACTTTGACACTGAACCGTTGTCCCTAGATCTGGAGGTGGTCGAGGTGAGCACAACCACGTCGCGGGCCCAGTGCGGATACGCATAGGCGAGGAGCAGAAAGAACCCCTGGGCGTTTGACGAGGGGCCATCCAGCTCCGCCGCGCCGCAAACTCATCAACAATCGGACGATTCAGCTACTTTTTCGCTGCCATATCTCCCTAGGTCACAACACATCTCCACCAGCAAGTTCTGTATAATCATCAGCCCTTTTGAATTGAGCGGTGGTGAGCCCTCGCCAAGGGATGAGATGCGTTCTACACATCACCCGGTATGAAGAATGAGCGGAGTGTGCGGCTGGCCCTCATCCAACGACGGGTTTCGGCAAGCAGGCAGACCACGGTCGAAGCCGCCGTGAAAGGCATCGAACAGGCGCGAGACGGCGGCGCCGATCTCGTGTGTCTGCAGGAGCTGTTTTCAGATCCATACTTTTGTCAGACGGAAGATCCTGTTCACTTCGAACTCGCCGAGGCGATGGACGGGCCGACGATCAGCGTCATGAAGGATGCGGCGCGGCGTACAAAGACCACCGTCATGGTGCCGTACTTTGAGCGTCGGGCGCCGGGGATTTTTCACAATAGCGCGTTGATCCTGGGCCCAGACGGTTCCACCCTCGGTCATTACCGCAAGATGCACATCCCTGACGATCCAAGCTTCATGGAGAAGTACTACTTCACGCCAGGGGATCTGGGGTTTGTGTGTGTGGACACACCCACCTGCAAAGTCGGCCCGCTCATTTGTTGGGATCAGTGGTATCCGGAAGCCGCCCGTCACACGGCGCTTCTTGGCGCAGAAGTCCTTCTCTATCCCACGGCCATCGGCTGGCTCAAGAGCGAAAAGGAGAGCGAGGGTGCGGCTCAACTGGACGCGTGGAAGACGATTCAGCGCTCCCACGCGATCGCGAACGGTCTCTTCGTGGCGGCGGTGAATCGAGTGGGTCAGGAGGGCGATCCGGAGACGGGCATCGAGTTCTGGGGGCACTCGCTGGTTGTCGATCCGATGGGGCGGATCTTGGCGGAAGCCGGCGAAGAAGAGGCCACGTTGATCTGTGATCTCGATCTTTCGCTTTTGCAAGAGACCCGCAAATGGTGGCCGTTCTTCCGGGACCGTCGCATCGATGCCTATGAAGGACTCACCAAGCGTTGGCTTGGGCCCTAGCTTCTCGGAAGCCTTAGCCTCATCGAAAAGCCAGTGAAACGCCTCGCCACTCATCTCCCGCCGGAATGGTCCCCTCACGAGGGCACCTTCCTTGCTTTTCCTCACCACCGGACGGACTTTCCCGGCAAGCTCACGGCCGTCATTCATACGTTTGCGGAAATGGCGCGCGTCATTTCTCAAAAAGAGAAGGTTTTCCTCCTCGTTCGAGACGGACAAGAGCGGCGTCGCGCAAGAGAAATCTTTTTGGCAGCCGGCGTCAATGAGGAAAATCTCCACTTCGTCACCCAGGACACGAATCGTTCGTGGATGCGTGACAGCATGCCGCTCTTCGTCCAATCGCGGGGAGCAAAGCAGCGTATCGCTGTGAAATTTCGCTTCGACGGATGGTCGAGGTACCGGGACCACAAGAAGGACGACGCTGCGGGGCGTGCGGTGGCCAAGACCTTCGGCACTTCGGTGCTCACACCCCTTCGCCCCAACAAAAAGCCAGCCGTCCTGGAGGGCGGGAGCATCGACGTAGATGAGCACGGGACCCTTCTCACGACTCATGAGTGTTTGGTGACCTCCGCGCGCGCACGCTTCCCCGAGGGAAAGGACGTGGCTGAGCGCGTGCTTCGGGAATCGCTGGGCGTAAGGAAGGTGATTTGGCTTGGAAACGGTATCGCGGGTGACGACACTTCCGGCCATGTCGACGATTTTGCGCGCTTTGCGCCCGGCGGCAGGGTGCTCCTGTGCCGGGAGACTCACCGGGGGGACGAAAACTATTCTCCCCTGAACAAGGCGGCTCAAACCTTGAACGGGGCGACCGACGCGCGAGGCAAGAGGCTGAAGGTGATCTTTCTGCCCATGCCTGCGCCGGTCTTTTATCGTGGTCAGCGTTTGCCGGCGAGTTACGCTAATTTCTACGTTGCCAATGCGGCGGTCCTTGTTCCGGTCTTCAACGACGAAAAAGACGGCGAGGCGCTCTCGATCATCGCGCGCTGTTTTCCGGATCGACCCACAGTAGGCATTTATGCTCGTGATCTCGTAGTAGGTCTAGGCACCCTTCATTGTTCCACGATGCAGCTTCCACGTTAGGCAGCTCGTGCTCAGCTAGAGGACGAGTTCAGGAAAGAACACGACGACGAAGGCCACGAGGCCGACGACGACGATCCCAAGAAAAGCCAAGATGACGAGGACGCTTCCGAGGAAGAGGGCCTTGCGCGCTTGGGCTTCATCGAGTCCGCGGCACGTGCGGAGATACGCGTTCATCGCTGGGCGCGGCGCGCGGGCGCCGGCGCGTACGGCCCGGAGGATCGCTCGAGGGCGTCCTCCATAAAGGAGAATGCTGGCAGGCGAGGTCAAAAGATCCCAGCCGCAAGCGTACAGGCCAAAGCGCAACCCGAGATGGATCTTCTTCGGCGACCCTGCTCGCCCGATCCCCCACTCGAGGGCGGCGCCCCAGAGGGCGTGGATGGAGACCACCCCGAGGACCAGGGCGACGAAGATCAGATGACCGATGGCGAGGGCGACCCAGGAATGCAGCATCTGTCGAGCCAGAAACGGAAAGAGAGCGTAGAAGCCCAGGGCCCAGACGACGCAGAACGAGCCCACGGCCCAAAGTTCAGCCCAGAATGCGAAGCTGAGCGCGCGTGTCAGGCTCCCTTGCGTGAGCGTTCCGAAGGTCGTCTCCGCGTCATGGGAGGCAAGCTCGGCGGTTCTCAGCAGGCGTTTTTCTCCTCCAGGTGTTTCCCACGGTAGCGCGACCTCGGCCGAAGGGTGAGCCGTGTTCTCGGGGGCGCATCCGTCACAACCCGCCCTCCCACAGTGAGCGCAGGCAATGGCCGGCGGGATCTCCTCACCGTCTTCCGGATCGCTTTCCGGAGAAGAGAGGAGATCGGGTGCGGTTGGGAGCAAAGGGACTCGTGCTCTCAGTTGTTGCTTCTGCGCACCGGACGGAAGGGATGCAGGAAGGAAGCGAGGCTGGCGGCGTTTCGCGTCTGAGCGAACACGGTTCCTTGACCTGAAAAATCAGCGACCAAGCCTTCTCCACTGAAGAAGAGGCCCTTGAATCCGTTGAAGGCGCGCACGTTGTAGGTCAGCCCGCTCGTGAAACCCACGATGTGCCCGGTGTCGACCGTGTAGCCCTCCGCCCCCACTTCTACCGGATGGAGCGCGCCGTAGCTCGAATAAAAGACGGTGCCCGGACCCACGATCCGCAGCATGAAGATGCCGACGCCGCTGAAGAACCCCTTCACGCCACCAAACTTGGTGTCAATCTGCAGCTCATCACCGATGTGAGCCACATAAGCGCCGCTGGTGAGGAAAAAATCCTCGCCCGGAGCCAGGACTTGTGACCGCATGTCGCCTTCCGAAGGGGCGGCGAGGTACAGGCGCTGACCGGCGGCGGCGGACGTGAACGTATTTTGAAAGAGGGATTCCCCGCCCAGGAGCTTGCGCTTGGCAGCTCCCAAGAGTCCTCCGCGCATGTTGGTTTCGATGCTGATTTGAGAATCTTGCGCGACCATGGCGCCAGATTCTGCGACGACCTTTTCGCCCGCGTCGAGTGTCATTTGCAGCAGGGCAAAGTCCGGTGAATCAAGAATTTCGTATTTCATGTTCGTGTTCCCTTTATCCCTGACGTGCCGGCAAAAGTGAGCCCACCGAGCGTCCAAATTCATTGGGGTTGCGACTCTGTACGTAGATCCTTCCGCGGCCCTTCATCCTGAGCACCAGCCCCTCACCGCTGAGGAAACTGGAGATCCAGCCGCCCCCCGCCTTTTGGATTTCGTAGTTGATGCCCTGTTCGAAGGCGACGATGTGACCTGTGTCGACGATCAGCTCTCCGTCCATGTCCATCGTTTCGATGGCGCCGAAGGCGTTGAGGAGCACCGGGCCTGAGCCAGAGGCTTTGAGAAAGAAGAGGGATTCTCCGCTGAAGAAACCCTTGAAGCCCTGGAATTTCGTGTCGATGAGGACCGAGTCCGGCGCCGCCACGTAGCTTGAACCTTGAATCAACAGATCCGTTCCTTGTTGAAGTTCGTGAACGACCATGCTGCCGCACAGCCGAGGGGCGAGCGACACGTGTCCGGGTGAAGAAACGGAACGGTAGACGTTTTGAAAGAACGACTCTCCACCGAGGAAGCTGCGACCGACCTTCTTGAAGAAGCCGCCGGCTCCCTTGGGACCTGTGTTGGTTTCGATTTCGAGGTTGCGCGACATGCTGACCATCGCGGAGGCCTCGGCGCGGACGCTATCGCCGGGACTCAAATGAGCCACAGCCAAGGAGTGTGCGGGATTGTACTGAATCTCAAAATGCATGACTCAAGATCTCCTTAGGAGGGAAGCAGGGGTGAAAGCCAACCCACCAGGGCGCTCAAGTTGCGGGACTGCACGTACACCGTGCCTTGGCCGTTGAATTCACAGACGAGGCCTTCTCCGGAAAGGAGAAAAGACTTCATTCCGCCTACGCTTTTCACGCGGAAATTGAGCGTTCCGTCAAAGGCAACGATGTGGCCCGTATCGACCGTGAACGTCCCGTTGATCGGGATGGGGATCACGCCGCCGTAGGAGTTGATCCACAGATCCCCGGTGCCGCCACACTCCAAAAGGACGAGTCCTTCACCGCCGAGCATGCTCCGAAGGCCCCCGAAGCGGATTTTTGCATCGATGTCGCCGGTGCTTGCCAGGTATGAGCCCGTCTGCACGAACAGCTTCGTGCCACCGCTGAGTTGATGATGAATGATGTGTCCGGAGAGCGAAGGCGCGAGGACCACTTCCGCCGAGGAGGGCGCTGTGAAGCGATTCACAAACACTGTTTCTCCGCCCAGGAACTTGCGCATGAGGGCGACGAAGAAGGCCATGATCTTGGCGAAGAAGCCGGCTCGCTTACCGGCGTTCAAGTGCGTGGTCATGGTCACCTGTGGACCCATCCGTACCATGGCTCCGGCCTCGGCTTGGACTTCCTCCCCTGGTTCCAGTCCCACTTTGAGCCAGGCAAACGAAGGCCCGTGCTCGATTGAATGCTGCATTCGTGATCCCCTTTGATGCCAGACGCGGCCTGTGAGAGGCGGGTCTTTGGTGACGGGCAGGGTGTGATAGGAAAGGGCAGGTGGCAAGTGGACGCTCCGCGAATTCCGTGTGAGATCCTGCTCGCGTAAAGAACATGGCTGACGAATCTACTCAGAACGGATCTCCCAAGCCTGCCGTCGCCCCGGCACCCCCCCCGTCTTCGGAGGTCGCCGCACGGATGAGCGAAGGGCAGCAGGGCTTTGACCCGAAGGGGTCCCACGTCTTCATCGAGTTTGCTGTCATCGGGGTGCTGGTGGTGGGTGCAGGTGCTCTCTTCATGTGGCTCGGAGGCGCCCTTGCCGCGTGGGCGACTCCGCTCGTCCCGCTCAGCGTCGACGAGAGCATCGGAAAAGCATCGAAAGAGCAGGTCTCCCTGTCGGCGCCGGATTGCGGTGATGAAGTGGCGCAGAAGTATGTGGAGGATCTGGCGGCGCCGCTCCTTCAGAAGGTCAAAGATCAGCCTTTCGATTTTCATTTTCGGGTCGCGAACACGGACGAAGTGAATGCCTTCGCTCTCCCTGGTGGTTACGTGACCGTGAACCGCGGTTTGATTGAAGCGGCCGAAAGCGGTGAGGAGGTCGCAGGGGTGCTGGGTCATGAAATCCAACACGCGCTCCTCCGCCACGGGACCAAGCGCATTTTGCGGCAGCTCGGCGGTCGCGCGCTCATCGCTCTTCTCTTTGGCGGCACGGATTTACACGCGGTGAGCGACGCTTCTGGATCGCTTTTGAGCCTCAGCTACGACCGAGATCAAGAGAGCGAGGCGGATCTGCTCGGCATTCAGCTCCTTGTGGCCGCAAGAATGGATCCACAAGGGCTCGCTTCGTTCTTCGCCCGCCTGTCCAAAGATTCAGTTCACCCTCCGGAACTGCTTTCGACGCATCCCGATCCGGGCAACCGCGCGAGTCTCATCAAACAGATCAGCGCCGGCGCCGAGTTCGAGAAACTCCCGCCCTTGCCCAAGATCCACTGTCGATAAGGGCCGGTCGATAGGGATCCGTGCCCGCTTTAGGGGCTCAAGAATGCGACGGCCGTACCGACCAAAACCGCGAGAACCCCGAGCAGAACGAGGACCTTCCAACCAGCACCGGAACCCGAGCGCAACTCTTCCTTGGCGCACAACATACAGCGACCGTCCTTTCCGCGAGCGATGCGATGCTTCTTGCAAACAGCTCGCGAAGAGACGGTGCCTGAGGAGGGGATGCTGGGAGCCCGCGAGGGGGTGCGCTTGATACCCGACTTCTCATCGATGGAGGGCAAGGGAGAGACGGCCGGGATCGAATCCGCGGGGGTGTCTTCCTTTTTCTGAGGGGTCAGGGAGGCGTAAGGTCGCCGCAAGGATTCGGGCATCACGGAGGGGATGAACTCCGGTTCTGGTGCGTCATCGTTCGAGGGCGTGTTCATCTTGAGACGCGGGCCTGTCTGTCGCGAGCTTGCTTCACCACTAGCTTCAGGCGCAGCAGGGCGACTGCTGAGCGTCGCGTAAGGTGCGCTCGTGTTCGTTTTGGGAGCAGGGGGACTAACAGGAGAGGAGGACATAGACAGCGGAGGACTCAAAAGGGAGAACGCCGACAAAAGAAGGACGGGTTTCGACCGTACTTACACATTGGCGGCAGGGCAGAGTCTCGTCAAGAGAGCCCGTGCCGACTCACATTTTATGAGGTGCATTCACTTTTTTGATTTTCCCGTGATCGATTTTTCATTTCAGCGTTGCTTGATTCTATTTCTGCTTCCATTCGCTTGCGCCGGCGCATTTGTTTCCGTTGTGTATTTGTTTTGCTGGGTCCTTGCTGTGCGGCCGTGATTTGCGGGTGCCGTTTTGAGGAGCGATTTTCAAATTTGCAATGTGCCCTGAGACTTTCCCCTGGTTGGTGCTGGCCTTGGCCCCGCGTTTGCGGCGCCCGGGGAGGCCGAAGTTGGTCAGGATGCCTATGACCTATCGGCGAAATGACGCTGCGTGGCCGCCCGGGGCACTTGGAGCTACCTTCCCCAGGAGTGTCGAGTCCGTTTCACCACCAGCGCAAGGATCTTGATGATGAGCTGGTCCTTTGGGAAATGCGGGGACAACCAACGGACGCGGAATGGGCCCAGGTGATGACGGCGGCCAAGCGCTGGCTCCGTGAGCAGGAAAGCCGTGGACGCAAGTGGGGCATCGTCGTCGATCCGAGCGGTATCGAAAACGTGACCTCCACCATGCGCCGTGCCGCAGGCCAGTGGCGCAGTGACAACATGCCCCTGATTGCCAACACCTGCGAGTGTGCGGCGTACGTGGCCCCGAGCACCGTGATCCGCAGTGCGATCGCCGCCGTCTTCTGGTTTGCGCAGCCGGTGGTTCCGGTGAGCGTCAAGGCGAGCCAGAGGGAGGCGATCGATTGGGTGCAATCAAGACTGCATGAGGGTGACGAAGCGACAGCGCCTCTCGTGTAGTCCGAGAGAAGGGTGTTTCGACGCCCTGTCCGAGAGGTCGACGAGGCACACGAAACTCGCGCGGCAAAAGATGATTGGTATGCGGTGCCTGTGGACGAAGGACGCGAGCGAGGGGCGAAACGGCGCTCCGCGGTGCGCTTCAGCTACTTCAACGGGGGTGCGGCGAGCCTACCCACGAAAGGCTTTTTTACTTGGGTGCGGAGGCCCGAGAGCGTGTTTTTGGGCCAGCTTTTCTGCACCAAGTTCACGACCCATTTGGGGAGCGCGCCTTTGGGGTCCATGAGGACCGTGACTTCGACGACGGTCTTGTTCTCACCCTGAGGCCGAAGGACGTAGGAGCTGTATTCGAGAAAACCGCGTACGCCCGGCGAGGGAGGTGCCTTTTCGTGCTGGGTGGAAGAAATGTTGAGGACCGCGCTTCCGTCGGGTTCACTGTGCGCCTTGGCGCGGTAGACGAAGTCTCGATCCGAGATCATCGGAGGCGCGCCGAAGTGTTGATAGAGGACGAAATCGTAGGCGCTCTTTCTTTCGAGTACGACGCTCTTCTTCAGGCGATCGACCCACTCGGTGCGATGGTCGTTGTCTGAGAGGACCCAGATGATTTTCTCCATGGGCGCATCGACAGTACAAATTCCGCGAAATGCACGCACGGGAGAGCCCTCCACGTTCTGGCGGAAGACGCGGATCCCCTCCACGTCGTCGATCTGCTCCCAAGCAGCAGCTCCGGCGCCGCCCGCCTGCATGAGTAGGGCGCTTGCGGAGCAAACGGCGGCAAGCGTTGTGAAAGTCCTGCGCGAGACAAGGGGGGCATTCATGGGGCGACAGTTCATGAGTGACAAAGGTGCCATAAGGCTGTTCGCACTCCAAGGTGTCTGCGCTCGCCTGCTGTCTTGCCCTGGGCGCCAGGTTGGAGCCGGGGTCGGATGGCCTCAGCCGCTCGTCTGCTCGTACGTTGAAGCGAAGGGTGCGGCGTGCGACACTCGCGGAATGAGATCCTTTCGTGCTTCGCTTGTTGGACTTGGGTGTTTGACCCCGGTGTGTTTGACTCCGGCGTGCTGGTGTTTCACAGGTAGGACTCGGGTGAATACGCTGCTTGGTTTGCGGCCGATTTCCGAGCTCGCCGTGGGAGACCTTGTGCTTTCGTTTGATGTGGCGCGGCGGCGTCTGGTCGAACGAAAGATTTCGCGCGTCTTCCGCCATGGTCCGCAGAAATTTGGCGCGCTCTTGGGCACAAGCCTCACGGGCGTTACGCCCAACCATCCAGTGTTTGACGCCGGCCGCGGTTCATTCCTCGAAGCGGGGAAGCTCACTCACGAGTGGGAGGCGCTTCTCCTCGCTGAAGGAGCGATCAAGACGGCCAGAGGCGAGGGGTATCGCCTCTCGGCGGATGCCCCCGAGCCGGTGTTTAATCTCTCGATCGCTGAAACGGAGACCTACTTTGCAGAAGGCGTTTTAGTTCACAACAAGAGCTACGATGAACCGCAGGGGTGCGGAATCGATGATTACACTCCTGACTGCGGCGTGACCTATGGCGAGTACCTGGGGTGGGACCAGTATCAAGTTCGGTCCGAAGAAGCCGTGTGCGAGGGGACCGGGATCGGAGGCGCAGGAGGTGCCCTCCTGCCTCCTGAAATCAACTGCGCACAGCCGCAGCGCGACGCCTACCTGCGGGTGCTTGCGGGAGACGAAGGCGAGCGAAGGTGTTCCGACTCTCAGCTCAGGGTGGAGCCCATGGGGCCCGTTCGGGTGAGTGTCTACGAGATGAACTCCACTTGTGATCTTTCGGGCGAACCTCTTTCGTCCGTCGCAGTCGATGTGCCGACCTCGGTTCCGCTTCCCTCAGGCGACCGGAACTTTTGGGTTCATCTGGAACCCCTTGACGAGACCCCCTTGGTGGTTGACGTGCGCCTTTGGTAGGGCCGAATGCTTGGCGCGAGAGGGGAGTCACCCAAATAATTCTTCTGCCGATGAAGCCGTAAGCGCTCGATCCAACCAGATCTCCAGCAGTTCGAGATCCTGACAGGAGAGCACTCGCTCTTGCTCGATCGCAGAAAGGGTGATCCCACGGCGCTCCAATATCTTGAAGAGCGCTCGCCGCTCGCCTTTTGCGAGACCGCTGGCTTCACCCTCAGCTTTGCCTTTTGTAAGCCCGCTAGCTTCGCCTTCAGCTTTGCCTTCAGCGTAGCGCTTGTTTCCGAATTTGGATTGGTATTGGTATCCTTCTGGAATCATAGCAAAGGCCTTTCTCACAGCTTCGCCCAGATGGGCATCGATCAGGTCTGAGTATAGCACGCGATTTTCTTCATCCGAGAGCGCTTCAACTCCTTGAAAGGCCGCCTTTGCGATGCGGAGGGCTTGCTCGGGCTCTCCCTTGCCATGAGCCATCACCGACAGCACCGCCAGCTCCGGGAACTTTCGCGAAAGCGCGGGATCCGTGACCACGGGCACGCTGTCCGCTCCAAGGACCACGGGGGTCCACACGTTGGAGCCTCCAAGGAGAATGGGCTTTTTTGCCCAGCGAGCAACGCTAGACTGCGGAGCCAACACCAACACGACGGACGGACACCGAAACTTGGCGCGGGCGGAAGTCTGGTAGAAAGGCCAAGTGAGGCGCTTTTTATCGTCTTTGCGCAGCTGCACTTCGATGATGACGGCTAAGACAGGCTTGTCGTGTTCCTTCAGCACGGCGACCGCATCGACCCGATACTCCGTGGGCACGATCTCTGAAAAGTCGATGGACTCGATCTGAACGGAGGTGAAGGGCGGCAAGGAGAGCAGCTTCGTCATGCGGAGTAAGAGGGGAGCCAGTTCCGGGAGGTTCTGAAACAGATAAACAAAGGCTTCATGGCGAAACGAGGGAGGCACGGCGACTTGCCCCTCCTCAAAGCCAAATGCGTGCCAAAGCATGAACAGCCAAAATCATCTGTTGTTTTTATTTTCGAGAGTGGCGCGTCAGGGACAAATGCCTGACGTGTCAGGGACACACGCAGAGTCCGGGACAAGAAGCTCGACCGAATCGGCTTCCGCCTTGATGCAAAGATGGGATGAGGTGACAGAACTCAAGGAAAGAAAGGCTGATCTAGCAAGAAAGCTTGCTGGCATTCTCTTCGCCATCTGGCGAGACCAGACCACCTACGATTCACGGCGTGCAGCCCTCGAGCTTCCGTCTGCTCCCAGCAGCTGCGAGATCGGGACTTCCTTGTGTTAACTCAGCGCTCCAAACATGAGCTCCGCCTTGACCACGGAGCAGAGCACGACCTCGTCTGGGCGATGAGCGAGGAGGCGCTCACGGAGAGCGGAGTCGGTGCGATTGATGAGGGGGATGCAAATGTTGGTGTCGAGCAGCAGGGTCACACCAAGACCTCTGCTTCTTCCGGAGGCGGATCTACTGCCTGACACTAAGTTGTATTGACAACTTGACAATAGGGGAGGCCGCGCCCATTCTCCGGGCGTGGCTGCGCTCAATCCTCGCTCTTCGGTCCCCCTTTACACTCAACTCGCCGAGCGCTTGCTCGCGCAAATTCGTGAGGGAGATCTCAAAGAAGGAGAAAGGATCCCGTCCGAGCATGAACTCTCGGCGCGCTACCGCATCGGGCGGCCTACGGTGCGTCAAGCCACGGAGCTTTTGGTCAGGCGTGGGTACCTCAGTCGGCGGCGCGGTGCGGGGACGTTTGTGCGCCCCCAAAACAAAAATGTCGATCTGTTCTCCCTCGGCGGCACTCTAGAATCTTTCTCTCGAGGAGGCGTTGAGCTCAAGACGCGCATTGCTAGCGCTCCGGAACTCTTGACGACGAAAAGCGCGCGCGGGAAAAGTTTGCCGCTGACCTCCGAGCGCTGTTATCGCTTTGTGCGCGTCGGCGCTGTTTCTGGAGAGCCGGTACTCTTGGAACGGTTTTACTTGGACGCGGAAGTGTTCTCCTTCTTCGACCGCATCAAGCTTGCCGGGCGCTCGCTTTCCGAGCAGGTCATCGAGCATTACAAGATGGAAGCGACGAGTGCCGATCAGCGCTTCTTCGTGGACTTTCTGACGGCGGAAAGCGCCGCGCTTCTGGACCTCAAGAAGGGAGCCGCGGTTCTTTGCGTCGAACGCACGCTGCATTTCCCCAAGGCGCGCGCTGCCATCTTCGTTGAGATTGCGTGCAAGAGCGATCAATTCTCCTTTACTCAACACATCGGAACCGACCACATCGGCACCGACCACATTGGAATCGGTGGCGCCGGATTCAGTGCAGCCGGTGAGGGGATCCGGTGAGCGTGCTCACCCCGAATGCCCGCGGCTATTTCGGTCGCTTTGGCGGGGCGTACATCCCGGAGATCTTGGTCGCGACTTTTGAGGAACTCACGCGGGCGTTCGAAGAAGCCAAGGCGGATCCGGGTTTTTGGGCGGAGTATGAGGCTCTCATGAGTTCGTACTCGTGTCGACCTACCCCCATCACCTTTGCGGAGAATTTGACGCGGAAATTCGGCGGCGCAAAGATCTACATCAAGCGCGAAGATCTCAATCACACGGGCGCTCACAAAGCCAACAATGTGATGGGCCAGGGACTTCTCATTCGTCGCATGAAAAAGACGCGCGTCATCGCCGAGACCGGGGCGGGGCAACATGGCGTGGCCACCGCGACCATGGCGGCGCGACTCGGCCTCAAATGTACGATTTATATGGGCGAAGTGGACGTGAAACGTCAGCGCCCGAACGTGTTTTGGATGCAGCAGCTGGGCGCGGAGGTCGTGCCTGTGACGGAGGGAAGTCGCACCCTCAAGG
>CAYMQT010000045.1:0-11878 GCA_964392575.1 uncultured Polyangiaceae bacterium
CTGCACTCCCCTGCTACGACTGGAACCGATCCATCATTGTTCCGGAGGATCATTTGCTTGCTCGTGGACCGGCCCTCACCCTAGAACAGATAGCGCAGCATCCCATCGTCACCTATGCGTTCGCGTTCACAGGCCGATCACAGATCAACGCAGCCTTTATGGCACGCGGACTCCGCCCAGAGGTCGTTCTCTCCGCTATCGACGCGGACATCATCAAGACCTACGTGCGGCTTGGGTTCGGGGTAGGAATCGTTGCCAGCATGGCGTTCGACGAACACGCGGATCGGGGACTCGTGGCGCGCGACGCCTCGCACCTCTTCCCGTCGTCCACGACGGCCCTCGGTATCTTGAGAGGTACCTATCTGCGAGGGTACGCCTATTCGTTCGTGGAGCTTTTTGCGCCGCATTTGAGCCGCGCGGTGGTCGATGAGGCACTCTCGGATTCCCCGGCCTAAGGGGAGAAGTGCACTTCAGACGGACTTTTTGCTCAGAGTTTCATGTTTTCGAGCGCTGGTGTCGGAGCGAAGGAATAACCACGCCGAGCTCCTGGTTCTGGTCCCGTTGGGCCTGAGGAGTGCGGATCGGTGGCTGATCGGTCGGAGTCCGCTAGACCCGCCAAATTCCGCTGAAAAATCGTCCCACAGGAGCGTTTTGTCTGTCTGAGTTGTTTGACAGGAAGGGGGGCGTCGTTAGGATTCGGCCGCTTCCGCGCTGGGGCGCGTATTTGAAGCAATCGTATTTTTTAAGGATAGAGAGCTCGGATGACAACAGACGTCATGATCCAAGCCACCAATCTGTCGAAGCGTTTTGGCAAGACGCGCGCTCTCGACAAGGTGAGCTTTGAGGTCAAACAAGGGGAGGTAGTCGGCTTTCTGGGTCCCAACGGCGCCGGAAAATCGACGACCATGCGGATCCTCACCTGCTTTCTGGCGCCGACGACCGGTACAGCCAAAATCAGTGGGGTAGATGTATTTGACGATCCGCTCGCGGTGCGTAGCTCGATTGGCTACTTGCCTCAGCGCGCGCCGCTTTACACCGATATGGTGGTGAGCGACTACTTGAAGTTCGTGGCGGAGATCCGAGGAGTGTCGCCTGCTGCCTTTAAGAAGAGCATGGACCGGGTGATTGACGTGTGCGGTCTTGCGCAGGTCTTGAACAAGGACATCGGGACCTTGTCTCACGGATACCGGCAGCGGGTGGGGCTTGGTCAGGCGCTCTTGCACGACCCCAAGATCCTCATCTTGGACGAGCCGACGGCGGATCTCGACCCCAACGAAAAGGCCGAGGTCATCCGCTACATTCAAGAAATCGGCAAAGATCGCACGGTCCTTCTTTCGACACACAATTTGCAAGAAGCCCAGGAAGCGTGCGCTCGCGCCATCATTGTTTCCAAGGGACGGGTCGTCGCCGACGGAGATCTCGACCAGATCCGCGCGCGCACCGGCGCGGTCCGCTACACGGTGACTCTCGACACGGTGGGTGGTCCAAGCCTCGCCGAAGCCAAGGATGCCCTGTCCGCCTTGAGCGGGATTCAGGCATTCCGCGAAGTTGCGACGAAGGAAAAAGGCCTGAAGCTGGAGCTGGCAGGCGCTCAAGATGGCGACGTAAGAAGGGATATCTTTCAGCTCGTCGTGGCCAAGGGCTGGACGCTCCTCGAACTGGGCCGAAATGCTCAGAGCCTGGACGCCGTATTCCGCGATCTCACCAAGGGCGACGAAGCGCTCGACCGCGGTCGAGCGTGGGATGAAGCCAAGGCAGAGGTGGAAGAGGAAGGGCCGGATAGCGACTCAGAGGAGGATCGTGACAGCGACCCAGACAGTGATCGCGACTCAGACAGTGATCGCGACTCAGACAGCGGTTCAAACAGTGACAGTGATGAGGACGGGGATGACTCCTCCCCAGACTCGTCTGAAGACGTGAAGAAGGAGAAGAACTGATCATGTCGACCCTACTCGCTATCGCGAAACGTGAGTTTCGATCTTATTTTGATTCACCCCTGGCCTACGTGGTCATCTGTCTCAGCTTTTTGGGGCTGGGTTTGCGTGTGTTCATGGAGTTCTGGGATGTGGGCCGTGCGTCGACGCAAGGGCTCTTTCGGCTCATGCCCGAAGGCTTGTCCATTGCGGTCATCCCGGTGATCACCATGCGCCTCATGGCCGAGGAGAGGCGGAGCGGCACCTTGGAAATGCTCATCACGCTTCCGGTCAAGGATAGTGACGTCATCCTCGGTAAGTTCCTCGGAGCTTTCGGGTTGGTAATGACGGTGGTGGTCGCCTCGGTGGCCTACCCCCTCATGATGTTCAAGTGGCCTTGGGCTCTCGGACCGCTCGATATGGGACCCGTGCTGAGCGGCTATGTCGGAGTCGTTCTCTTTGCCGCCGCTGCCGTTTCCGTGGGCCTACTCATCAGCTCGCTGACCGAGAGCCAAGCGATCAGCTTCTTCGTGACGGTCTCCGTGTTGGCGTTCTTCTGGTATGCCGCAGCTCTGGCGGATCAGTTCCTCGGTGGCGCCTCCAACGTGCTGCACTACGTCAGCTTTCAATCGCGGCTCTCGGGCTTCATGCGCGGCCTCATCGACACACGCGACGTCGTCTTTTTCCTCTCCATCTCGGTCCTCGCCTTGATGATTTCGTTTCGCGCCCTGGAGCGGCGCAAGTGGGCCTGAGGCTCGGGTGAGTAAGCACAATGGCAACTGAATCACAGAAGAGAAGAGCGGCAGCCCAGACAGGTTTTTACCTGGTCGTGGTGACCGCAATCATCGTTGTGGCAAACTTGATGAGCGCTGGCGCATACATGCGTATCGACGCGACCAAGAATGATCGCTTCACTCTGAGTCAAGGGTCGGGTCGTCTCGTGCAGAGCCTGAAAGAGCCAGTGCAGGTGGACGTCTACGTGAAGACGGGCCTGGCTCAGCTCGATACCTTTGTCCGCGATCTGAAGCATCTGCTCCATGAGTACGAGCGCAACGGAGGTGGCAAGTTCAAGTACACGATCATCGAGCCGGACACGGATGAGGCGAAGGAGAAGGCGCGTGAAGCCGGCCTTCAAGAACAACCCTTCGGCGAGGCCAAGGCCAAGGGCGATGGCGCCTCGATCACTCAGGGGTTTTTGGGCCTTGTTTTCAAGTACGGGAGCGAGAAGGGCGTGATTCCTGCTCTGCACCCTGCGCGTGGAGACGGTCTGGAGTTCTTCATCACCAACAAGATCCGCGAAATCCGCGACAAGAACGATGACATCAAGCATCGCATCGGCGTGATCACCGGCAAGGATGAGCTGACCCTCACGGACGACAATCTCGTCCCTAAGCAGGGCCAGCAAGGATCCCCCAACCTACAGACCATCATCACACAGAACTTTCCCTTCTACAGCATCGAGACGGTGGATCTCGGGGGAGGCGCGAGCGCCATCGATTCCGAACTTGCCGGCCTCATCTTGACTCAGCCTGGGCAGGACTACGACGAGCAGGAGCTGCGCCGGATCGACGAGTTTCTCATGTTGGGCGGAAAATCGCTGGCCGTGATCGCGTCCGCGGTCAATCTGAAGGCCAATGAACCCGAGATGAGCGCAGAGCTCAACCTGCACGGCATCGAGAAGCTTCTCACCGGATATGGCATCGAGATGCAGAAGAATGCGGTGCTGGATCACGGCGCACAGTTCCGTATTCCGGTCATGACCCAAGTGGGACGGATGGCTTGGATGCGGCATCCGGGTGTTGCCCATGTGGTCAATGATCCTCGCTTCACCGAGGACGAGAAGTTGCTCGATACGGCGTTCCCCGGTTTCTTTCGTATGGAAGAGCTGATG
Organism: uncultured Polyangiaceae bacterium; assembly: GCA_964392575.1. Lineage (GTDB taxonomy): Bacteria > Myxococcota_A > Polyangia > Polyangiales > Polyangiaceae > NIC37A-2. The sequence continues at coordinate 3,805 of CAYMQT010000045.1, forward strand.
ATGCCGTTCCCGTCCTCCCTCAAGTTGCTTCGAGACAAGCAACCCAAGGAGGTCACTCTCAAGGCGATTGCCCGCACCACTCCTGCCTCTTCCGTCGAGACTTCGGACACGGTGGACATGAGCATGCGTGAGCATTTCGAGCCCCGTCCTCCGTTTGAGCAGCACATCATCGCGGCTACTGCCGAGGGCTCGCTCAAGAGCGCATTCGCGGGGAATCCCGGTGCGGGCATGGAGGTGCCTTCACAAGCCAAGAGTTCGTCTCGCGTTCTGGTCATCGCTTCCAGTCAGTTCTTGACCAACCCTTTCGCAAGGGCAGGAAACCCGGGACAGATGCCGCCTCAGATGCAGCAGTTTGGCGCCGTTGGTGGTGACAAGAAGCTACAGATGATTGCTCAACCCTACGCTCAGAACTACCTGACTCAAACCATCTTGGCCCTCAAGAATACTCTGGACTGGATGAGCGGCGACGCAGATCTCATCGCCACCAGTGCCAAGATCCTGGGGGAAGCAAATCTCAGCTATTCGAGCGTGGCCAAACCGGAGTTCAACGCGGAGGACTCGGATGATGAGATCCGCAAGAAGGACGAGGAGTACAGCAAGGCTCGGGAAGCTTTGCAGAACAAGGTGCAGTGGTCCCTCACTCTCGGGGTCCCTTTCTTCTTCATGGGGCTTGGTCTCTGGCGTTGGCAGGTAAGAATCAAGCGTCGCGACATGCCGGTCAGAAGAGCGCCAGTAGCCCGATCAAAGGACGACGAGGACGAGAACGAAGACGAGGACGAGGCAGCGTGACCCCCCGCGGGCCCGCCCTTAGCTTTCTCCGACGGATGGAAAATGAACATGGCAGATAAGTCTGACAACAAAACCTATATAGCTCTTGGCCTGCTCGCCGTTCTTGGAGGCGGCTACTACATGCAGCAGAAGGGCCAAAGCGAGCGCGATGCATCGCATACGGTTGAGGTCGAAAGCAAGGCTCTTCCCTCTTTGGAGCTGTCTGAGGAAGCGACCCAGAAGATCACCAAGATCGTGCTGTCCAAACCGGCAACGACGGAGGGCGACGACGACAAGCCTGCTGAAACGAACGTGCTTACGAAGCAAGGCGACTCCTGGCAGGTCACGGAGCCGGTTTTGGCGCTCGCCAATCAGAAGAACGTCGAGAGCCTACTTGAAAACCTAACCAAGCTGGTGGCGAAGGAACAGGTTTCGAAGAAAACCGACTCCTACGCGCAGTACGAGGTCAATGACGAGAAGGCGCTCCACGCTACTTTCTACGAAGGCGACAAGATCGTGCGCGAGATCTGGGCCGGGAAGAGCGGAGGTCGAGGTCAGCTGGCTCGCGTTGGAGGTCACGAGGGCGTGTTTGTTCTCGAGGGTTACTCGGGGTTTCTCTACAACCGCAACACCAAGGGTTGGCGTGATCTTTCGGTTCTGGAGCTTGATCCTGAGGAAGTGACGCGGGTCACCATCGACAATGAGCATGGCTCCTTTGCTTTCGACAAGGACGGAGAGGGCTGGAAGAACAAGTTCACCGCCCCCAAAGCAGTCGCTAAAAGTATCAAAGACTTTGAGCCGAAAAAGATCAAAGATCTCCTCAATGCATATAAGAAGTTGAGCGCCACCGGCTTTGGCGAGAAAAAGCCGCTGATGGAGTACGGCCTCGAAAAGCCCCTTGCGAAGCTCACGATTGAGCGCGGGGCGGGCTCGCCTGTCGTCGTCGAGTTTGGTGATACGGTGGAGGGAAGCAGCCGCTACGCGAAGCTTCCGGACAAGGACCAAGTCTACATGATAAGCTCATGGGCTTCAGACTGGGCGCTGGCGGCGGAAGAGAAGTTCCAGAAAACCGACGACAAGGACGAAGACGAGGGACCAGGCGGAATGCCGCCTGGCATGCAGATGCCGCCCGGCATGCAGATGCCGCCCGGGCATCCCTAAAGGATTTACGGTTACTCGATTCGCCGCCGTGGCCCTCGGCTGCGGCAGCATCACCTTTTTCTGAAAGTGCAGTAGCTACTGAGTCACTGGAGTGGTTACTGAGTCGGTGGAGCCGGAGGAGCGGTTTTGGCGAAGCACTCGTCGAGGTTGACGTCTTGGGGGGCGAGATCATGGACCGCCCACCAGGTGACGAAATCCGTCATTCCGTAATCGATGGGTCTCGGGATTCGTTCGTCATCGAAGTTGTCGCGGTGTGTGATGGCGAGAGTGATCGAATAGCACCCTGCGTCCACCTCGCTTCTGTTGTCGAACGGCACATTCATGGTGCGCGGCTCTTTGTCGTCCAAGCTCCCCGCCGCTACCGGTTGACTTCCGATGAGTCGCTCGCCCGTCTGTCCGAAGTTCAAGTACAGTTTTCCCACCACGGTTTCGCCCAGATCTTCGGACCAAAAGCGTACGGAGAACTCCGTGCGCGGACCCGTACTGGTCGTCTGGACGGGCTGAAAGACCGTGGGGGTAGCCTCGTCGACGAGCGCCCTCGGCGCCACGCGCTCAGGAGCTTCAAGGGGAGGCGGTTCGCTGATCAGACATCCTGAAAGGAGCAGCGCGCAGAAGCACCCGCATCCAGCATGCAGGGAAGACACTGAGCGAGACCAATTCATGTCGGAAGCGGGGCGCAGGCTAGCACACTTGATCGTCTGGCTAAAAGTCCGGCATTTCGTTGGAGCTTGGGTGCGGTGAGTGCTCCCGAGATCATTGGCAGGTTGCGATGTCGGCCAAGAGCGTGTCGAGGGCGCCGGCAACCCCATCGACAGCCAGGGGCTGCTCGAAGGGTGCAGACCCTCCCGACTCAGAATAGATGTCGTAGTCCATCATGAAGCAAGCCTCATCGAGGCCCCAGTCCAAGACGCCGAGGCCGGCGCCAGCGTTGGCCATCCCTTGGGGGTAGCCCGCCATCCCACTACCGAGGTAGAGGATCTTGGTTGTGATGCCCGAGGCGCGGGCGTTCTGGATGGCTTGAATGACGGGTTCACCGATGCAGGGATCGTCATTGTCAGCGCAAGAGTCTGGACTGCCTGTGGTCACGAGCAAGATGTACTTGTCGGTCGAGACTCCGAAAGAACCTATCGTCGCAGTGATCGCATTGGGCACAGGTGCGTCGACTTTCTGTTCCACATACGCTGCGTGTGCGTTGGCTTCGGTGGCGAGAAAGGAGGAAAGCCCGTTTGGAGCGAGGGGCGAGGCCGAATGCGAGAGCAATTCGCAGGAGGCGGTGAGCGAGATCTGGTGAAACGTCGTGAGGGTCATGTCGATGGTGGAGGCATACTTGTCCAGCAGATCGCTCTCGCTTTTATCCAAGGCACCAGCCACGGCAGACCACCAATTGCCCTCGGCATTGGGTAACTCAAACATGAGGCCAGAACGTTGGAGAAGGATCTTGAGCTCAGGATTGCAGTCAGGATTGCCTCCGCCACCCGAACCGTTCCCACCACCGGAGCCGTCACCCCCGCCCGAACCGTTCCCACTGGGGCCTGTGCCTCGCGGGAAACCCGGGGGGAACGGGCCCTCTGGGCTACAGATTTCATCGTCCTCGCAGTCGGCCGGGGAGACGCAATCCTGGCAGGTTCCCGAGGTGAGGGAGCAGACCTTGTCCTCGTTCCGGCAATCCTTGTCACTCGTGCACTTGGTTTCACAGCGGTTCAGAACACAGGCCTGATCTTCTGCGCAATCATTGTTTCCGACGCAATCGACGCAACGTTCGAGTGTTGTGTCACACACCTCGTCGAGAGGGCAGTCGCGTGAACTCTTGCAGCTGGTGTAGGCCGTGCAGATCCCTGAGAGGCAAGCTTCGTTGGTTCCGCAATCGTTTTCGGTGAGGCATTCGACGCAAACATTACGGTCGGGATCGCACAAGCCGTCGACGACGCGACATTCCTTGTCGCTTTGGCAGGGATCGCCAAGACGGATCCCGTCACCGTCACCGTCGCCCCCTTTTTCGCCCCCTTCGCCGTCGCCATCGCCATTGCCCACCCACGTACCGTCGTCGTCCTCGTCCCCACAGGCGAGAAAGAGAGAGCAGCAAAATCCGAGCGAGAGGCAAGTACGGAGGGCCGTCGAAAAGTGAATCATGACAAGTGGTCCATCAAAAAGGGCAGAATCGGGAAGAACAGATGTACCAGTTTGGTCGCCGTCCGGCCTCCAGAGAGCAGATACTATGTGATCCCGCTCCTGCTCGAACAAGGGACAATCCGGCGACGGCTTTGTCCCGAAGGACCGTTTCAGCCAAACAGTCCGCTTCCGCGCGTTCGTCGTTTCAGAATTCTTCCGGGACAGGGAAAGGAAGATTGCACTCCTGGCTTTTGATTTCGACGAGCCTGAACGGACGCAGCGGACGGCAGGGTCATCCGGAGCGATTTATCTCGGGAGACGGGCGATGATGAGCGTGTTTCCTTGCGGTGCTTCGCTAGCGCTGAGCACGAAGGAGTCCTCCGCGGTTTGGATGAGTGCCGCGCTTCGAGAGTTCTTCGTGCCCTCCTTTGGGTCGCGAACGACCACATGGTCAGGGAGTGTTTTGAGGTAGGAAGCAACCGCTTCGGTCGGCTCGAGGGGAGAAGCGTAGGCCGCGAGCCCGATGCTCTGTCTGTGCGCCACCGACAGGGTTCGACGTCCTTGAGGACGAGGCAGATCGGGCATGTCGAAGCCCGGCGCGTCTCCTTGGCCTGGAAACATCTCCGCAAGGCGGAGCCCGTCCAGGATTTCAGCGGAGACCGCGGTCAGAAGGTCGCCTTCCTTTCTGACGTAGACGCCCCGGTAGATCCCGAGGCTCGATAGATCTCCCGTTCCCGCGCTTTCACGAGCCCACTCTGCGAGGCGATCGAGAGTCATCCGAAACGCGGGCTTGAGGCAGGCGACGAATCCGTCGGTTTCGTTGTCGGCGTGCATGAGGGGCGCGGGGACAGCCATACCTTGCTGAGTGCGGGCTACAGTCGCCGAAGAGGGTCCCTGGGCGCACTCGCGCTCGACGCGACGGAGGAAATGCGCAAGAGACATTTGGTTCGCTTTTATCGAACCTGTCTGCACGCGCACGGTCATGCCATTCACGGTGAGTACAGTTGGAGGCGAGGTTCCAAGGGAGCCTTTGTCCGTCTCAGAAAACCCGGTAGAAAGGGCGTCAAGAAGCGTTCCGCCAAACTCCTGAGCGGCCCGCTCGGCATTTTTTTCTGCTAGGGCTAACGCCCACGCCGTTCCTGCCGAAAGAAGAACGAAGAAGACACAAGCCGTCCGCACGCCCTTCACCATCCAGGCGAAGAGTGCACGAAACCATCGGGCAGGTCCCGAGCGGCTCCTAAGGTTTGACCAGGTTGTAGATCTCATCGGTCAAAGACTCGCCCGTTTTGGGGACGCTGTTGCAGGGAAGTTGATGCGTGGCGCTCAGTTTGACCTTTGCTCCCCCGAGGAGAGGCGGGGCATCGACTTCGCTCTCGGTCGTGATTTTGGTTCTTTTGGAGAACAAGCCAGAGATTTCGTTTCCGACTTTGTTCTGCACGCGAGAGCCCATTTTACTCTCATCTCCCCCTGCGCTCGCGGTTCGAGACAAAAGCGCGGCTTGCTCCTCACCTCCTTTGCTGGATCGCTCCTCCGCTCGACATTCGGGCGGGGTATTTTTGCAGCCGCTGCTAGCGACGATCCATGCGCAGCCGCGGGCTTTGACCACCTGATCCATTTGTACGAAAGAGAGCCTTCCCTTGTAGCTGACGCCTGCCCACACGATGATGAAGACTGAAATCGCTAGGATGGCTTCGATGGTCGTGGCGCCGCGGCGTTGTCCTCTTGGGCGGCGTTGTCGTCTTGGGCGGCGTTGTCGTCTCGGGCGCATCATGAGAGGAGCGGACATCAGTGCAGCACCAGAGAATCGAGAAAGGACAGAGCGGAGCCTGAGCTTTCGCAGCCTTCCGCGCCCGCGTCGTGGCACGCAGCACCGGGGCTTTTGGCCGGCGCATCGACTCCGAATTCACCCAGGGCACTTGCAGCATCGGCGTTGCTTCTTTCCCTTCTCTTTGTTTCGTCGGCCTGTTCCTCGGGACTCGGCATGCGGAAGCGTTTGAGGCGTGCTGACCAGGCCATGTTCCAAAGCCACTCCTCCCGAGGAACACCTCCGCTGTGATCGTAGAAATACTCAGCCTGAGCGATGGAGAAGCGTCCGGCCTCGGACGCGATATTCGCGAGACTGCCGAGAAGTTGCGGCGAGTCTTGTCGCTCTTGCCGCCGCGGATCGGCAAGAGCGACGCCGGCTTTTGCCTGGCCTGGACCGGGTTTGTCTCCGAAGGCTAGTGCCCTGATCTGGAAAGCCTCAGCTCCGAGTTCGAGGTCGTCCTCCACTTTGTGCGGGCTTCTCCCTTCAGAACCGCTACCCCCGAGGGCGTCTTCTTTGTTGGCGAGGGAGACGGTTTGTTCGACTTCAATGGAACAAGAGAAGATTCGAGTCGCCTGTTCCGTCAAAATGGTGAACGACTCGTTGACTTTTCCGGCGCTCTTGGGGGCGTCACTGGCTTTGGTGCAGAGCGGATCCGGATAGTTTGGACCTTCAGGGCCGGAAAAGGGCTGCCATTCGTCTTCATTCAGGGTCCCGCGTTCTCCACACGGCGGCCGAGTAGTTTCTTCCAGACGGGAACTCTTGTGATCGAGCACTCGTTTCGTCACCTGCCATTGATTGCCGTCATGGGTGTAGGTCACATGTACCTTGTGTCTCTGCCAAAGGAATTGAGAGGGTGAGAAACTGGGTGGTTGCGGCTGGCACTCGAAGCGGGCGTCGCGCGCCCGAAGCTCGTAGGCTCCTTGATGTCCGCAGTCTTCCTGGCACTTTCCGTAGTCTTCGTCGGGCGTGGAACGGCGCACCTTGTCTTCGAGAGCTTGGCATTCGTTTGAACCCGGATCGCTCTTGCAAACTTCTGCGCCGGGCAAGGGTGGGTACTCACGCTTGATGGTATCGGTGTAGGTCGGTGGGGAGGAGCTGCCGTCACCACACAGGAACTTGCTCGTTTTCTCGCCCATCTCTTCTGCCGCATTACTCAATTTTTTCCTGACGAATTTGGGCACGATGAGGGCTGCCGTGAGGGCCGTATCGACGGCGTAGCTGGTTGCCTTGCCGCAGAGTCTGTCGAAGCGATCGACCGCCACGGGGAGGGCGGCGCGCCGGGGAGGGGTGAAGGCCCCCTTTGCAGGCTCGTGGTACTTCGCGGCTTCCATCATGCCATCAACGCTGGCCACCCAGGGTACGACGACGCTCGTCACCCGCTCTGCCTGGTGGAGGGCGCTCAAGATGGGCATGACGACTTCTTTGCTCGTCCGATAGGCGGTAGCGAAGCCTTCGGCGAATTGTTGGAGCGTGACGGAGAGGGCAGCTCCGGCGCCCGCAAGCCATACGAGTCCCAGAGCGATGTAGGAGGCGAAGCGAAAGAGGGTTTCGGTGAGTTTGAGAGCGACGAGCACCGCCATGAGCGCCGCCATGATGATGTTGATGAACGCGATGAGATTCATGCCACGGGCGTGGAAGATGGCGGAAGAGAAGGCAGCAGCGTCGGCAGCGTCCTGCATTCCGTCACGCAGAAGAAGCGTGCGAGCGATACCGATGACCGTGTAGAGGGCGGCCACGAGGAAAAGCATCATGAAGATGCCCGCCACCATGAAGGCTCCGCGTTCGTCTCTGCTGAGATCTAAACTTGCCGTTCGCATGATTCAGTCCTTGTGATATTTCGCGCCCTGATTGGGCAAAGTGGCTTCGGCCGTGAGCAGGCTGTAACTTCCGCCGAGCGCGAGCCCGAGATCGCGCTGGATGGGATTGGCCACGTTTTGTAGCTGTTTCATGGTTTCGCGCGCTCGTTCAGACGCATGAAGGGGTAGGATATGGGCGAGAGCGAGGTCGCTCCCACGCTCGCACAGGATCGGCCCCACGAGCGGGACCCCGCAGGGCATGAGAAAAGCGACTTTGACGGTGATGATGTCTCGGGCGCCGACATTCGTCAGGGGCCCCTTGCCGCCTTTGTGGAGCGTGACCGAGGTCGAGCGAGGTGCGTAGACGAGCGCTCCGTAGGCGAAGCGCGTCATAGAATGTGTGAGGAGCGAATCGGCGAGAGAGGTCGCTTCA
>CAYMQT010000045.1:11888-32406 GCA_964392575.1 uncultured Polyangiaceae bacterium
GAACGCTCCGTTACTGAGGGGCGGAGGTCCTAGGACCGCGAGAGGGAAGTAAGCTGCTTGACGGATGTCCTCCATCCGGCCCCCGCCCACGGTCGGAGGCAGATCGAGGAGGTTCAGGTACTCGGCGCTGACGTCACTAAAAAATTTCAGCAGGCGGTTTCCGTCGCTGCTCTTGCCTTCTACCAAATTTCCGCGAGCTGCGCCCCCATAGTGGTCCGGGTCATCATCGAGAATGACAACGGCGGCGCGCGCGGCGCGCGCCGCTGCGTGCTGTACGACGAGTTTCCCCATCCACAGGATGGACAGCTGCGTGATGCCCAAAAAGGTCATCAAAAGAGGAATGAAAGCCATCAACATTTCGATGTAGATCACTCCCCGCTCGGCTCTGCGACGACCCCTAGAGCCACAAGCGGTTTGACCGGTTGTCGCGAAAAACAAGCAGCCAGCGCGCCCCAGAGGTCGACTCAGCGACGGTTTTCTCCTCGTCTGCACGTTCGGTTCTTTCTTCTTCTATCCGAAGAGGACCAGCCACTTGGGCAGGAGGGGTGTGGTCACGACGGCCACCGTGCCGAGGAAGAGGGCAGGGCCGAAACGCATCTTTATTGCCTGGGGGCCTGACAGCTCAAGGGAAGCAGAGTCAAGAGGAGCAGACGCCGAGAAGCGGAGGCGCTTGGGGAGTGCGAGGGAAAAGGAGCGACCGAGGAGCGAGAGGAGCTGTCCCCTCTGCGCTTCTTTGACGAGCGCGTAGGCGGCCAAGATGCAGAAGCCTGCGAATTCGGCCTCGAGGCCCTGCATCGGGCCGAGCCACGCGCCGAGAGCAAGGAGCGCCTTCACATCTCCGCCGCCAATTCCTTCTCCTCGCGTAGAAAAGAACAGAAGAGCGGGTAGGAAAGCGACGACGAGAGCGCCCAAGAGGGCCGAGACGAGTCCAAGACTGCCGCCCAGCCCCCACCGCACCAGAACTGCTAACGCCAAGGAACCCACTGTGATGCCATTGGGCATGCGACCGGTGCGGAGATCCGTGTAAGCGAGGATGAGTGCGGTGAGGGCTGCGGCAGTGAGAGTCATGGGTGTGTCCTTCCTTCGGCGAGAGTTTGCGGCGAGGGGCTACTACTCAGCACCCTTCTCAGGCAGCTTGTTGATGTCATCCCTGGCGCCGCTTAAACTTTTGCCGACTTTTCCACCGATGTCCTTCCAGATACCGACGGCGCCGATCACGATCACGGCGAGCAAGATCACGTACTCGACGGTGGACATGCCGCGCTCGTCCCGGGAAAAGAGCTTGATGACGCCGGCCATGCGGCCGGTGGGGCGGAGACTGCGGGGAGACATCTTATTCGTGTGAGTTTGAAATTGATTCATGGCTTGATTTCCTGACTGAGTTTTCGGGGTGTTTTCCCGGGAAGTGACCTGGATTCGGCCTGGCCGTATCTCCGTTGCGTGAATTTTGGGGGCCCGCGATTTTTCGGGGTGCGCCCTACGGAAGGGGTAGGGAAAGCCAAAGCGCGCGGGCTTCAAACAGCGCGATCACCCCCGGGCCGAGCGAAATGATGGCGAAGGCGAGCCCGATGGTCAGGACGACCAAGAGGATCAGATATTCGACCGAAGCGGTCCCCTCGTCCGAGAACCAGTGAGCGTTTGCCTGAACCATAAGGTTTATCTGAACCATGAGGGTGGTTCGGTCGGGAGAGAGGGCCGTTGCGCTTGCTTTTTGGATGGTCGAATTTTGGCAACAGCGGGCAAGGCTGGCCGAGTCGGTCGTCGTGAAAACGACAAATCATCGCGCCAACCTGGTCGGGGCCGCCGCCTTCTTCATCGGGCTTCTCGGCTTTCAAGCTTATGCGGTTCGGATCAAGGAGGAGTCGCAAGGCGGTCGCCCGGTTTCGGTATTGATCGTGACCCGCGACCTTGAGCCTGGGGCACTTCTCAGCCCGGAGACTCTCGCCAAGGTGGACGTGCCGGCGGATTACCTGGACGAGCGACGGATCCGAGAGAGCGAGAAGGAAAACCTCATGGGAGTTCCCGTTCAAAATGCTCTCAAGGCGGGGGACGGATTGATCTGGGGTGACCTCGCGGACGGGAAGGCTCATCAGCACTTGGCGGCTCTCGTGCTGCCGGGCCGACGCGCCTACTCCATCGACGCAGGGGCGAACCCTCTCGGTCGTTTGTTGCGGGTTGGGGACCATGTGGACGTCTTGGTAGAAGCGTCCGGTCGGTCTGAGATCCTTTTGGAACGTGTGCTGGTGCTTGCCGTCGGTGGCAAGGTGGAGAGCGAAGAACTGGGCGTGGCTTCCGCGGAGTTCGGCGGGAAGGGAGTCACTCTGAGCGTGACCTCGGCGGAAGCGGAGAAGCTCTTCTCTGCGGAATCGAGGGGAGACCTCCGACTCATTCTGCGCAATCCAGAAGATCTCAGAGAGTCTTCGGGTGCGAAGGATAAGTCAGAACAAGACGTGCGGGCCTCCCTCGCCAAGGCAGAAAAGACTCAGGAGATTGAGCATGTCCGCTAAGCTGCGTGCGTGGAGAGTGAGCGCGGTGGTTCTCGCCGCGGCGGTGCTTTCGTTGCCCCTTTCGGCTTCTTCTCAGACTCTCGATGAGCGGAGTGCGACCTCGACGGGAGGAGAGGTGGAGAACTTTCGCCTTCGGATCGGGGAGCAGCATGTGCTCTCCGCCGAGGGGGTGCGGAGCTATTCGGAGGGAACCCGCGGTATCGTGGATGTCCGTCTCACGCAAAAGGGGGATCAGTTCGTCCTTGTGGGACAAGAGGCCGGTACGACCACTCTTCTGTTCATCATGCTGGACGGTAAGGAGCGTCATCTGGCCATCACGGTGGAGAGTCATGAGCAGAAGGGGCAAGTGAGACAGGGACCAGAGGTTCAGAAGGAAGACAACATACGGCTTGACTTCTACTTCGTGCAGCTCGACCGCGCCATGGGTCATCAGATAGGCGTCGGGTACCCGTCGAGCATCAGTGGAGGCACCCTGAACGCGGAGTTTGACTTCATGAGTCAAAGCTTTCAGTCGGCGACGGCCGTGGTGCAGGATCAGGCGCTGCTCCGTCTCGACATGGCTCAGTCGTCTGGATGGGCGAAACTGATGCGAAAGGCTGCCGTCATCACGGAGAACGGTCAGCGAGCGCAGTTTGAAGGCGGTGGTGAGGTGAACATCCCGGTGCAGGGATCCCTCACGACCGGGATCCACTCGATTGAATTTGGGAGCCGGATCGAGGTTTTGCCGCGTTACGATTCTCGGAGTGGCCGCCTCCAGATCGAGCTGTCTGCTGACGTCTCCGACTTGACGGATGACCGGGGTTCCGGGGCGCCGGGTCGTGTCACGGCTTCTCTTTCCACCATCGTCAACTTGGAGCTCGGACAGGCCGTCGTCCTGGCTGGACTCAGTTCGGAGAGCAAGTTGAAGAGCAAGACGGGAGTCCCCTTTCTCAGCCAGATCCCCATTTTGGGGGCGCTCTTCAGCAGTCAGCGCATGCAACAGCAGGCCGCCGACAACGTGATCTTCATTGTACCAACAGTGATTGATGCGACGACACGTGACGCACGCGAAGACATTGCCTCGGCGCTCGAAGCGTATCGGAACTACAGCGGCGGCATTCAAGAACGCAAGAAGGTCGAGTCCACGTGGGAGACTTCTCATGAGTGAAGTCTTACTTCCACCGGGCGAAGCGTCGGCGCAAATGCTGGTGAGCGTTCTGGTGCCAGGGGGAAAGAGCTTGCGGCGCAATTTCCCCTTGGGGGTGCCGGTGACGGTGGGTCGTGACGTCGAGTGTCATCTCGTCTTGCCGTCCCCGCTCGTTTCTCGGCGGCATGCGGTGTTTTCACTCACCGAAGCCGGATTCGTCGTGGAGGATCACTCTCGCTCGGGGATCTTTCTTGATGGAGAGCGCATTCATCAATCCAAGGTCGTGGCGGGCAAGGAGAGCATGAAGCTCAAGGTGGGGCCTTACGAGGTCTGTCTTCAGAAGGATGTGCGGGCAGACACGTCGGCCAGCACTCGTCGCCGTGCTCATGACCTCCTCCTCGAACGGCTGAATCTCATGGGCAGGAAGCTGGGGAGCACGGTGACGGCTGAGCTTCGCGCCGAGGTGAACCGGGCCCTTGAAGAAATTGTGCTCGAACCAGATCTTCAGATTGACCCCAAAGAGCGGCGACGACTCGTGAGTGAACTCTTGGATGAGGCACTAGGATTAGGACCGCTGGAGGCTCTACTCAAGGATCCGCGCGTGAGTGAGATCATGGTCGTAGATCCACAAACGATCTACGCGGAGCGTGCCGGTCGACTGGAACTTACTGGTCGCGGGTTTACTGATGGAGAAGCAGTCCGCTCGGCCATCGAACGGATCGTCACTCCCCTGGGGCGTCGGATCGATGAGTCTTCACCTCTGGTGGATGCAAGGCTGCCTGACGGGTCGCGCGTCAACGCAGTGATCCCTCCGTTGGCCCTGCGTGGCCCCTGCATCACGATTCGTAAATTTCCTTCCAAGCGCCTTTCGATGGGAGATCTCGTCGCCGGACAAAGCCTGAACGAGCGCATGGCTCGCTTCATCCGACGCTCTGTCGAACTCCGGAAGAACATCGTCATCAGCGGTGGCACCGGAAGCGGGAAGACGACGTTGCTCAACGTCCTTTCGGCTTCCATCGGGAGCGGCGAGAGAGTCGTGACGATTGAGGACGCCGCGGAGCTCTCCTTGGCGCAGGATCATGTCGTCGGCTTGGAATCCAAACCACCCAATTTAGAGGGCCGTGGAGAATTTACGATTCGAGATCTGGTCAAGAACGCGCTGCGCATGCGGCCGGATCGGATCGTAGTCGGAGAGTGCCGGGGAGGTGAGGCCCTCGACATGCTGCAGGCGATGAACACCGGACACGAGGGGTCCATGACGACCACTCATGCCAATTCTCCAGCGCAGGCGGTCAGGCGTCTCGAAACTCTGTGTTTGATGGCCGGGGTAGACCTTCCTCTGGCGGCTATCCGACGCCAGATCGCTGGGAGCGTGGATTTGATTGTGCAGCAGTCTCGTCTTTCGAGTGGAGAGAGGAAGATCACGAGCATCACCGAAGTCACTGGGCTTGGCGATGAGGGAGACTTTACTCTTAGGGAGCTTTTTCGTCTTGAATACGACCCGGTCGGTGGCGTCTGGCTTCACGCTGCGACGGGATTTTTGCCCAGCTTTTTGCCCGAACTCGAGCGTGTCTACTCTGCTGAACCTGAGGAGCTCTTTTGATGTTCGGTCAGCTCCTTCAGGTGTCTGGGTTCGGGACGCTTTGCGCAGTTGTCGCGTGTGGCGGTGCCGCTTTGCTTTTGCGGCAAGCAGCTTGCCCGGATTCTTTTGCCTCTGACTGGGTAATGAAAAGGCATGCGAGCCTCAGGGTGGGTCTGGCGTTCGTGCGTGCCGAGATCAGCGCAGGTCAGGTGCTGGGGTTTCAGGCAGGGGCGCTTCTTGTTGGACTGGTAGGGCTCGGGGCGGGTTTCCCGGCGCTCGGGCTTTGCCTCCTAGGAGCTTTGCTGCCGCCCGTTCTTCTTGAGCGGGCGCGTAGGGAAAGGGTGCGTAAGATCGAATCCCAGGTCGAAGGATGGCTCGCCGGGCTTTCGCGCGCTCTTGAGTCTGCGCCCTCCCTCGGTGAGGCGATTCAAGTCAGTGAGACGATGTGTGATGCTCCGCTCCGAGAGGAAATTGGGCTGATCACGAGAGAGATGCAGCTTGGGCGCTCTTTAGAACGTGCGCTGTCTGCATTCGAGGAACGCGCGCGAAGTCGCACATTGACCTTGGCTCTCTCGACGTTGCGTGTGGGCCGAAGTACCGGAGGGGATTTGCCGCGTGTTCTCAGAACAGCCTCGGCATCACTTCGTGAACTGGCTCGTCTAGAAGGGGTGATTCGCGCCAAGACTGCGGAGGGTCGCGCTCAGGCTTGGGTGATCAGCTGTGTCCCCGTGCCTCTCTATTTCGGAATTCAGCTGAGCGATCCGGATTATTTCCGGCCTCTGGAGGAGACGGTGACGGGTCATATCCTCCTCGGCGTGGCGGTGCTTCTCTGGATTTTAGCAGGTTTCTTCGCACGTCAGATTTTGGCAGTTCGCATCTGAGGGAAAGTCATGAGTCATCTATCCATCGGTTCAGTCAACGAGACAGCTCTCCTCGGTTCGGGAGCCTGCGCAATGCTAGCGATCGGCCTCGTGCCTGTAGCTAGAGCGCTTGCGCGCATCAGTCCGCTGCCCTTTCCCCAAGGGGGCAAACGCGGGGAGCGCAGAGCCATCGCCTGCCGTTCGGCGCTCTTCCGGGGCCTCTGTCCGTTCCTCCGCTTTGGTGGCGGGATCGTGCGGGACGCCTTCCGGTATGCGAAATCCCGGGGAGGCGTGGCAAGAACTTGGAGCCAGCGATGGGAGGCCGCCCAGCGAAAACTCTTGATTCGAGCCGGGGAACCTTTGGGTCTCGATCGATACGAAGCTGTCTTTCTGAGCCTGGTGTTCGCGCTCTTGGGCGCGGGCCTGGCGGCCCTTGTGGGAGGGGATTCGCGGCTCTGGGTGCTACCAGGTGCTCTCGTCGGCGGCTGGGCCTTGAATCTCAGGCTTCAATCGATTGCCACAGAACGGTTTCAGGAGATGTCGCGGGAGTTACCGTCGGCCATCGATCTGGCCGCCCTTGCCATGAATGCTGGGATGGACTTTGTAGGGGCGATCAAGCGAGTGATCGAAGGTCAAACCGGGGTTGTCGCGGACGAACTCGGGCAGGTTCTGAGTGCCCTGCATTTGGGGATCACCCGGCGTGCGGCCCTTTTGGCTCTCTGTGAGCGGGTGCCGACTTCGGACGTCACCGATCTCGTTCGAGCGCTTTTAGCTGCGGAATTGAAGGGGGCGTCCATCTCGGACGCTTTGGGGCAGCAGGCGTCGGTGAGCCGTCAACGGCGCAGTGTGCGTGCAGAAGAAGCCGCAGCGAGAGCCGGCGTTTTGCTCCTGGTACCGGTGATGTTTCTCATGGTGGCCATCTTGATCTTGCTCGTGGGTCCGCTTTTGAGCGGAGGAGGATTCTGATGCAGAACGCGCCCAAATCTGAAGAGAAAGGCACGTCGCCTCTACGTCTTTCGCTGTTCGCCTTCCTGCTCGTTGCCGTGAGTCTTTATGCCTGGTTTGGGAGCACGCGCTCCGGGTCGAAAGGCGAGATGCGTCGACCGGCGGCGACGGAAGAGTGGGGCGTGGAGGTCTTTGCCGCTGAGGGAGAGGCGAAGTGTTCGCCAAGAGCCGCGCAAAGCAAATTCAGCGAGAAGGAACTCGCTTACTGGCTTGAACTGGCGAAGGTGAAGGAGCAGGAGCGGCTCTCGGTGTTCAAGAAGATTGACCGTGCACTGACGTGCGATCCCCTTGCTTTCGAAGGCCAGGAGCGGGAGGCACTGGTCCGCGCGCGCGAGGACCTTCGCTTGCGCATTCAAGCGGAAATACGCATGAGGCATCTGCAACTTCGTCGCGCCGAACGGGGTCAGGACGCAAAAAGGGCTCTCTTCGAGGTAAGGCGACTTCGGGCTCTGCTCAGCGCCCATCAAGGACCCCTGAGTGAAAAGCTCCTGCGTCTTGAGCGCAGGTACGCGCAGGCGGTCAAATAGGCGACCAGGCGAGATTTTGCAGAAATCTGCAACGATCCCCGGGTGCGACCGAATCACTGGGTATGAGCACTCATCCAGGATTCTTCAGAAGGTCGGGCCAAGCGCCCCGGCGCTTGTTTTTCGTGGCCATTTGTCTCAGTGGTTTGGCCTGTTCGGCCCAAACGAGCTTACCGCCGGCTCAGACCGCTCCGGCTCACGCCGAGTGGCTCGAAAAGGGGCGCCTCCTCGATGCCTCCGGTCAGAGTGTTCGCGCGGAGCAGTATTTTCTCGCGGCAGAGCAGGCGGGCGCCGATGAGGAGGAGGTTTTTTCTTTGCTGGTCGACACATGCATCGAGAGTGGGCGACTCGGGAGCGCTCTTGGGTACGTTGAAGCACGGCTGCGCCGAAATCCAGATTCTCCCCTTTTGAGGCAGCTCTCGGCTTCCCTGCATCTCGCACTCGGTCATGAATTCGAAGCAGAACGTGACATTCGGGCGCTCGAAGGACTTCCAGAACTCTCGGCCAGTGCGCATTTGTTTTTAGCCAACTACTACGACCGCACTACGGGAGAGGCGGATTCGGCGCGCCGTCACTTTGAAGCCTACGTAAGAGGCGTTCCAGCGGAAGAGGTTCCGCTCTGGGTCAATGCTGCTCTGCGCCGGCTGGCACGGGGAGAGCAGGGATGAGCGCTGCTGCACCCGACACTCGTCGAGTGTTTGCGAGGTTCGTTGAGGGCTTTCTGTCTCCGCTCCGTTCTGAAATGGAGGATGAGTCCGTGAGTGAGATTCTTGTCAACGGACCGTCTGAGGTGTTTGTGGAACGGCGCGGCAAGCTTCAGCGCTCGGCGGCGACGTTTGCGAGTGAGGCTGAACTCATGCGTGCGCTCTGCGCGGTCGCGCAGATCCTGGGGCGATCCTTTGATGAGACACACCCTATTTTGGAGGGTCGTCTCCCGGACGGGTCGCGGCTGCAAGCGGTGATGGCGCCTGTTTCGGAGGTCGGTCCGTGCGTCGCCATCCGTCGTCATCGACATGAGCAGCTGAGCCTGGGACAGTTGATAGAATGGGGGGCACTCAACGATGCAGCGGCGCATCTCCTTCGTCAGGCCGTTTTGGAGAAGCGGAACATCATCGTGTCGGGAGGGACGGGGAGCGGCAAGACGTCACTTCTGCGCTGCGTAGCTTCTTTGACTCCGATGGACGAACGCATCGTCACGATTGAGGACGCGAAGGAGCTTCACCTCAAGCATGAGCACGTTGTAGCTTTCGAATCCTTTCCCGGAGATGCGAGAGGAAAAGGGCGCGTGTCCATTCGCGACCTGTTCGTCGCCACGTTGCGCCTGCGTCCGGATCGCATCGTGATTGGAGAGCTTCGGGGAGGGGAGTCTCTCGACTTGATTCAGGCGATGACGTCGGGGCATGGGGGTTGCCTTTCGACGGTACACGCTTCCTCACCCCTGGACGCGCTGCGTCGGATCGAGACACTGGCTCTCTTTTCCGGGGTCGAGCTGCCGCTTTTAGCCCTGCGATCGCAGGTAGCCTCGGCCGTAGACCTGATTGTGCAGGTGGAGCGAGCAGTGACGGGCGAGCGATACGTACGCACGCTGTCGGAAGTCATGCCTTTGGATGCGGCCGGTAGTTACGCTGTGCGCACCCTCCTCGACCGCCCCAAGGGCGCTTCTGAGCTCCTCGCACCCCGACCAGGAGCAGCAGATGAAAGATGAAGAGACGCGCATGCTGCCTTTCCCGGAGCTGGGAGATCAAGTTCTCGACTCCGACTGGGGCACTCCCAGTGTGGGAGTGGGCTTTGTTGGGGAGACGCATTTCGGAGACACTCATTTCGGAGTGGATTCATCCGCCTCTGTGGCGGAGCAGACCGAGCCGGAGGTGGATCCTGCGACAGAGTCGAATGGCGGAAAAGACCGGGTAGACCGCCGGGTCATCAGTGAACTTTCGCCCGACGCTCGCCTAGCGCCCGTCAAGTTGTCTACCCCCATCGCGCAAAGGCTGCCGCGCGCGCCTGGTTCCATCCGCGTGACTTCAAGAAAGTCTACATCCCCTCGTCCCGGATTCGGACATTGGCTCGATCACTACCGCTCTCCATTGATCCTGCTGGGAGCTCTTTCTGGGGGTGCTTTGGGGGTCACTCTGGGTCTTCGGGAGAGTCCTCCTCTTCGGCAAGAGGGTGCGACCAAAGCTCCCGAGACCGCTCAGGTTCACCTCACAGCGCAAACGCCAGCAGGACAGCCTCTCCCGGAGGTTTCCGTGCGCTTTCGGTCCTCCTCCCCTGGGGGCACCTCCGCTTTGGTTCTCGTGGAAGGGGGGGCAGCCGTCCATCGCGTAAGCACGGAGAGCGGCGTGCGGGTGGAGGCGGACTGCCCTCCCGGGTTCTCCGGACCTAAGCTCTCAAGGATGCTACCTCAGGCGCTTCTTGCTTCGGGTTCTCGCGTCGAGCTGTCCCTTTTGTGTCAGCCAGAGATGGTACAGGTCCCCCTGTTCGTGCAGGCGAAAGGATGTGGAGAAGTAGACGTTCGGCTGGACGGAGAGCTTCTCGGAAGAACAGAAGCGGGTATTTTCAGGCAAGAGGTCGTAAGAGGATCGAGTGACAACCCTCAAGTCTTGATTCAGATTGAAGCGACGACTCCGGGCTGTACGGCGCCAGACCTCGAACGCCGGGTGACCCTTCCCTCAGAGAACCCGAAGATAGAGGCTGAGTTTGAACTCAAGAAAATGCGCCGCCCTCCTGGTCGCCGCATGGCGCCGCCTGTGTCCGCGCCTGTGCGCCCCTACAAGCTCTAAGCCCGAGGACTCCCATGGCCTCGGCTCGTGTTCATCAGAGCTAAAATAGAGGCCTTCTGGACGTATGTCCTTGAGGGGCAGACCGCGGCCCGAGCCGTGCTACAAGGCGCCCCACAGATGCTCGTTTCTTACCGCTGGCTCTCTGAACTCCTTCCCGATGCGTCCTTCGAACCGAAGGAAGTAGAAGACGCTCTGACCGCCGTCGGTCTCGCTGTGGACGGCACACACGATTTCGAGTCGGCGCTTCGGCCGGTCGTGATCGCTGCTGTGGTGAGCATTGCGCCTCATCCGAGTCGCGATTCACTCAAGCTGGTCACCATCCGCACGAGGGTGACCCCGATGGTCGTACCCATGGGCTCCCGTCCACCGTCGTTGCGAAGTGAGACTTTGCCGGAGTTGCTCACGGTGGTTTGTGGAGCAAAGAACGTCCCGGGCCCCGGAGGTCTCGTTGTGTTTGCTGGCCTCTCAGTGAAGTTGCCTGGGGTCGACTTCGTCCTCGAGCGGCGCGACATCGGCGGCGTCGTGAGTGAGGGGATGTTGTGCAGTGAGGCGGAACTCGGTCTTTCGGAATCCAGTTCCGGGATCTTGACCTACCCGCCCGGAAGTTTCGAACCGGGCACTCGTTTCATCGATGCCTTCCCTGAGGCGCGTGACGTCGTGTACGAACTCGACATCACTCCCAACCGTCCCGACGCGCTCGGGCATGTGGGGATCGCCCGTGACATGGCGGCCTTCTTTGAATGTGAACTGGTCCTTCCTGCCTCGGATGGATTTGTTGAGGAGGGCCTTTCTGCGGACAAAAGCATTTCCGTCCGGAATCAGGCGCCGGATCGTTGTCCCCGCTACGGGGCGGCCGTCGTTCGAGGTGTAAAAATCGGCCCCTCCCCTGACCCCATGCGCTGGAGGCTCCATCGCCTGGGGATCCGCCCCATCTCCAACGTGGTCGACATCACCAACTGGCTCTTGCTTGAGTATGGACAGCCCACTCATGCCTTTGACCTCAGTGCGGTCAAGAGCGCCCAGATTGTGATTCGACTGGCTCAAGCCGGGGAAAAGATCACCACTCTGGACGGCGCTCTACGAGAACTCACTCCAGACGACCTGCTCATCTGCGATGGCGGAGGTGCAACGGCCCTGGCCGGGATCATGGGCGGTGCCGACAGCGAGATTGCCTCTACGACGGAGGATGTTCTGCTCGAGTGCGCGTATTTCGAGCCGCGCGGCATTCGCCGTACAGCCAGGCGCCAGGGGATGCACACGGAATCAAGTCATCGCTTTGAGCGCGGAACGGACCACGGCGGAACCGAGCGAGTCATCGAGCGCGCACGCCATTTGCTTCATACCCTTGCCGGCGGGCGCGTCGCACCTGGGGTCGTTCGTGCGGATGGTGTCGAGATCACTGTTCCAAGCATTGAGCTTCACGGGGCACATCTCGACGCACTGCTCGGGGTGCATGTTCCGTTCAAAATGGCCATGGGAATTCTTCAGTCTCTCGGCTTTCAGATCGAGTATTTGGTCGACAATCGCGGTGGTGCTGCGGCAAGTATCCGAGGTGCGAGCCACCGACCCGACGTCAAGATTGAGCAAGATCTCATCGAAGAAGTGGCTCGGATCCGCGGCCTCGACAACATTCCGACGGTCTTGCCGGCCATCCCGCCTCAGGCTCCACGGACGTCGGGAGAGATCGAGAGGAAAGCCGCTGTCACGGCCGTCACCTTGGGTCTTTCGGAGGCGCTTCTGCACGCCTTTGTGGCGCCTAAAGACCTCGCCAACCTCAAGGCGCCTGAGCCTGTCGTCACACTTTCCAATCCCCTGAGCGAGGAGCGATCTGTCCTCAGAACGTCGCTCGCCCCGGGACTGCTGGAAGCGCTCAGGCGATCGCGCCGCAGAGGCGAGGCGCGTGTCCAACTGTTTTCTGTCGGTGCGGTGTTTCTCCGGCCGAACGGATCCGAGCCTGTGTCTGAAGCGCGCGTGCGTTTGCGAGAGGACGAGAAGACGCTTCCTTACGAGCAGCCCACGTTTGCGGCGCTGCTCGCGGGTCCACGTCCGGACTACCTCACGCTCAAAGCGGAAGAGTACGACCTCTACGACGCCAAGGCCATCGCCGTTCAGATGGTCGAACGTCTCACCAGACGTAAGGTGGAGGTGAAGTATCTGGGGAAGAGCGAAAGAACGGCTCACCTTCATCCGCGCGCTGCGGCTCAGGTGCTCGTCGATAGAACCGAAGTCGGTGTTTTCGGACCACTTCACCCGGATGTGATCGAGGCCTTTGACTTGGATGGGAGTGCACTGTTGGTTGAGCTCAACCTTGCGACCATCGAAGCTCTGGGAGAGGTGACGCCGCGTTACCGGACGATTCCCCGCTTGCCGGCAATCACCCGGGACTTGTCGCTCGTCGTCAGCGATGAGACGGCGGCTGGCTCCGTGGCTGACGCTATTTGGGGGGCTGCGGGAGAACTCTGCGAGTCAGTGGAACTGGCTTCGGAATTCAGGGGAGGCTCGGTGCCCTTGGGTCATCGTTCGCTCACGTTTCGCGTCGTGTATCGCGATCCCAAGGCCGTCTCCGCGCCGGATGAGGCCCGTACGCTCACCGACAAAGAGGTAGAGGCGATTCAGCACAGGGCTCTTACCCTGGTCGAGAGTGACTTTGGAGCGACTTTGCGTGGCTAAGCTGGATGGGGCGGTGGCCTCATTTCTGTCGGCGATGACGATCGCCAGCGTTTCTTTTGCAGAAGAGGCCACAGGAGCGGAAGGGGAGCCCTCCGTCGCAGGGGAGCCATCCCCTGAGCAGGAGCCCTCAGTGGCAGAGGAATCGTCGGTGGACGAAGCCGAGGCGAACAAGGACTCCACCGCGGGTGAGGGCGCCTCTACGCCTCTCCCTGAGGACGATTCTACGCCTCTCCCTGAGGACGATCACGGGTGGGTGCAGTGGCCTTTTGATAGTAAGAGTGAGATCTCAAAGGACTACCCCAAAACTCGCTGGGCTGCTGTCGGGGCTTTTGTGGGCTGGGTCCATCGACCCAGTGGTACGGAGCGGATCCGTTACCGGCCGGGTGTGGCCTACGGCGGGTACCTACGCGCGGAGGTGGCTTCTTGGTTTGCTGTGCGGATCTTTTACCGGGAAGAGCGCATTCCTGTCGAGGTTTCGCCGGGCGGTTTCGACTACGCGGGGGTGAGCCATGATCGCGCGTTTCAGCAGGAGAACTTGGAAGTCGTCAATCTTGGTGCCCTTGCTGAGCCTATGTGGGTCGTCCATCCGCGCTTTCGACTGCGGGGCATCGTGGGATGGTCGTGGATGGGGTTTCGGGCTCCGATCCCCAACGCGCCAGACACGGATTTTGGCGGTCATCGGAGTGGGGTCGCGACCAATTTTACCCTGGGGGCGGGGTTGAGCTTCGACATCATCAAGAACTGGTGGGACGTCGGCGTGAACGCGAGTTACAGCATCGTGGGGAACCAGACAGGTTCGGCATTTGAGCCGACTCAAATCGTTCTCGACGGGGCGATCACTCACCTCGCGCCCTTGCCAGAGTTTCAAAACTCGACGGATATTCTGTTTACGATGGGGCTCATCCTTTGACGGCGGGAAAAAGGGCGGCGCTCAAGCGAAGACAGGGAGCGCAGACTTCGCTTGTCCTTCTGATCTTGTGGTGCTCATCCCTGGCGACAGGGTGTGAGTCGAAGCTGCCAGGGCCGCTTGCATGTGAGAAGATGGCCGAGACCTGGCTCGGGAGAACTCAGGCTGAAATTGCTGCGAGTCCCGCTGCGCTCCGCCTCAGCTCTACGGTCGTTCACTCTTGCCTGACCGCTCCTTTTGACAAGCTGGCGGTCCGCTGCATGGAAGAATCCAGGCACCTCGTCAGCTGTATGGAAAATTTGGCTGAGCGGGAGCCGACCCGTCGCCAGGCGCTCGGGGCACTCGTCAGGGAGTTGAAAACGGGTCGTTAGTCGAAGATTTTAGGCGCTCAGGCACCTGTCCGCGGAGCCGGAGCCGGTCGGGGCGGAGGTTCGGAGAGATCGGAATCCTCTTCCCGGTACAGATGACAACGGACAAAATGGCCCTCCACCTTCGAGCGCCGGAGGGCGACGGGCTTGGGATTTTCCTGATGGCAGACCTCCATGACTTCGGCGCAGCGGTCGGCGAAGGGGCAACCAGGAGGTGGATCGATGAGTTGTGGGGTCCCACTCTTGGCTGGTAGCTCGCGAAAGATACTCCCCTTGGGGTCCGGAACAGCTTCGAGGAGGAGCTTGGTGTAGGGATGCGCGGGGTGATCGAGCAGGATTTCGCTGGGCCCTCCTTCGACCATGTTTCCGGCGTACATCACCATGGTGCGGTCGGCGATGTAGCGTGCGCTTGCGAGATCGTGGGTGACGTAGAGATAGCCCACGCTCGTAGCGGTCTTTAGATCATGCATGAGGTTGAGAATTCCCATGCGAATCGATACGTCGAGCATGCTGATCGGCTCATCGGCGAGCATGACGACTGGATCTACGGCCATGGCGCGAGCGATGGCCACGCGCTGCCGCTGCCCTCCGGACATTTCATCGGGACGTTTGTCGGCGAATTCCTTTTCCGGAGTGAGCCCCACAATCCGGAGCAACGACAGGCACTTCTTTTCCGCAGCTTCTTCGGTCTTGACCTTCTTGTGCCGATACATAGGCCGGACAAGGTGGTGCCGGACCGAATGCACGGGGTTCAGGGAGCCGAAGGGATCCTGGAAGATCATCTGCACGTTTCGTCGATACTCGAGAGACGCGCCGCGCGGCTCTTTCTTGATGATGTCTTCCCCACGAAACAGGATGGTGCCAGAACTCGGCTCTTCCAGCCGGGCGAGGATCTTCAGCACTGTGCTTTTCCCGCTCCCGGATTCGCCGACGAGGGCGATGCATTCACCGCGGAAGAGGTCGAAAGAGATTTCGTTCAGGGCGCGGAGTTTTTTGGACCTCAACCCTGATCCGACTTCAAAGAATTTGGAGAGGTTCTGGACCTGAATGATGGGAGTGCCCACCTTCTTGCGAAGAGGGCTCTCGGCGGGGGTCAGGGGTCGGAAGCGACGGCTACTCATGTCTCCCCTCCTGTTCGTTCCATCTTCTCGCGCACTCGGATCAGGCAGGCGGTCTGATGATTGGGTCCGACGTCCACGAGCTTGGGGAGGTGCTCTTTGCAAGCTGGTTCCGCTTCTCGACATCGTGGATGAAAGCGACAGCCACTGGGCGGGTGGAGCATGTCGGGAGGCGCGCCGCCGATGCCTTCCATGCGATGCTTTTGGCCGTGGAGTTCCGGGGAGGACCGGATCAGTCCGCGAGTGTAGGGGTGCTGCGCCGTATGGAGCATGGCGCCAGAAGGTGCGATCTCGCACATGCGGCCTGCGTAAAGAATGCCGATGCTATCGCAAAACTCAAGCATGAGACCTAGGTCATGGGTGATGAAGAGGATGGAGAAGCCGAGCTTCTTCTTGAGCTCGGCAATTTCCTGTAAGATCTCTTTTTGGACAACGACGTCGAGAGCCGTCGTCGGTTCGTCCATGAAAAGGAGAGGGGGGCTCAGGGCGAGAGCGATCGCGATCACCACCCGTTGACGCATGCCTCCGGAAAGCTGGTGCGGATAGGCAAACGCCCGACGACTGCTGATTCCGACAAGCGTGAGCAGTTCTACCGAGCGCTCAAGAGCTTCTTTCTGAGAGACCTTTTCATGCGCGGTGATGGCATCGGCGACTTGAGCGCCAATCGTCATCACCGGATTGAGGGCGTTCATAGCGCTTTGAAAAACGAGTGCAATCTTGCGCCAGCGAAACGCGCGCAGCTCGTCTTCGGTCATGGTAAAAATGTCTTTGCCGAGAAACTTGGCGCTGCCTCCGGTAATCAAAGCAGGAGCTTGAAGCAACCTCATGATGGCCATGGCGGCCGTGGATTTTCCGCTGCCACTTTCCCCCGCCAGCCCAAAGATCTCCCCTTTCCTGATGGAGAAAGAGACGTTGTCCACGGCGCGGACGGGTCCTTTGGGTGTGAGGTATTCCACGTGAAGGTTGTTCACCTCCAGAAGGGGGACGCTGAAATCAGGAGCGCTCATTCTTTGTCTCCTGGATCTTCGTCGCTTGGAGATCTTTCTTCGAGTTTCTGCGCGGGTTCTTGGGCGCTCGGTCTCATGGACGCTAGGGGTGGAGGATTCGTATCGCGATCACCGGTGTCGCTCTCATCGGAGTCAGCTCCGAGTCTTCTGGAGATCCGGGGTGGAGGATCGGTGTCGCTCTCGTCAGAACCTCCGGGTCTCATGGAGATCCGAGGTGGAGGATCGGTGTCGCGATCTCCCTGTTCCGTTTCTGATTCGTCGGTTGTGTTTTCCGGTTCCTCTGTGCTCGCGGGCACCCAAGCCACCTCGGGTAAGGCGGCGTCTTTCCGAATGACAGGGGTGGCGAAGCCGCGGGGGAGTCCCGCATTGGACAGTTCTTCGAGAAACTGACCTTCGGAGCGGAGGCGGGGGTTGGTGACCTCATCGATGGCAAAGTTGATCATCACCAGGGAGAAGCCGACGAGCGCGATACAGAGGCCTGTGGGGACGATGGTCCACCAGGATTCCGTCAGAAGCGCCTGGCCCGTGTAGGACCAGTAGAGGTTCGTGCCCCAGGTCACCTCCGAAACATCTCCCAGGCCGAGGAACTCCAAACCCACCTGAGCCCCGATGGCGTACACCACAGCGCCGATGAAACCAGAGACCACGAGAGAGGTCATGTTGGGCAGGATTTCTACGAGCATGATGCGTAGCCGGCTTTCTCCGCTCACCACAGCTGCAAGGACGAAGTCCTTCTTGGCGATGGAGAGGGTCTGCGCTCGGAGTACGCGAGCATTCCATGCCCAACCGGTGAGAATGAGGACGATCGCGATGCTCATGGGGCTTGCTTCCAAATAGGCGGCAAGCACCACCGCGAGGGGAAGTCCGGGAATGATCAAGAAGACGTTTGTGAGCAGAGACAGGGCGTCATCCACCCATCCTCCCAAAAATCCTGCGGCGATGCCGACAAGAGCACCGATGAAGACAACCACGAATCCCACCCCGAATCCGATGATCAGAGAGGTGCGCGCTCCGACGATGGTCTGGGCGAAGACATCCTGTCCTTTTTGGGTCGTTCCGAGCCAGTACTCGCCGCCAGGCGGTAGCAGCGGATCGGTGAGATAAGCAGCAGGGTCGCGGACGAGAAAGGAACCGAAGAGAGAGATGAGGATGAACAAAGAGAGGAGCGCAAAGCCAAATCTGGCCTTCCGGTTCTGCCACAGCTGCTCGGTGAGTTGCTTCATCGGCGCGTCCTCGGATCAAGTAAGACGTAGGCGATGTCCACGAGCCAGTTGGCGGCCAGAACGGCTACTGTGATGGCGAGAAAGAGCCCCTGCATGAGGGGGTAGTCCATCGATTTGACAGCCTGAAAGAGGAGCGACCCCTGGCCCGGGTAGGAGAAGATGATCTCCGTGAGCAGGGAACCAGAGAGCACGAAACCGAGAGCCATTCCGAAGCCCGTGATGTTGGGGAGGAGAGCGTTTCGCGCTGCGTATTTCCACATCACCTCCCGGTCCGACAGACCTTTCGCCTGCGCCATCGTGACGTAGTCTTCGCTCAGAACGCCGATCATCGTGTTGCGCATGCTTAAAAGCCAGCCTCCGAGCGAGGCCATGACGATCGAGGCCGCGGGAAGCAGAGCGTGCCAGGCAGCATCCAGGATGAACGTGAGAGAAAAACTTGGTGTGAGCGTGTCTGTATAGGCGGCGCGAATCGGGAACCAGCCGCCGACAAAGCCCAAGAAATAGAGCAGCAACATGGCCAGCCAGAAGTAGGGGAAGGCGCCTAAGAAGACGAACGCGGGTGGTGCGATCGCGTCCAGGCGGCCACCGCGACGCCAGGCAGAGAGAATCCCCAGCGCAGTCCCGAGAGTAAAACTGAGGACGACGGACATGCCGGCAAGAAACAACGTCCACAAGAGCGCGGTGCCGATCACTTGAGTGACAGGCGCCGGGAAGTGAGCGATAGAAATTCCGAGCTCACCCTGAGAGAGGTCCTTCAGATAGGCCCAGTACTGCTCGTGGAGGGGCTTGTCCGTGAGACCGAAGGCCTCTTTCATGGCTTCGAGCGCCGCCGGATCAAGGCGTCCTTGGAACTGCTGCTGCAGCGCCGCGGCGGGATCGCCCGGAGCGAGTCGCGGAATGAAGAAATTGAGGGTCAGAGAAACCCAAGCCGCGATGAGGTAGAAGCCGAGGCGACGGAGGAGAAACTTCAAGGCACCGCCTCCTTTTCTTCCGCTGGCTTTTCGAGCATGACGAAGCCTCGACCGGGAGCTCCTTCGCCTGGATTGCCTTCTGGTAGCGGTGTACCGACCGGGCGCAATTCCACCATCGTCAGAATTTGGCCAGGCGCCTTGTAGGGGGCGAGGGGGGCGTAGGGGTTGTCTCGCGTGGGGAATCCGACGACTCGACTTGTGTTGTATTGACCCCAAGTCGGTCCGGGGAAGAGCGGGATGGCCGGCGCCGCGCGGATCCATACGCGCTGCAGTTCGCCTGCGACGCGCTTCTGCTCTACGGGATCCGCTGTAGCTGCGAAGGCGCTCAGAAGTCGGTCCGCCTCTTCGCTCTTGAAGCGGTGCCAGTTGTTCTCGGCGGATTCACCGATGGGCTTGTATGTGTCTGCGGACATCAGACGCTGGTAGAAATCGTAAGGCGTGGCCGCACCATCGGACCAGCTCATGCTGAGCTGAAAGTCACCCGTCCGAAGTTTGTCGAACCAAGCGCCGAAAGCATAGGTGCGCAAGGTTGCGTCGATACCGACCGCACGCAGATTCTTGACCATGATTTCGGCTGCGATGATCCAGTCCGACCAGCCGATGACGCAGTTCAAATCCAGACTCAACGGCGAGCCGTCGGGTAGGGTACGAAGGCCGTCTGCGCCGCGCTTGAGCCCTGCTGCGTCCAGCATGGCCTCAGCTTTTTTGGGGTTGTAACGGGTCCAGTCGCCCTCCTCCGCCAGTACCTTCGGGTCGTGGTATTTGGCGTAGAGATCGCTGAAGGCTGTTGCATCGGCTTCGCGCGTGTAACCCTGCATCGCGATGCGTACGATCATCTTGCGGTTGATGGCGTAGCTGAAAGCCTTGCGGACCTCAGCACTACTCAGGGGCTCGATCGTCGTGTTGGCGTAGAGCATCACCGTCGCTTCGATCAAGGGGAAGTGGTAGCCGTGATGCTCAGGATCCTTTTGTACGAAGATGCGATCGATGGCAGGCAAGAAGACGGCGGTCCAATCGATTTCGCCACGAATGAGAGCCAGGGCCAGGGACTCATTTCCGCCGAAGGCCGGGATGCGGAACTTCTTGATGCGGGGCTTGCCCTTTTGCCAATAATCAGGATTGGCGCCGATCTCGTACATCTGGGGTTTGAAGCTGAGAACCTGATTGAACGGCCCCGATCCGATCGGGTCAGGGTTGGAGTATTTGACTGGATCTTTGATGTGTTTCCAGATGTGCTCGGGCACGATCGGCTGGCGTCCGATCAGGTCAAGAGCAGGTAGGGCAAAGGGGTGGTGGAAGTGAAAGTGAACGTCCTGGCCCTTGACTTCGATGTCCTCGACATGAGTCCAAATAGCCGCTTGGTCGAGCGACTTGTGCTTCTTCATGAGCTCGAAGGTGAAGGCGACGTCCTGTGACGTCAGCGGTTTCCCGTCCTTCCATTTCACCCCAGTGCGGATCTTGAGGACCAAGGTCTTATTTTCATTTTCCCAGTGCCATTCTTCGGCCAGCCAAGGGACGAACTTTTGAGTCGTTCGATTGAAGATGATCGTCGGCTCAAAGATGCCGGCGGAGGTCGGCCAGCGCGCCTGACTCTCGAAATAGGGATTGAAGTTTTTGATCCAGGTCGACTGGAGAGTCGGGACGACCACTGCGGTACCGGGCTCTCCTTCCTGTTTCTGGCGTTGGCATCCGGCGGGGGTGAGGAGCACCAGGATGAGCGCGAGGCGCGTCGCAAGAAGGGCGAGGTGGCGTGGGCTCTTGATCTGAGAAACGAAAGACATTTGGAAAACGGGCCGGTTCCGAGATGATGCGCCGAACACGTGACTATTCGCCGCTTCCCCTTGCCCGATTCAGAGAGGAAAATTGTTAC
>CAYMQT010000046.1:0-31708 GCA_964392575.1 uncultured Polyangiaceae bacterium
AGGCGGCGCAGGGCTATCCATGCCCGATACGGCCCAAGTCTGTTCCTGCAACAACGTCACGAAGCTCGACATTGTGCAGGCCATCAATGCAGATCCCTCATGCAGCTTTGATGCTCTCAAAAAATGCACCAAAGCGGGAACCGGCTGCGGCGGTTGCGTGCCTCTCGTCACCGATCTCTACAACGCCGAACTGCTCGCCCGTGGACAAGTCGTCAAGAAGAGCATCTGCGAACACTTCGACTACTCGCGCCAGGAACTCTTCGACCTCATCAGGGTGGGTGGGATCAAAACCTTCGACGATTTGCTCAAGAAACATGGCAGCGGGCACGGATGCGAGATCTGCAAACCGGTCGCCGGCTCCATCTTCGCCACCACCGGAACCGATCCGATCATGGATCATCAAATGCTCCAAGACACCAATGACCGGTTCTTGGCCAATATTCAGAGGCGCGGGCTCTATTCCGTGGTTCCTCGGATCCCAGGCGGGGAAATCACGCCCGACAAGCTGATCGCCATCGGTCAGGTGGCAAAGAAATATGAACTCTATACCAAGGTCACCGGCGGTCAACGCATCGATTTATTCGGAGCCCGTGTGGATCAGCTCCCCGACATCTGGCAAGAGCTGATCGACGCCGGGTTCGAGAGCGGACACGCCTATGCCAAATCGCTCCGTACGGTCAAGAGCTGCGTGGGCAGCACTTGGTGTCGTTACGGCGTGGGTGATTCCGTCGGCTTCGCTGTGCGCGTCGAACATCGCTACAAGGGACTGCGTTCTCCCCATAAGCTCAAATCCGCCGTGAGCGGCTGCACGCGAGAGTGCGCTGAGGCTCAAAGCAAGGACTTCGGTCTGATCGCTACGGAGCACGGCTACAACCTGTATGTGGCAGGCAACGGCG
This sequence comes from uncultured Polyangiaceae bacterium, assembly GCA_964392575.1. Taxonomy (GTDB): domain Bacteria; phylum Myxococcota_A; class Polyangia; order Polyangiales; family Polyangiaceae; genus NIC37A-2. The sequence continues at coordinate 897 of CAYMQT010000046.1, forward strand.
GAGCCAAACCTCGGCACGCGGATTTGCTCGCTGCCGACATCGATGAAAATACCGCCATCAAATACATCGACCGCTTTTTGATGTACTACATCCGCACCGCCGACAAACTACAGCGAACCTCCGTTTGGATGGATAAGATCGAAGGCGGGATCGAGCACGTGAAAAACGTGGTCATTTTCGACAGTTTGGGTCTCTGCGAGCAGCTCGAAGCTGACATCCAAAAACTCATCGACGGCTACATCTGCGAATGGAAGGACGCAGTTGATTCGCCCGAGAAGCGCGCACGATTCCGGCATTTCTCTGGGGACGACCTTGCCTCACCGCCCGCTCCGATGGTGCCGGTTCGGGGGCAAACGCACCCCGCGCCCTGGCCGACCCTCCCCCTGACCGCCAAGGTACACCTGCCGGTCATCAGTCGCTCCTGGGTCAAACTTGCTCCCGTGAGCGACGTGCCCGTGGAAGGTGGAACTGCGGTGCGCCTCGGTGATGTGCAGCTCGCTGTGTTTCACTTCAAGTCGAAGAATCAATGGTACGTCACGCAAAACCTGTGCCCTCATAAGCGCGAGATGGTTCTCGCGCGCGGTCTCTTGGGAGACGTGTCTGGCACTCCAAAAGTGGCTTGCCCCTTCCACAAGAAAACCTTCGACCTGGAAACAGGCAAAGGCATCAGTGACGAAGATTTGAGCATCGTGACCTTCCCCGCCAAGGTGGAGGAGGGCTGGGTCTATGCTGAACTTCCGGCGCAAGCGGCGCTGGAAGAATCGTTCCGAGAGGCTGGCTGCATGGAAGACTGCGCGGCCGCAGCGGAATAGAGAAAAACTTCTCTAAGAAAGCACTCCCATGGGCGTTCGCCTCACTGTCATTCAAGAAACCCTAAAAGCTCAGCAAGACTTGAGTGTCGTCGCGCAGTTTGCACGACTACACGACGAAGGCGCAGTCGCTGAAAGCTTGTACGAGTCTCAGATCCCGCTCACGACTCCGCACGAAGGCGAACAATATGGCTTCCAGGTCGATCTCGACGCCTGTACCGGATGCAAGGCCTGCGTGGTGGGCTGCAACAAGCTCAACGGTCTCGACGAGGACGAAACCTGGCGGGCCGTGGGCGTCCTCCACGGCGGAACCGCTGCGAATCCCATCCAACAAACGGTCACAACGGCGTGTCATCACTGCTTAGATCCCGCCTGCATGAAAGGGTGCCCTGTCGGGGCCTACGAAAAGGATCCCAGAACCGGAATCGTCAAACATCTCGACGATCAGTGCATCGGCTGTCAGTATTGCACGCTCACCTGTCCTTACGAGGTGCCTCAGTACAACTCGCGCCTGGGCATCGTCCGCAAGTGCGACATGTGTCAGGACCGCCTCCTCGAAGGAGAAGCCCCCGCTTGCGTAGAGGCCTGTCCGAATGGAGCTATCTCCATCAAGATCGTCAAGATCGCCGAGGTGCTTGACGACGCTCAGGGTGACGCATTTCTTCCGGGCGCTCCCTCGCCTGGAATCACGGCACCGACGACATCGTACAAGACCAAGCGCAATCTTCCGCGCAACGTTCTGCCAGCCAATTTCTACAACGTTCGCCCGGGAGACAACCACATCCCCCTGGTGGTCATGCTGGTGCTCACCCAGCTCTCCGTCGGTGCCTTCTGCGTGGACGCACTGCTCAACGGGGGAGCCCACCGAGAACTCGCTTCGGCCCTCGGTCGAGCCCAAAGTCTGCTCGCCGTCGGGCTCTGCCTCTTGGCTCTCGGGGCAAGCCTATTTCATCTGGGACGTCCCCTTTACGCTTTCCGCGCTTTCATCGGTCTCAGGACAAGCTGGATGAGCCGGGAAATCATCGCTTTCGGCGCTTTCGTGAAAATCGCCGGCCTCTATGCGCTCAGCTACTGGAAGCCGGAGTGGTTTGAATGGTCAGGGGTCCCCGCGATCCTGAAAATCAGCACTTCCGAGCTCCAGCGCGGCCTGAGCCTCGCCACGGGAGCGATGGGTCTCCTTGCCGTTACGTGCTCTGTTGCGATTTACGTCGTGACCAAGCGTAAATGGTGGAGCGGCAGTTCAACGACGCTCAAGTTCTTTGGCACAGGAGCCATTCTCGGAATTGCAACCATGGCCCTCACCACAGCCCTGACCGGACTCTGGATCAACAGTCTGACGCTTGCCCTAGCCCTGCGCAATCTCCTCGGATGGTTGATGGGCGCTACTGCCTTCAAGCTTCTCTATGAACTCAGTATGTTCAGACACCTATGGGACAAACAGCAGGGTGACCTCAAACGAACAGCGCTGCTGATGACGCGGGACCTCAAGGAGGTGACGGCCTGGCGGTTCTTGCTTGGTGGATTTGGCGGCATTGTCGTTCCGGGAGCGCTCCTACTTTCCGGCGCCACTCCAAGGCACCTCTCTACCCTCGTTTTCACCTGTGTCGCCCTCATCGCCTCTCTCGCGGGTGAACTCCTAGAGCGGACGCTTTTCTTTCGGGCGGTCAGCGCGCCTAAAATGCCAGGATCGGTCGGAAAATGAAGAGCCTCGTCGACCAGGCCAAAAACCTTCTCTTTGAACGTGAAGGTACCCTCACGCGAGAACTCCTGCGTGAGCCAGGTGGCTTCGGGCTCGGGCAAGTGCCAAGCCGAAAGAAACCCGACGCGACGACAACAGCCGTGTGCGGATTCTGTAGCACCGGCTGCGGTCTCGATGTTCACCTGAAGGACGGTGAGGCCATCAACCTGTCTCCCGCCAAAGACTACTCCGTCAATCTGGGGATGGCCTGTCCCAAAGGTTGGGAGGCCCTCTCTCCTTTGCGGTCCCGAGATCGCGCCACGCAGCCGCTCCTGCGTGACGGAAAAGGCAATCTGCGCCCTGTGGAATGGAATCAGGCTCTTGAGGCCTTCGTCAGGCGGACGCGCGCTCTCCAGAACAAGTACGGCCCGGAATCGATGGCCTTCCTCAGCACCGGTCAAATCCCGACCGAGGAAATGGCCATGCTCGGCAGCCTCGCGAAATTTAGCATGGGTATGCTGCATGGGGACGGAAACACTCGTCAGTGCATGGCCACAGCGGTGGTCGCCTACAAGCAGTCGTTCGGGTTCGACGCCCCACCCTACACCTACAAGGACTTTGAAGAATCCGATGTCATCGTGCTCGTCGGATCCAACCTCTGCATCGCTCACCCCATCATGTGGGAACGGGTGTGCAAGAACCCCCATCAACCCGAAATCATCGTCGTCGACCCTCGCAAGACCGAGACCGCAATGGCGGCCACTGAGCACCTGGCCCTCAAACCCAAGAGCGACCTCACGCTCTTTTACGGTCTGGCGCAAATTCTCATCGAACGGGGCTGGATCAACGAAGACTACATCAAAGCCCACACGTCGGGCTTCGAGAACTTCAAAGAATCCGTCAAAAAGTACGATCTCGCCACGGTTGCTACAGCTTCCGGGATCTCTGAAGCGACCCTCGACCGGGTCGCCACGAAGATCCACAAGGGGGAGCGCGTCTCGTTTTGGTGGACGATGGGCGTCAATCAAAGCCACGAAGGCGTGCGCGTGGCTCAATCTCTGATCAACCTCGCGTTGATGACGGGGAACATCGGGCGCGCGGGGACCGGCGCAAACTCCATCACCGGTCAATGCAACGCGATGGGGTCGCGCTTGTTCTCGAACACCACGGGACTTCTCGGAGGGCACGCTTTCGAGAACCCCGAGCATCGGCAAAAGATCGCAGGTATCTTCGGGATCGACGAGGCGCGCATCCCGCGCGAAGCAAGCCTTGCCTATGACCAAATCATGGAGGGGATCCACCGCGGGACCATTCGAGGCCTCTGGGTCGTAGCGACCAATACAGCGCACTCCTGGATCAACCAGAACGATGCCAAACAGCTGCTGAAGAAGCTGGAGTTCTTAGTCGTTCAAGACATGTACTCGACGACGGAGACTGTGGCCTATGCGGATCTCCTCCTGCCTGCTGCCGGGTGGGGCGAAAAAGAAGGCACTTTCATCAATTCTGAAAGGCGCATCGGTCTTTTGAAGAAGGTGAGCCGCGCACCGGGCCAAGCACTCGCCGATTTTCATATTTTCAAGCTCTTGGCGGAAGCCTGGGGTGACGCGGAGTGGTTCAAAAAATGGAACCGACCGGAAGATGTCTTTCAAACGCTCAAAGCCTGCTCTGCTGACATGCCCTGCGACATCACAGGCATCACTGACTACGCGATGCTGGAAGAAAAGCGAGGGATTCAATGGCCCCTGAGAAGCGGCGAAAGCGTGGAGAAGCGGGCCGAGCGCCGCCTTTTCGAAGACGGTCGCTATCCTCATCCCGACGGCAGGGCAAAGTTTCTCTTCGAGGAGCCCCAAGAGCTGCCCGAAGCGTCGTCCAAGCGGTATCCCTTCACGCTCCTTACCGGCCGTGGAACCTCCGCTCAATGGCACACGCAGACGAGAACTAGCAAATCTGAAGTTCTGAAGCGCCTCTACTCCGAAGATCCCTATGTAGAAATCAATCCCGCCGACGCACGAGAGCTGTCTATTTTAGCCAACCAGTGGATCACCGTCGAGTCACGACGCGGAAAGATGCGAGCGCGCGCCTACGTGACCCAGATCGTGTCCCCCGGGCACCTCTTCATCCCCATGCACTACCCGGAAACAAACCTCCTCACGTTTCCTGCCTTCGATCCGTACTCCCGCCAACCCAGCTACAAGTCCTGTGCCGCGCGAGTTCTCACGGACGGACACACCTGAGTTCTTCAGGCCAGAGTGCCCGGCTGTACACCAAGCTACACGCCGCTAGCATGCCTTCATGCAGCAAGTGCGCGTACCCGGGGGCGCTTCGCTCAAAGAGGGTGAAACCCGGACGTTTCCCCTCGTCGAGGGAGAAAAGACTCTGGAGGGTTTCCTGCTCCGACGAGGGGGGCAGTGGTTCGCCTTTCTCAATGAATGTCCTCACTGGTGCGTCGAGCTGGATCTCGGGGACGGTCATTTTTATGACGAAGAACTCGACCGCATCTACTGCAAGAATCACGGGGCGCTCTTCGTCTTGCCCAGTGGAGCTTGCGAAACAGGGCCGTGTCTAGGCCTCCGCTTGACCCAATACTCCACGAGAGTAATCGGTGAAGACGTGATCGTCGGCCCATGACTCCTCATCAACTCGCTACACGTGTGGTCGGATGGCAAGTGGCCTTTTCGTGCGTCACGGCGGTCGCGCTCCACACCCTCGTACCGTTTCTATTCCTCCTTTCCGGGGCTGAAGGACGCTCGGCCGCGCTCACGCTCAGCCTCGCGGTTCTGGTGGCGGGAAGCTTGAGCATCGCTCAAGGCTGGAGTCTCGTCTGGGCTCGACGAAGGTTGCTCACCGGCTTGGCCGACCCTGAAAGCAGAACCCACAACCAGATCCAGCTTCCGAAACTGAACGACGATCCCTGGCACATCGTCAACTCGTGGCTTTATTCAGGCATCGTCGCAATCCTGCTCGCCATGACGGCCCTGCGTCCAAATACAATCCCCCCTTGGACCGCTCTCACCCTGGGACTCTTCGCTGCCACCCTCCTCGCGGCCGCCAGCCTTCCGCTTCTGATGCTGGTTCGTAAAGACTTTGTACGCGTGATGCAGCAAGTCTCCCCTTCGGTGATGGCGGACATCATCGACGCACAAGTGAGATCGGAACGCCTCCGTGGACGCACCTCTCGTCGACTGCTGGCCGCGATTACGACTCCCGTTGCCTTTCTCGCCATCGGATCTGCCCTGATTGCAGGTGCCCATGTGCGGTCCCTGGAGGAACACCGGCGGGAGGAGACCGCACGACGGGCTGTCCAAGGCGCCTTGGCGATGGCGTCCGAAGAGGAGGAATCCACCCGTCGGGCCTTGGGCGCTTTGGCGAAGTCAGGGTATCTCGTCCAATTGCGCCCTACGGCAGTCCTGGAGGAGCGAGTCCAGTCCAGCCATGGTCTCATGAGCCTGCTCGTCCCCCTGGGCAGCGGCAGCGCCGAAGTGAGGTTCTTTAGCACCACGTCATGGGCGATCAGCTGGCCAGCGATCCCTGTGGCCCTCTTGGCCCTCGGGGCAGCGAGTTGGGTAGGACTATTGCTAGCGAGACTCTTGTCCCGAGATCTACGCATGGCCAACCAAGGAATTCGCATGCTGGGCACCGACGCCGCGCTCGAAGGCACGCGTGTCATGCGACCGGCTCAGTTCCGGGCCGTGGCCGATCTGGGCGACGCTATCGAGCTTTTAGCCAGTCGATTTCGTCTCTTTGCCGAGGCTCAGGCGGGTTCGATCTTGGCGCGAGAGTCCGCCACGCGCTCGCGCGGACGCTTCTTTGCCAGCGTCAGCCACGATCTCAAAAGCCCCCTCAACGCGATCCTTGGGTTTGCCGAGCTCTCCCGTCAGGAAGCCGTTCTCACGAGCGGTCAACGGGAAAGCCTCGACACCATCATTCACCGGGGGCGTGAATTGCTCATCCTCATCGAGACGATTCTTGACGCCGCGCGAGTGGAGGCAGGTCAGCTGCACCTGGAGATGAAGGATGAATCGGTCAATCTCCTTCTCGACCTCGCCCTGGACAAAGCCAGCGCCCTCACCAGCGACACGGACGTGCTCACTCGCTTTGACGTCCCGGACGATGTGCCTCCTCTGACGGTGGACCGCCTCAGATTCTCTCAGGCTGTCGCGACCTTTTTGGCCCACGCCCGACGAACCGCCGAGCGGGGAAGCATGCGGGTCCTTGTTCAAGCAGAGCCAAAAGGAGATCGCCCCAGTTTGAAGCGGCGAAAGGTAACCATCTACATCGAAATCCCGAGCGAAAAATTCTCCGCTCGGGATTTAGAGCAGATGCTCCATCCAGAGCAGCACCCGGGACAGCACCGAGGGCTTTCTCTCGCGCTCCGGCTCGCGCGCTCCGTGATCGAACTCCACGGCGGAACCGTGACCGTGACCGGCCGCACGGTCACCGAGCCTGCTTTTGCGCTCACTCTCCGAGGACGCGCCGGCCGCTAAGCTACTGCGCGACCTGAGACGCCGCGGCTCCGCACAACAAATGGACATGCACCTCTTCGCCGGACGCATGGACCGGAAGGACGAGCCTCTGACCCAAGGTGACGTTGAGCGGCTTTCCATTCACGCTCGCCTCCCTGATTTCACCCGCACCTTCGACCAAGATTCGATAGGTGGCTCCTCGAAAAATTCGGGTCACTTTGAAGGACGACCAAGCGGAGGGGACGCGCGGATCCAAGACAAGGCCGTCATAGTCCGCCCTCACCCCCAACAAATACTGTGACAAGGCAACAAACGCCCAGGTGGCGGTGCCTGTGAGCCAAGAATTTCTAGCTCTTCCAAAATGGCTCGGGTGATCCTTGCCGGTGATGAACTGAGCGTACGCGTAAGGTTCCATCGAATAGATCTCTGCGTTTTCGTTCTTCGCCGAGGGCAAGAAAGCCCGGAAGAGTTCAAAGGCGCGATCGCTCCGACCGAGCATTGCCTCCGCGATGACGGGCCAGGTGTTGGCGTGGCAGAAGATCCCTCCGTTTTCCTTCAATCCCCCCGGAAAAGTGGTGATGGCACCCACTTCCGCGTCATGATCGATAAAGCTCGGCGCGTTGAGCACCGCTCCGTGCTCGGTGGCAAGAAGTTCATGCACCGAATCCATGGCCCTCTCGAGCTGTTCTCTCGGTGCCGCGTCGGCCAGAACGGCCCAGCTTTGCGGGTTCAAGAAGATCTTCGATCCATGGCTTTCTGCGCCACCAATCACCTTACCGCTGTCCACATAGCCGCGTAAAAACCATGAGCCGTCCCAACCGTGCTCAGAAACGGAACCCATCAGCTCATCTCGACGCGCGCGCAGGTCATCGAGATACGCCCTCTGCTCGCCAGGCATACAGGCTTCTATCAGCGTGATGAGTTCTCGCATGCCACGCAGGAGCAATAGCGTCGAGAACATGGTCTCCCCTTGACCGCGCAAATTGAGGCAATCATTCCAGTCGGCGGCCAGACCCAGACAAAGACCATGGGGCCCACGCTGAGACCAGGAGTATTCGACCGCTTGCTTCAGGTGCAGAAGGACGGTGGCTGAGCCCTCATCCGCGTAAGGCACCTCCTGGTGCAAAAAAGCCGCGTCTCCTGTTTCCCGAATATACGCAGGAACGGCGAGGAGCAACCAAAGGTGGTCGTCCGAAAAATGAAGCTCAGCCACGTTGTGCGCGCCCTGGGTGAAATCCAAGGGTTGAAAATGGTGCATGGCGGCGCCGAAGGAATGCTGCGCCGACAAAAGCGAAAGCAGGCGCAGCCGAACCAAATCCGGAACTGCATGAACGACGCCGAGCACATCCTGACAAGAATCCCGGAACCCGAGACCGTCACGCCCCCCTGCTTCATTGAACGATGCCGAGCGCGACCAGTTGAACGTCGTATGACATTGCACCTGATTCCAGACGTTGCCCATGCTGTTGACGGCCGGATCGGGCGTCTCCACCTGAAATCCCGCGCGCTTTTCCGCCCAGTAAGCGTCCACTTGCTCCAAGTCGCGAGCCACATTTTCGGATGCTCGATAGCGCTCTCGCATCCTCTGACCTGTGACCGAAGCGTCGCCCACACCGGCGATGAAGGTGATGGTCTTCTCCTCGCCCGGAGCCAGAAAAAGGCGATGATGAAGTGCGCCACAAGGCGTACCGCCTACGGCTGTGCTGCCGGAGAGGCGTCCCCGCAGCACTCCGAGAGGAGCACTCTCGTCTCGGTACAGTCCGAGAAAACTTTCACGATCCGTGTCGAAAGAATCCACCTTTTCCGTGGAGGCGAAATAAGCCTTCGGTTCCTCTAACGGCCACAACCGTAAGGAGTAGTCGATGATTCCGTCCTCCTGTCCCATCCTGCACGTGTACAAGATGTACTGAAAGTTCATCGCGTCCTGCTGGATATGCCAAAAGCACCACTCCACGTAGCCCGTCAAATCCAAGGTACGCGGGCGGTCGCCGTTTTTGAGCTTGAGCGACCACACCTCAGCACTCTCTCCCCGCGGCACAAACGCCGAAAGTTCAGCGAAAATACCCTTGTAGTCGCAGGTGAAACGACTCACTCCGGGACGATGAGCACAGCGATACACGGCTTTCGTGACGTCTCGGGGGGAGGCGGGATCCTGAAAGGGTTTCGCTACAGGCTGCCAAGTCACAGACCACAGATCGCCGTCCTCGTGGTCGCGAAGGTAGAAGTATCGCCCGGGTCGGTCCATGGGCACCGAATTGAAGCGAAAGCGAAGGAGGCGACCTGACTTGGGGGAGCGGTGAAAGCCATACCCCGCCGCATTGTTGGAAACGATGGCGCAGTAGTCCTCGGTGCCCAAGTAGTTCACCCAGGACGCGGGGGTATCCGGTCGCTCGATGATGTATTCGTTTTCGGGATCGTTGAAGTAGCCGTAGCGCATCGGTTGGATCGGGGAAGGCGGTTGGATCGGAGGAAGGCGGTTGGATCGGGATTCGGGGGAGTGAGCGAAAGTCAGAAGGGCTCAAGCACCGACTAAGCAAGGCATGCTTTATTAGCTCTTGCAAGCGCTTCCATGGCCCTTGGGGCTCTGCTCGTGGAAGCGGGCAGAGCATGCAGACCGCGCTTCCCCTTTTGCGCCGTGCTTTCCCTCTTGCACCGAGAAAACAAGTCTGCCAACGCTGAAACAGTTGACCTCCCCCCTCTACCGAGTGCACCTGATCGACGAGGCCACCATCGTCGACCGCGGCGAGCGTGTCCGCGTTTGGTTCGTCCCGCTGGGAGACACCTGGATCCGCGCGGAGAGCCATCCCACAGCTCAATCCGATGAAGTGAGAAGCTCCCTCGACGCGAGCGCCTGCCCCCCGGGCACCGTCTGGCAACGAGTCGTGGAACTCACGTTGCCCAAGGGAACCCCCCTTCTCAGTCGCGTCACTTCGCCCCTTACCGAAACTTTCGACCCCATCGATTACCTGGTCAAGGAGCGGCGTGGGGTGCGCCGAAAGGTCGACGAAACCTGGTTCTGTGTGAGCGGGAACTACCGCCTCACAAAGACTCAAAAACCGACGGCATTTGCGCGCGCACAAGAAGTGCCTCCCGCCGCTGATGAGCCTCCTTTAGAATCTCCTGCCGAGCGGAAGCACTGAGGATCCCTGCTCCAGGAACCAGGATCTCATCGCCAAGGACGATCTTGTCAATCGCGGAAACCGTGGGGCTGTAGGCGTGAGCGCGCGTCAAATCATGACCGGGAAAGAGCACCGGGTGATCCTTCTTCAAGATGAGGAGCCGCGCCGGCGCGCCCATCTGAATCCCACGCGCGGTTTCAAGACCCAACGAAAGGAGCGAGGGGCCCACGGCGCTGCGAAGAAGCGCACTTGAATCAGCGAACGAATTCTCGCCGAGCAAGCGCCGTCGCTCGGTCTCCACATCCTCAGCGCTTGCCTTGCTAGAGCCTTCGAGCAGCTGACGTCGAGCCAGGGAGAAACTGGCAAGAAGGGCAGCCTCGCCGCCGACTATGGGAAGTTCTCGCTGCACATCGAGACTGTCGTTGGAAGCCACACAGTCCGTTCCGAGCGCCCAGAGCCCATGAGCCTTGCCCCAAGTCGAGAGGGGCCCCAAAAAGCCAAATTGCAGCTGCGAATAAGGGGTGTAGGCAAGCACCCAGCCGGCCTCTGCAAGAGCATGACAGTCTGCTTCATTCAGATAGAGACCGTGCGCAGCAAGAACGTGACATCCAGAGAGCCTCTGACTCAAATGCTCACCAAAGGAACGCCCATACGTCTGCTGAAACGCCCTCGCCTCGGAAATGGACTGAGCCAAATGCATGTGGAGGGGAACGTGCAACTGCCGTGCAAGATCCGCCGCGCGACCGAGCAGAGCATCGCTGACCGTATCAGTGGCGTGGGGTCCGAGGGCAGCGAAGATGTGCGCGTTTCTGTACTTCTCAGAAGCAAAGATGTCCTGAGTCGCGCGCAGAGCGGAGTCTGAGTCGAAAGAGAAGGGGCCCCCTTGATCCTGAAGGGTCGGAGCAACCACCCCAGGTAAGCCCACCTCGAGCAAGGCTTCCGCTACGGCTCCGCCGAAATAGTAGTGATCCCAGACTTCTCCGACCCCGAAATACAGCGCTTCGAGGGCGCCCACACGAGCAAAAGCCCGGACGTCCTCGTACGTGAGGTGTTGCTCGACGCGAAAGAACACATCCGCCACAACGTCGTTCGCGCGTGCGCTCGGACCGGTCACTCCACGAAGGGGAGCGAGAGAAAGGTGCGTGTGAGCGTTGACGAAAGCCGGAACGACCGGCTGAACGCCCACGTCCTGCACCTTTTCACCTGCCCAAGCACCGTCCTTCGAAAGGCGCCTGAAACGGTCCGCGTCAAGCATCCGGGTGATGCGCTTATTTTCAATCCCGAGGGCGAGCGAACGTTCAACAAAAGCGCCTGTGCCGCTCTCAAACGTCAGCACACGGCTCGAAACGATCCAGTGACCTCCCATTGCAAGAGGCTCGATGCCTTCGCCAAAAGGGTCGGGCTTGTCCTCTTCGAAAACACCGGAAGCATCCGTCACGATCAAGAGCATATCGAAGAGACTGGATCTTGGGGAGACTCCCTCAAAAAGTCGTCCGGGCCTGGTACGCTCTCATCGCTATGAAGTCCGGCTTTGTCCCCTCGAAGTGCTTTGAATCACGCCGCACCAAATCCACCCTCCCGCTCTTTGTGGTGAAGAAAGAGGACTACAAGGAGTGGCTCGCCTCGGCTCCCTCGCCCATCGGCGAATGGTTGAAGGCGTCTTCGTTCTCTCCCCGGGTGGGCGCCTGCGCCCTCTTACCGCAAGAGCACGGCGTGGTCGGAGCGGTCGTCATCGTTTCAGACGGGACCGAGGCCTTCGACTACGCAGACGCTCCACGCACCCTGCCGAAGGGGACTTATGAAGCTGAGCCCGAACTCTCCTGTGAAGTCGCTGATGCTCTGGCTCTGGGCTGGGCTCTCGGCTGTTATACTTTTGAAAGGTACAAGAAGCGCAAATCCGAACGTCCGCGTCTGGTGTGGCCCGAGGAAGCCAATCAAAAATGGGTTCTGGGAGTTTCTGAAGGGATTTGCCTGGCGCGAGATCTCATCAACACCCCCGCCTCGGACATGGGTCCAGAGGAGCTCAGTCGGGCGGCCAAGGATCTTGCCAAAACCCACCAGGCGAAATGCAAGCTGATCGTCGGAGACGCGCTTTTGAAAGAAAACTTCCCCATGATCCACGCAGTTGGTCGCGCCTCGGACCGTGCTCCCCGGTTGATCGATTTGGTGTGGGGACGCGCGACGGATCCGAAGCTCACGCTCGTAGGCAAAGGGGTCTGTTTCGATACCGGTGGGCTCGACCTCAAACCGGCGCAGTACATGAAACTCATGAAGAAGGACATGGGTGGCGGAGCTCTCGTGCTGGGACTCGCGCATGCCCTTATGAGCCGAAAGCTTCCTGTCCGCCTGCGCGTGCTCGTGTGCGCCGTCGAAAACAGCGTGGCAGGTAACGCCATGCGCCCGCTGGATGTGCTCACGTCACGCCAGGGGATCACGGTCGAAGTGGGTGATACGGACGCGGAGGGTCGCCTCGTCCTCGCCGACGCGCTCACCTTGGCCAGCAGCGAGTCGCCGGACCTGATTTTTGACGCGGCGACTCTCACCGGCGCTGCGCGGGTCGCCTTGGGAACCGCGATGCCTGCCGTCTTCACCCGCCGCGACTCGACCTATCAGGCCCTCGAAACCGCCAGCCGCGCAACCAACGATCCGATCTGGCGCCTTCCGCTCCATCGGCCCTATCGAAGCAAGTTGAACAGCAAGATCGCAGATCTCTCCAACATCAGCCCCGACGGATACGCTGGAGCCATTACGGCCGCTTTGTTCCTCGACGAGTTCGTGGGCGAGGGCCTCGACTGGGTTCACATGGACACCATGGGGTACAATCTGGAAACTCGGCCCGGTCGTCCAGCGGGAGGGGAAGCACTGGGACTTCTTGCCGCCGAGCACATGCTCTCCTTGCGATACACCAAAAGCGACAGCACTCAGAAGGCCGGCAAGATCCGAAGCAATCGTCGCTCTGAGAAATCCAAGAAGAGCAGAACCAGAAAAACCGGCGAAGCGGGTGGCGGCAAAAAGAAAGCTCCTGGAAAGAAATAGCATTCGGAATGCGCCCGCTCGCTTGTGAGACGAAGGGCCAGAAATGGTGAATTATTGGGCGCTTTTCTCTCCCCCATGTCTAGAACCGGGACGCCGTGATACATCCGGAAACATTAGAAAGGAGTCGCGGCCCTACCCCCGATTCAAGCTTTGATGACTGTACCCTTGAGACTCGCCCCCCTCTCCTCCTCTGCTCTTCTTCTCAGTACAGCGCTGATTTTCAGTGCGACGCTGACGGCCTGCGGAAGCGCTCGTCTCGAACCCGCAAGCCCGGATCAGAAGGTAGCGGGTCGACCGAACGCAGCCGCTGCCGATCTCGAAAGTGGCGTCCGCGTGCAGGTAGAAGCCGGCGCATGGATGGCGGATGATCGCGTGAAAGACGAGGTCACGGCGATGAAGGTGACGGTGATCAACCTAGGAAAGCAGGCAGCGAACGTTGACTACTTTTCCTTTCGCCTGACGAGCGACGAAGGAAAGCAGTTTCGAGCCCTCGCTCCCAAGGAAGTGCCGATCCGGGGCGCCACCAGAAGCATCGGCCTTCCCGCCGATACAATCGTAACACGCAGCTCCGACAGCGCCGTCAACGCGCCCAACCGCGAGATCTCCGAGAAGGAGCAAATCCGAAAGCGTCTAGAGGAACAAGCACTCCGTTCTGGCCCGCTCCCCATAGGAGAGCGCAGCGTCGGCTACATCTTCTTCGAGCGGGTACCCGCGGCTGTGAAAGAGGTCACGTTCGAAGGGGCTCTCAAGGACGACTCGGTTCAGCTCAAGTTCAAGCCGCGACAGTACCGCTAGAAGAAACGAGGGAGGAGTCCGAAAATCACGAGACTCAACAAGGCGACGAAAAGGACCACCGACACGCACCCCAAATGAGCAAAACCACGAATCTTTCGCACGGAGCCAGTGTAGGCGAGAGTCGCCTTAGGGGAAGCTAAGACGGTTTGCTGCCGAAAATTCGAGCGTTTCCGCTCCCACGGAAAGCGAAGAGACACCATCATGAGCGAAACAGGTACCCCAAGAGCCCTTTCTTGAGCCACCCTTGTTCTTGAGCAACCCTTGAGAGCAGGCAATGTCAAGCGCAGCCGAAGAACCCCCTCTGACCGTCCGTCACCAGGGCCAGGTGCGCGCGCAGGGCAATAGCTTCGGAAGCGAGTACGCCTTTTCGGAACGGGACGGGTCCGGCGTGGGCCTCGGGCTTGCTCTTTTGTGCGCAGCGCTCCTTCACGCAAGCCTCCTTTTGATCAAAACGGAGTCACGGGCGCTCTCCGATCCAAAAAGCCTCGTTCTTGACGATCTAGAACTGCAAGAGTTCAAGCCCCCGGACACGGCGGCGCAAGAACCTGATCCTTTGCCGCCACAAATCGAGTCGTCGCGATCCGAGAGCCCCATTTCCGGTGCCCTGGCCAGGGGAACGGCGCAAGAAGAGACGGTGGATGTCGAAGTTGAGGTCGAAGGAAGTCTCACCGACGAAGCCGCCGAAATCCTCTCTTCGGATCCCTCAGACACCACCTGGGCCGCTCTCAGCGGGACGGGGACCACTTTGGGCGGGGGACTTTCGGGGCGACCGGGCCGAGCCACGGTTCAAAGTCGGGAAACGGTTCTCGCCGCGCGCGACCTCTCACGCAAAGCAAAAGCGCCTGATCTCGACCCCCTTGTCCAACGCAACTTTCCCACCGCCGCTCGCATGGCCTCCGTCGGGGGGACCGTCACCGTCAGCGCCTGGATCGCCAAGGACGGAACTCCCTCCGACGTGAGGGTCGAGAGTGTCACACCCCAAGGTCGCGGTTTCGGAGAAACCTGTAGTCGCACCGTTCACCAGGGACCGTCCTGGAAACCGGAGCTCAACCGCGACGGCCGCCCGGTCGCCTCTCGTGTGACGTACACCTGTCATTTTCGCCTGCCCAAAGCGACTGACAGCGCACAAGCTCGCCCCCAAGAGGCCACTTCTCCCCATATTTTTCACCGCGCCGCGCGGTAGAGAAAGGAGGCCGGTCAGCTCGCGCCGCTGACGGCGTCGTAGATCGAACTCACGGCCTCATCGAGACCGCCGACATTCGTTCCGCCCGCTTGGGCCATGTCCGGGCGACCTCCTCCAGAGCCATCGACCTTGGCAGCAGCGACCTGAATCAGATCTCCTGCGCGCCACTTCTTGGTCAATGACTTCGCCACGGTCACGACGAGCGCCACCTTTGCTCCGTCCACAGCACCCACGAGCACCACCGAATCCCCCAACCGATCCCGCAGCTGCTCCGCCAACTCCCGCAGAGCTCCCCGATCACTCACCTGAGATTTGACTCCCAAGACCTTGATTCCGCCGATTTCTCGCGCGTCCCTGATCAAGGCATCCAGGCCCGACGCGCCCCCGCCCGTCATCACCTGCTTCTTGAGCGCGTCGACCTCGCGGTCGAGGACGCGCTTTTGCTCAAGCAGCTTGCCGACCTTTTCGTGCAGATTTTCCGGATTCGCCTTCAAGAGATCAGCGGTCGCCTTCAGTCTGAGTTCCAGATCTTGAACATACGTGAGGGAGCCCGCGCCCGTGGTGGCGAAGAGACGTCGCACACCCGCAGCGACCCCTTGCTCTGAGGTGATCTTTACGAGTCCAAGCTCACCCGTAGACCGCGCGTGAGTGCCGCCGCACAGCTCGGTGGAAGGACCCATGGTCAACATGCGCACCACGTCTCCATACTTTTCTTCAAAAATCATCACCGCGCCGCGTTCGCGCGCCTCATTCATGGTGAGAACCTCGGTCACCACCGGGTGGTTCTTCAATACCTCGCCGTTCACCAACCCCTCGATCCTCTGAATCTCTTCCGGGCTCAGGGCGGCGTTGTGGGTGAAGTCGAAACGCAGGCGATCCGGACCGACCAGAGAGCCCTTCTGTTGCGCCTGGGGACCCAAAACCTCTCGCAAGGCCCAGTGCACCAAATGCGTCGCTGAATGATTGCGGCGGGTGCTCGCTCGGCGCTCAGGATCAACGATCAAGTCCACTTCATCACCGACATGAAGCTCCCCGAAGCGCATCTTACCACGGTGAATGATCAGCCCCGTGACCGGCTTCTGAGTGTCCTTGACTCCAAATTCCCCACCCTTTCCTACGATGAGACCACTGTCCCCCGTCTGACCGCCGCTCTCGCCATAGAAACAGGATTCGGCAACGATGACCTCGACGCCTTCATCGCCGCGCTCCACACTGCCACCCCATTCTACACTGTCGACCAAGACTCCGTCCTTGACGAGGGCGACGATCTTGGACCGGTCCGTCTCCGTTTCGTAGCCGCTAAAGCCGACCTTTTCTCCAGGGACTCTGGCCAGTACCTCGCGATACACGCCCTCTACGGCCTTGTCCTGGCTCACGAAATTGCTGCGAAGGCGAGCACGCTGAAGCTCCTCCTCGTACCCCACCATGTCCGTGCTGAAGCCGCGCTCCGCGCAGATGACTTGCGTGAGATCGGCGGGGAAACCAAAGGTATCGTAGAGGCGGAAGGTATCCGCTCCAGACAAGACCTGCTCCCCCCGCTGAGACAAATCCGAAAAGCGCTCCCCCAGAAGGGTCAAGCCACGCTCGATGGTCTGACGGAAACGAACCTCTTCGCCCAAAGTCACACTCTTGATCAAGTCTGCGCGCTCCCGCAGCTCTGCGTAAGTATCACCCATCGTATCAACGACTCGAGCTGCGACCTGATGCAGGAAGGGCTCTCCGATACCCAGACGATGTCCGTGCCGGATCGCACGGCGCATCACGCGACGCAGAACGTAGGGGCGAGCCGTGCGATCCGGCAAGACCCCCTCCGAGATCAAAAACGCAGTGGTGCGAGCGTGGTCGGCGATGACGCGCATGCTCACGTCATCGGGCGCCATCGAGCCCCCATACTTCTTGCCTGAAATCCGGGCGGTCTCCTCGACCAGCGCTTCCAGGAGATCGACCCCGTAGTTGGTGTTTTTGCCCTGCACCACGCTGGCGAGACGCTCTAGACCGGCCCCCGTGTCAATCGACGGCTTCGGAAGCGACTCCGTATGGATGACGCCGTCCACCTTCGTCCGCTCGAACTGCATGAAGACCAAATTCCAGATCTCCATCCATCCGTTCCCAGCCTCGTCCTGTTCTTCAGCCAGCAGGGAGGGGTCTACATGGGGGCCGTTGCAAAAGAAAATCTCGCTCGACGGTCCACACGGCCCGGTGTCACCCATCTGCCAAAAATTGTCGGCGCCCATGGCCACGATGCGGTCATCCCCCCATCCGGTGAGCTTCTTCCAGAGAGTCTCGGCCTCGGTGTCCCGCGGCGCAGATTCATCACCTTCGAAATAGGTGACCATGAGGCGGTGTTTGGGCAAATCGAGCACCTTGGTCAAGTAGTCCCAGGCAAAGACGATGGCATCCTCCTTGAAGTAGTCCCCAAAAGAGAAGTTGCCGAGCATCTCAAAGAAGGTCTGATGCCGCGGGGACGGTCCCACCGCCTCTAGATCATTGTGCTTGCCGCTGATGCGAATGCACTTTTGACTGCTCGTGGCACGAAGGTAATCGCGGGTCTCCTTGCCGGTAAATACATCCTTGAAGGGCACCATCCCCGCATTGTTGAACATCAAGGTCGGGTCATTCTGCGGAAGCAGAGACGCACTTGGGACAACGGCGTGTCCTCGTTCAGCAAAGAAGTCCAGAAAGGATTGGCGAATTTGTGCGGTCGTTCTTGTCATCTCTGGAGTCCGGAGGTGCAGGAGTCCGGAAGTGAGGGGGTCCGGAGGTGGGGGGCCTTAGCACGATTTGTCCCACCCGGGCGAGACAACCCAAGGACCCTATTTTTCTGACGCCCCGGAACGTGAGGGCTCGCGCACGGAGTAGAGGGGTTCGTCTGTCGCCTGGCCCGGCCAGGTGCACGGGTCGATACCCCGCGCGCGGATTTCCTCGAGGAGTAAGCCGGTCACGTGCGCATCGAACTCAAAATACGACAGGGGAAACGGCAGCGCCGCGCGGAGCCGTCGCACCTGATGTCGAGTCGGATGAAGGGCCCTTCGCAGTCGCTCGTAGACATCCGTCCCTGCCGGTGACTCGTCGCGCGAGAGGAGCAAGATCACCGCCTCGCGATCATAGAGGGACTGAAGCGGTCCGTGGGCGAAGGAGAGGACATCCGTGGCCACGGGCAAGCGCGTGTAGAGCCCCTCCTGCCATTTCCACATCAGGGCAGCAGAAAGCTCTGCGTCCACCCCGAGGGCAAGGCAAGCGGCGGGATCTCTCAAGAGAGGGACCTTCTCCTCCTCGACAATCCGACCGTAGGCGGAAGGCACCTCCGAAAGCCGCTCGCTGAAACGAGGAGGGCTCCCCCTTTGCGCCGTGATCAGAGCGCTGGCGAAACGAAGACCCAAAGCCGACGCGCACACAGGACCCACGAGGCGCACCAGACTCCCCCGCTCTTCGAGCGGCGGGTGCCACAGCACGCAGCCTTTGAATGACCGGCACGCCTCCGCCCGCTGTCCGGCCGCGGCCGGATCCACGGAAGTCAAAAGAGCAGAAGCTCCGTAGTGCGACGCCTGTCCCAAAGCCATTTGTGCATTCGGCGACAGACCCTGGGAAAACACCACAAGGACAGAATCCTTTCCGCCGTCTACCGTCTCCCACGGCTCTAAAAAGGAAGAAATCGGTACGAACCTCACCGGGATCCCCACCGCCGCAAGAACGGACACGAACAGACGCGCAGGCGCCTCGGAAGCCCCGACCCCGACCACGTCCACCGACTTCATTTCCGAGCTCAGAAATTCCTCGATCCGCCAAGGCACATCGAGGGTTGCTTCGAGCAAGCGAGGGATCGACCGATAGCGCTCCGAAAGCTCCAAGATCCCTACGCTCGAGTTCGCCCCTGTGTCACGGCTCATCGCCCCCCCTCCCCTTGATGTGAGCCGGCGCCCGAGCATAAACGAAAGGCAGGAAGAGCCCGTAGTAGAGGAGATTCGGGATCAACCTCAACCCAAAGCCGAGATCCCACCCGGACAAGATCAAGAAATCTGCCGCAGCCCACAAGGCATAGTAGCCCATCGCGAACCCGATCACCCGACGGAGGAAGACAGCGGTCTCGTCGTCTTTGGGTAGGTCCCTGAGAGCGATTTTTCGATAGCCGAACGCAAAGATCAAAAACAGCAGTTCATAGGCGACGAAGGTGTGCCGGGGCTCTGCGAACGTGACAGGGAACCCCTTGATCAGGACCAGCTGAAGGAGAGGGACGACCAAACATAAGGCCACGGCCCGCACCCAGAACCGGCCCGGAGGCTCAATCCCGCGCCAGCGCTCGACGAAATAAAAGACGCGAAAATCGCCCAAAAGGACGAAGACGAGCATGATGTTTCGTAAAGTGCCAGGGGACCACCCCAGTTGAGAAGAGCCGTACGCACTTATGGGTCCGGTCATGAGTGGGTCAATCAGCGTTAAAATGGTAAATACCAGCAGCGCTCGACGGAAAGCATTCGTAGAAAACGCATCTCTTATGAGCGGCACTCGTATCAAGAAGAGAATCGGCGCTACCCAAAGTAGGATCGGATGATGGAAAGCACTGGCGTAAAATTTCTCGAACATCTAAATGCACCCGCTTATAAAGCTCGCTTCATCGCCCGACGGCCGTGACCCTCACCTTTTGAAAAACCTCGGGCAAGATGTTTCAACAAACAATCGCAAAGAAAGGTCCGAAGAAGGGCGCTCAGAAATCCCAACGTCTCGTTCACGCTCTCAGCGTCGGGGCGTTTCTTACCCTTTGGGGCGTCGGAGTGATACGTCTTGGAGGCCCGTTTCTGGCTGAGCCCCAGACCATGAGCGTCGCCCTCCTCCTCGCCCTTGGGCTCGGATGGGCACTGGCGGATCTCGCCTCCGGCGTCGTTCACTACATCGCGGACAACTGCGGTTCCCCCGAAACGCCCATCATTGGCTCGCTTTTGATCGAGCCCTTTCGCGAACACCACGAGTTCCCCAAGGAAATCCTCGCCCACGGTCCTCTCGAAAGAAACGCGAACAACGCCCTCATCACCCTCCCCATCCTCGCGTGGCTGCCGTGGGTTCCGCTCACCTCCTTTCCTGTATGGCTGGCGGGGGCTCTGTGCCTCAGCGTGAGCGCTTGGGTCGCGGTGACGAACGAAATTCACGCTCTGGCTCACCAGGACACGATCAGCGGTCCTGTGCGCGTGCTGCAAGCGACAGGTTTGATCTTGTGCCCGGTCAAGCACAACGTGCATCATCTCTCGGCAGAAAGGGGCGAAACGGTCACCCACTACTGCATCACGAGCGGGTTCTGTGATCGCATTCTCGAACGCCTCCGCTCGGGCGACAAATCACTCCTCAGCAAGCCATAAAGCTAAGAGTACGTCTGAAAACCAGCGGTGCTCTACCGAGGAGCGTCGAAAAACCGCAGGGTAACGCCTTGGACATGGCATGCATCAGCGGTGCCGCGGGGGCAAAAATAGTGGTAGAATGCTCTTAAGATGATGCGTGGCGAGCAATTTGGCACTATTTTGCCCTCGTCCCGAGTCCTGGTGCCGAAAAGCTACTCATCATGAAAGCCCTCGTTCTTTCGCTCGCCTGGATCGGCTCGTACCTGGCTCTGGCTCGCTACGGAGTCCATCTCCTCCCTGCCTCCTTCGCTCGCACCCTGACCCTGCCCACCTACTTGGCCGGCGTGCAGCTCCTCACTCTTTGCTTGGGCCTCTCGTCTCTCTCTGTCCTCACCAAACACGACCCCGCCCTAAGACGCGCCCTGCTTCCCCTGTGGTCGATGAGTACAGAACCGGAGGCTTCCTCCGTCGTCAAAAAGGGTCGGCTCGATCCGCTTGGACCCTTCTTCTTCGGATCGCTCCTCCTTGCTCCGCTCGCCTACAGCGCCGCCCATAGTCTTGGCATGTGGCTCGCCTTCGACACCCTCATCGCCGAGTTGGCCGAGAAGGGACGCCAAGTCGTTCAGCAGCAGACGGGGGAGCTCGGTCGGCAGGCCAAGGTCGATTCGCTGACCACGCTCTTCCCCTTCACGGTCCTGATCGCACCCGTCGGCGAAGAAGTTCTGTTCCGTGGAGCGTTGTTTGGCGCTTACTTGCAGGCGTTTCAGACGAAAAACGCCGACGTCCTCCCCGCTACTCCCTCACGTTTTCTCACCTGGCTCCGAGGACCGGTGGGAGCGGTTTTGTTCACGACTTTCGTTTTCGGTCTTCTGCACGCGGACACCCCGGGCGGGCTTGGGATCTTGCGGGTCACGAGCGCGTCATTCCTCGGTTTTTCTTGCGCCGTCTTGCGGACCACTTCGGGCGGGCTCGTAGCGCCAGTGGCCCTGCACGCGGGGTACAACTTTCTGTCCCTCGGTACGCTACGGGGCTGGTTCACGACTCTCTCATGGCCCACCAAGTTTGGCCTTCCGACCTTGCTCTTGCCCGCGGCGCTCATAGGCCTGCTCGTTTTCATGATCCTCTTTTCCACAGACCGTGCCCTCGGAAAAGGACGGACGACTCAAAGAAGCGACGCATAGAGCTGCTCATACTTCCGGGCCACGTTTTCCGGAGCGTACACGTCGGCCACGGCATCGAGACCACGGGTCACGACTGCTCGTCGCGCGTCCCCGTCGACGCACACCTCAGCCATGGCGGAGAGCCAAGCCTCGTCCTCTTCTCCCAAGAGCAGGGCCCCCTTCAGACTTTGCAGGGGGCCGGCAGAAAGGGCGAGAACCGGAGTCGAAAAACGCATGGCTTCGAGCAGGATGATGGGCAGATCGACTTTGCCGTACAGATCCTCCACCGGAAAAAGAACGGCGCGACTCGTGGCGACGAGCGCGTGAATGTCGGGCACGTTGCAGGCGAAACGGACCAGATCCGGGTCCGTGCCCTGCTTGAGGGCACGGGCTCGCTCGTGCGCCCGGGGCGTCTTGTCTCGATAAGCAATGACCGTGTACGCGCCGGGGATCCTCTCTCTTGCGGCCTTTGCCAAGCG
This sequence comes from uncultured Polyangiaceae bacterium, assembly GCA_964392575.1. GTDB lineage: Bacteria > Myxococcota_A > Polyangia > Polyangiales > Polyangiaceae > NIC37A-2. The sequence goes on from CAYMQT010000046.1 coordinate 22,946, forward strand.
CACAGAGCGCTCAGCGCCTCGGCTCACCTCTAGGTCCCCCGGATAAAGGAGCAGCGGTGCGTCTTCTGAAATCCCCAAGTGACGTCGAGCCGCCCTCATTCTTTCGGAAGACGGCACGGGCACCTCGGGAGCCGGAGGATAGATGACCTCGATCCTTGGAGGCGGCCAATTGCTGGCGGCGAAGCTGGCCTCGAACTGAGCCTTGGTCCAATCACTTTGGGCCACACAGATGTCGCCAAACAAGAGCTTCTGAGGGGCGGCGAAGCTGCGCGGCGGGGAGGCAATGGTCTGAAGCGTAGGGATCCGGCGGAGTTTCTTGAGCGCGCGGGCCACGCCACTCGAACGAGGATTGGGCGCGAACATGAAATGCCATAGATCCGCACGGCTTCGCAGGAGCATGAAAGCCGCCGCTTGCATGTTTTGTCTCAAAAGGGGGCTGAACCCCCCGCTCTCAGAATAGACGGCGTGCAGCTTCGCCTTGCCGCAGAGTTCCGGTACCTCGACCCCTGTCGTCATCACATGAGGTTCAAAGGCGGAGAGGTGAAGGCACAAGTCACGGACCAGGCATTTCGATCCATCGTGAAAAGGCGCCACCATGGGCTTGGAGACGAACTGCACCTTCGGCAGGGAAGATCGGCGGTCAGATCTCTTTGACACGAGGCGAGGATATAGCTGCTCGCCGGAAGGTTTAGCCAGAGCTATCCCCGCGTCGCCGCCGCGAGGAGCGTCCTTCCGCTCTTCAAGAGCGCGCTGCTGACGGCAGCATCGACCGCCTCGACCTGAAGTTCCAGTCGCGCCTGGCTCGTCTCGGCGAAGCTCTTCACCGAAGCATTGCCGGATAACTTCCCCAAAAGCGCCCTCTCCGGGAACCCCTCGACGAGAAACTCCACGTTGGCAGAAACGACCGTATCCGCGCCTTCTCGGGTGGCTGAAAGGCGGCTGAGGCTGGTGCGAACGAGAACCACGGGGAGCTTGTGCCGCAGGGACGCGGCCTTTGGATCTTCCGTAGGATTGAGGACCGCAAAATTCGGATCTTGGTTCATGAGTTTGCGGGACGCCTGGGCAGCAGCACCAAGCGCTGCGGAAGAGTCGCCCCCGGCTTGACTTTCGAGCCCATCAAACTTCACGAGTACCTTCGCTTGCTGACGCTCGGCGATTTGGCTCTCTTGTAGCTTCTCGAGCTCGATGATCGTGACGAAAATGCGGCGCTTCACCGCCGCGCTGGACTCTCCGGAGCGAGCACGGAGTGCCGGCAAAGCCGCGGGATCGCCCAGGGTACTCAGAGCTGCTGCGGAGGCCGCGCGCACCGCCACGCTCTTATCTCCGAGGGCCTGTGTGAGCGCCGGAAGCGCTCGCGCGTCACCGCTCTTACCCAGAATGAGAGCGGCTTGAACTTGAACGCGAAAATCACTGGAGCGCAGCTTGGCAGTGAGGGCCGCCATCCCACTCGTCGTTTCGGCCAAAACGGGAGCCGGCGCCACAGAGGCGGTGACAGCGACCGCGGCTGCAAGGAGGAGGATGCTGGTAAACCGCTTTCTCTTCATGTTCTCAACCAACATGACGGCCATCCGGCCTACGGATCAATAAGAATCCCGAAGGGGCTAGCGGTTTCGTCGCGGGTTTGTGCACTCCCACCTACAACCCTCGGCGTCCGACTGCGATGGAAGCTTCCGCCCCGAAGCGGATCTCACTCCTATGGCTCCGAGACAATGAAGCCACGCAAAATCAAAAAAGGCGCCCACAAAGGGCGCCTTTTTGACGGACCACGGAGGTCCGCTGCCCGACGGGCAACTGTAGACGGGAAGTCCGCTCAGCTGTCCAGAGGACAGCCGTCCTCTTTCTCCTTGCCCTTACCCTTACCGTCTTCGGGCTCACCTATGCACTCGTCGCTTTCGTCAGGGATGCCGTCTCCGTCGTTGTCCGGATCGGGGCAGCCATCCGTGTCTTCAAAGCCGTCGGTGTCCTCAGGCTCGGTCGGGCACTGATCCACATCGTCAGGAACACCGTCGCCGTCCTGATCCGCCTGATCCGGGCAGCCGTCTAGGTCATCCACACCGTTCTTCGTTTCGGGCTCATCTGGACAATGATCGTCCTTGTCCAAGATGCCGTCCTTGTCGTTGTCTGGATCGGGACAGCCGTCGTTGTCTTCAAAGCCATCCACATCCTCAGGCTCGTTGGGACACTTGTCGGCTTCGTCAGGAAGGCCGTCTAGATCGTTGTCGAGCTCCGGACATCCGTCCCCGTCCTCGTAGCCGTCCATATCCTCCGCAGCGTCGGGGCATCCATCCTTATCATCAGGGATACCGTCTCCATCACGATCCTGGGTGGTCGCGTTGTACAGAACTCCGATGAACGCGCGCGCCGTCGGCAAGCCAACGCCCTTGAGGACACCCGCTCCGCCACCAACGGTGAACGTGAGCTGATTGCCGAGCGGAAGGATGTGGGCACCTAGATCCACTTCGGCCGTATTGGAACCGAGGTCACTACTAAAACCAGTGCTTCCAAAACCATCCGCGACAACGCGAATGATGGGGGAGATGGCGTAGCCAACCGCAGCGTTCCAACGAAACTCTGAGCCGACCTCTGTGGCGCCGCCAATCGTCGCCTTGTTCCGAACAATCCCGCCGAGGTTCACGCCGTAAGTAAAGGGGCCTACTTTGCCGTCAAGAATCGCCGCGCCGCCAAAAGTGGGGCTCGAGTTGCCGATGTAGCTGCCTTCCGCCGTGATTGTGCCCGTCGGGGCCGTTCCATACAGATAACCGCCGAGGACAATCATCTCGCCAGGGTTGCCGTAGATGCGCCCCTTCACTTCTAGTTGCACATCACCCAGTCCCACGGCGCTGAGGCCATCAGGCTGAGGATTGCCGGTCTCAGTGATCCCCTGCCCTTTGGCCCAGGAAACTGGAATCTTCAAACCTACTTGCAATCGTTCAATCAAAGAGAGCGATCCCAGGATGTCGCCCGTGACCATGTTCTCCACGACGGGGATCGTTTCTGTCGATTCCTCCGGACAACCAGCTTCGACACAACGCTTCACTACGAAAGGTTGATACCCGTAGTTGACGAACATCCCTGCCGTCCACGACAGATGTCCTGAAACACCGGCGCTGCGCGTCGTCAGAAAGTTGCCAGCGCCAGGTGCTGGGTCGAAGCGCTGCACGCTGACTTCATTGTCCAGCTCTTGGGCAAAGGCGGGGCTGACCACGAAAAGACCCGGAAGGGCCAGAAGAAGAGAGAGGAAAGGGGCGGAGGTTCTTGCGCTCATGCAGGCGTTTCTCATGTCCAGAGGGCGGGGGTTGAACAGGGGCGGGGAAAGGAGAGACGAGGGCCAAGCGCCATCATCTCTAGATGATTCGGTCAAACAGAGGCTCGCACACCGCAACCTCCTGAGGCAACGGGGTTTTTTTCTGTGCGCAAGTTTCCCGCCGGGCGAGACTCGAAGCCCGCGCCCCGGGTCTTAGGGGGAGAAGCGGGAGGGAGAAAGAGGCCAAGCTCTAGCGAATTTAGCCCAGAAACGCGGAAATCGTCATCGATCAGGCCACAAGACTCAGCGAACGCCAAGAAACGATGTATAGGGAGCCCAACCTCCATGCGAAAAGCACGTACTTCCGCTCGACTGCTGAGCGCGCACTTTCCGCCACTGGCTCTGCTGGCCACGAGTCTCACCTCGTCAGTAAGCGTGTGGGCACAAGAAGGCGCAACACCTACCCCTCCTCCCAGCCAGCCCAGCGCGAAGCCTGACGGCACTGCGAAGCCTGATGGTGAAACCGAAGCTGAACGCGACGACAAGACGCCAAGCACCGTAGGAGAAGAAGGTGAGGACGCTGCATCGCAAACGTCCGCTGAGCCGTCACCCGACGGCACCGACTCCGGAGAGACGACCGCACAAGAGGGCGATGCTGCTCCGATAGATCAGGACTTCTCCGTCCTTTCGGAAACCGGAAGTATGAGTGCCGGCGGTGCGCAGTTTGGCGCCTTCCCGAACCCCGCCGACGATGAGGAAAATCTCAAAGAACAAGGGAAGAACCGTCCGAAGGAGGTCGAGCCGGATCGTGTCTTCGCGGAAGATTGGTGGGCGCATACCCGCCCGACCTTGGAGCTCCACGGCAACTTCCGGGTACGCGCCGGGATTTATCACAACTTTCACCTGAACCGTTATGACGCGCCTGGGGCCGCCCTCTGGCCTCGTCCGATCGATGACTACTACGAGGACACCAACGGCGAGACCCACGGCGTCCAGGCCTGCACTCCTGCCGAAACAATCAAAGGCGAAGACAATGATTCCCCGGCCAACGCTTCGGAAGGTTGTCGCAGCCCGACTCAGGGTGGAGCCAACATGCGCTTTCGTCTGGAGCCGACCATCGTCATCTCCGACAACCTACGCATCCGCTCTCAGATCGACATGCTTGGCAATCTGGTCATGGGCTCGACCCCACAAGGGGACATCAATTTCCCCGCAGCCAGTGGCGGTGGTTACGCGGTGCGCGGAGGCAGCGGCTACGGACCCATCTCCGCCTCGACGAACACGGTCGACTCACCTGTCTCGGGAATCAACAGCCTTCAAGACGCCATCAAGGTCAACCGGGCCTGGGCAGAATACGAAACTCCCGTAGGAGCGCTGAAGTTCGGCCGCATGCCTGACCACTGGGGTCTCGGAATCATGCGCAACGCGGGCGACGACATTGACGGCGACTATCAATCCACCGTGGATCGCATTGCGTTCATCACGGGCCTGCCGTCCCTCTCCCTCTACGCGGGAGGCGCCTGGGACTTCATGAATGAAGGCGCGACGAGCGCAGCCTTCACCCCCGAGGGCGGTGAGCCCTACGATTTGGGTCAGCGCGACGACCAGAGCCGCATGAACCTGATGCTGTTCCGGCGCATGGACGAACAGCTGGAGCAACTCGCCCTCAAAAAGGGGAAAGTGGTCGTCAATGGCGGCCTCTATCTGAGTTATCAATGGCAACGCTTGGCCAACGACGTCATCGGCGCCTCGGCCACCTGCGCCAACGGCGCCGACGCCCTCGACTGCGAACCGGGGGAGGCCTCCGCAGGGATCGTGCGGCGCGGGTTCAAGATGTGGACCCCGGACCTTTACGTAGAACTCAAATACAAGAAGTTCTACACCGGGATCGAAGTCGTGACTCAGCAAGGCAAGTTCGACTCCCTGGCCACCACTGCTGGCGACAACGACTACACGAATGACACGGGCGGCGACGATGGTTGGCGTATCCGGACCTGGGGTCTTGCCGGTGAAATCGAGCAGCGCCTGGTCGAAGACCGGCTGAAGCTCGGCTTTTACTCAGGCTGGGCGTCCGGAGATCCCGACCGTAACTCCCTCGTTCCCACGGACACCTTCCCGGATCAAATCGGCGACAGAACCCTGTCTCAGTTCAACTTTCACCCGGGGTATCGGATCGATCTCATCTTACACCGACACTTGCTCAGTCGAGTCGGTGGCACGTACTACTTCAAGCCGATGGCTCAGTACGATTTCATTCGCAAAGCCACGGGCATGAAGCTCGGAGGGCGCGCGGAGGCGATCTGGTCTCGAGCTTCGAACTTTCTACAAACCCCCGGCCATCAAAGGGATCTCGGCATCGAGCTCAACGCGACGGTGTACTACCAGAGTAAGGACGGTGTCCTCAACGACCGCCCCGATCTCACAGGTGGGTTCTTCGGGATGATGCAATACGGCGTCGCCTTCCCGCTCGGCGGCCTCGGATACCAGGATCTTCAAATAGATACGGCCACACAGGAGCTCAAACTGAAGCCGGCACAGATGGTCCGAGGGTTCATGGGAGTCGCATTCTAGAAGGCGACGGTTCATGAGCGCCCGCGTATCGTGCTCCTCCACCACATCCGGATCGCAAGGGTCGCGGCGACAGGTGTCGCCCCGTCGGATCAGGTTTCGCTTACCACCCTCTTTCGGTTTCCGTTTGTCGCCACAGGCGACAACTCGGACGACACCTGGGGAAGGAAGTCGGACTCAAATGTCATACCCCCAGGGCCGGCCCTGGGGCCTAGTCAACCGTCTTTCCTTTGCAGGGCCAGGCGCGAAGGCTTCTTCACTCCCCGTCGCCCGCTCAATTTCACGGCTTCTGGGCTCTTTCGCCCCCGGATCCATCCCCGTCAGTAGGAAAACCACCCACCAAAACATGAACTTGGCCCACCATGTGCAGTCCGCTCTTAACAGCCAGCTTTCTTCTTTGTACAAGCATGAGACCCGGATCCCCGGGTGGGATTGAAACAGAAATCGATTGGTCGAAATCTTTCTCCATCCCGGGGCTTGTCTACAGGGAAGGTAGGCAGGTTTTCTAACGAACATACGACGGGCACCAAAGCGCCAGACTTACCTGACGTGATGAACCGATTCGACTGAGGGCAACCCCAGAGGAAATTTAGAGGAGCTTGAACAAATGGCATTTTATAAAAAGCTAGGATACTTCGCTGCACCCAGCCTGCTGGTCGCACTCAGCGCAACCACAATCACCGGTTGCGACAACGCTACGAAACTCGCAGAAGACCTCTGCGGCCCCTGCGGCGACATTGAACTCGGCGACGTGAGCATTTCGGGTAGTGCGCAGCTCGACGGCTTCTTCGCCGCGGTCAGCACGCTGAACTCCGCCACGGTCACTGCTTCCGCAGACTTCGAGGGCGGCCTGGCCAATCTCGAAGCAGCCTTCGGCCTCGAGGGTTCCGGAAACCTCAGCGCCCGCGTCGATAACCTCATCGCCGCTGTGAAGCTTGATTTTGGCGCCAGCGCCGACGCAAAGCTCGTGATGGACATCACGCCCGCCAAGTGCTCGGCCAGCCTGAACGTCGCAGTCGAGGCTCAGGCCAACTGCGAAGCCAAGGCTGAGTGTGACGTACAGGCAAGCCCCGGCGAGGTCAGCGTTTCGTGCGAGGGTTCCTGCACTGGTGGTTGCGAAGGCGGCTGCTCGGCCGAGGCCGAGGCCAAGTGTGAGCTCAGCCCCGGCAGCGTTGCGTGCGAAGGCACCTGCGAAGGCACCTGTGAGTTGGAAGCAGGCGCTACCTGCGAAGGCACCTGCAAGGGAGAGTGCGCGGGCAACTGCTCGGTCGTAAACACCGACGGCACTTGCGCTGGCGAGTGTGACGCAGCATGCGAGGGCTCCTGTGAACTCAAGGCTGGCGCTTCCTGCGAGGGCACCTGCCACGGCAAGTGCACCGTCGATCCGCCCTCGGGTGGATGCGAAGGCAGCGCCACCGCCAAGTGCGAAGGCAAATGCGAAGGTTCCTGCTCCGGCGGCTGCGAAGGGAGCGCCACTCCCCCCAGTGCCTCGGCAAATTGCGAAGCTACTGCTGACTGCCAAGCCTCTGCATCCGCTCAGGCCAGCGCCAGCATGGAGTGCACCCCTCCTTCTGTCGAAATCAGCCTTCAGTTCAGCGGCACCGTCGACGCTTCTGCCCAGGCTGAGCTCTCGGCCAAGGTCCTTGCACTCAAGGTCAACGGCGTCGTGATGCTTCAGTCCTTCGTCAAGTACAAGGCGCTCATCGACGGCGAGGTCAACGGAGAGGTCGCCTTCGAGACTCCTCCCGTCGAGGCGGTCATCGACTCACTCAACGCGGTCTTTCAGGCGGGAGTCGAGGGCAATCTCATCAAGGATCTGCCCGCTGGACGTTTGCCCTGCGCGTTCCCGGCCGTGGAAGCTTCGGTCTCCATGCTGGGCGACATCGTAGCGGACGCAGGGGTAACTCTGGCAGCCCAGGGGAAGTTCGTGGCTTCTTTCACCACTGGATTTCAGTGAGTAACGCCGCGTAGGGTCCTCGGGCCCTACGAAGAACACGCCTACAAAAAAAGAAACGGCCACCGGTCCCCGGCGGCCGTTTCTTTTTTGTGGCTGAACATGGATGGCTGAAAATCCGGCCGTCACGTTCAGGCAGAATGTCGACAAAACCCTCAGAAATAACTAGGCAGTTCGGGTGAGCCACCAGGAATCAGAAACAGAAAACGGAACTAGCATCGAGGCACAGTCGACTTCTGAAAGTGCCTCCCCTGAACCTAGCCTCGAACCTTCCGTCGAAAAAGCAGCCTCCGCGCAAACGGTCGATCTCAAATACACCAATCGACTGACTCTTGCGGGACTGCTTCTGAGCGCCGTGTTGGTTTGGATCCACGTCCAGACTCACTTGTTTCCGGCGACCGATGCCTTCTGCACGGTGGGGGAAAAATTCGATTGCAACCTCGTAGCTGCATCCCCGCACTCGGTGGTGTTTGGTCTGCCCTGGGCGGTCTGGGGGACTCTGGGGTATGTCGCGATGTTCACCGCTTCGCTGACGCGCTCCCTCTGGCTTTTGCCTCTGTGCCTTTTCTCCGCCCTCATTTCAGCAGCCCTGCTTCTCGTCAGTCTGCTCAGCGTCGGTTCCCTTTGCTACTTGTGCGAAGGGGTGCATGTGGTGAGTTTCGCCCTCGCCTTCCTTGTTTATCGCGGACGACGAAAACTCACGGGCGATCTCAAGGATCCATCTATGGCGCTGACCGTTCTCGGTGCGCCCCTGGGTCTCGCCGTTTCCTTGCTGATCTTTTTGCCCCGTTACTGGGACAGTTTCAGCTACAAAGGCGAGCCGCCTTTCCCGACAGGAATGACGGAAGAGGGATTCCCCTGGATCGGCTCCGAATCACCAAAGACCACGATCGAAGAGTACGTGGACTATCAGTGTCCCCACTGCAAAATCGGCGCGGCACAGACCCTGCGAGTGCTAGGAAAGCATAGCGACTGGCGCGTCGTTCGCCGTCATCAG
>CAYMQT010000047.1:0-10164 GCA_964392575.1 uncultured Polyangiaceae bacterium
GCCCGCAGAGGAAGAGCAGTACGACGCCTACCGAGGAGTGGTCGCCGCCATGGGAGAATTGCCGGTGACGCTACGCACGTTTGATATTGGTGGGGATAAGTTCGTTTCCGCCATCAAGATGCCCAGCGAGATGAATCCCGCTTTGGGTCTCAGGGCGGTTCGACTCGGTCTAGAGCAGCCGGAACTACTCAAGACTCAACTCAGAGCCATGGTGCGCGCCTCGGCGCATGGTCGCGTGAAAATCATGGTCCCGATGGTGGCGTCGCTGAGCGAACTGCGCGCCGTGAGAGCGCTCCTCAGTGAATCGGTGCTGGAAGTGGATCGCGCCGGGCATGCGCATGCTGAGCACATCGAGCTTGGGTGTATGATTGAGGTTCCTTCCTCGGCGATCCTGGCGGAGGAGTTCGCCCGGGAGGCGGACTTTCTCAGCATCGGCACCAATGATCTGGTGCAATACACGCTGGCCGTGGACCGGACGAATCGCGAGCTTGCTCGACTGGCGAGTTACTTTGATCCGGCGGTGATCCGCCTCATCAAGGGCGTCATCCAGGCGGGGACCTTTCGGCAGAAGCCCGTTTCGGTCTGTGGCGCCATGGCGAGCGATCCTATCGCAGCCATCTTGCTCGTGGGGATGGGTCTAAGAAATCTGAGCATGGAAGCCAGCGCCATCCCCGAGGTGAAGGCGGCCCTTTCGCGGGTGTCGCTCACCGAGGCAAGGGACGCTGCAGGAACCGCCTTTGAGGCCTCCACGGCGAGCGAATTGGAAGGGGCCCTGCACCAGCGTTTCCGGCCGTTGCTCCGGGACATCCTCGATCCCACCTGAAGCGACCAAAAAAGTGCTGCAAATATAACCAGTTAGGGCCACATCAATAAATCGAGCCGGAAATGGTTGCTTTCGTTGACCGCCCGCTTTTGGCCCGTATACTCCGCGCTCACTCAAATTCTGACGGAAATATAGGACTCAATTTCATGCCTCTCGCACCCGGTGCCAAGCAAAGCCTCATCGCACAAACCAGAACCCACGAGACCGATACCGGTTCTCCTGAAGTTCAAATCGGTCTTTTGTCTCAGCGCATCACCTACCTCACCGAGCACTTCAAGACGCACAAGCTCGATCATCACTCACGTCGTGGTCTCTTGAAGATCGTCGGGCGTCGTCGCCGTATGCTGGACTACCTGAAAAAGAAGAACGTCGAACGGTACCAGGCCGTTCTCAAGGTTCACGGTATCCGTAAGTAAGTTTCTGTTCGTACGCTGGGGGGCGGATGAACGCTTCGCCGACCTTCTCTCTTCAGCGTACCGACTCAATTTCCGGCGGCAGAGCTTCTTCTTCAACTTCGCTTCGTGAAAGTGATTGGGGGGTCCTGAGTTCTCACTCACTCTTAGGAATCGAGGCTGAAGTTAGCGCTATCGCCGGCGTCTGACCCCACGTAGTGGTCGCCGCGCAAAGGAGCGCATCAACAATGTTTGTACGTGAATCGGTCATGGTCGGCGGACGCCCCATGACATTTGAGACGGGTCGTCTCGCTAAGCAGGCGCACGGCGCCGTTCTCATTTCCTACGGAGAGAGCCAGGTCCTCGTGACCGTCGTTTCCACCTCGGAGCGCCCCGGCCTCGATTTTTTCCCGCTCACTTGCGAGTACGTCGAAAAGACCTACGCCGCCGGAAAGATCCCCGGAGGATTCTTCAAGCGGGAAGGACGTCTTCGTGATGCTGAGGTCCTGACCGCCCGGGTGATGGACCGACCCCTCCGTCCTCTCTTTCCCAAGGGGTACAAAAAGGACACACAGGTCATCGCCACGGTGATGAGCGCGGACCGAATCAACTCGACGGACGTGCTTGCGCTGTGCGGAGCAAGCGCCGCGATCCACGTGTCCGACATTCCCTGGGACGGGCCGGTGGCTGGAATCCGCGTGGGACGCGTCGACGGGGAACTCATCGCTTACCCCACGATGGATCAGATCGAGAAGTCGGACATCACGCTCATCGTCGCTTGTAGCGAAGATGCGATCATGATGGTGGAAGGCGGAGCTGACGAGGCTTCAGAAGACGAGGTCATCGAGGCGCTCATGTTTGCTCACCAAGCATGCCAGCCGGTGATCCAGCTCATCAAGAAGATGCGTGACGCGGTAGGTCGTGAGAAGCGCTCCTTCAGCGTACCGGAAATCGACCCGAATACGGCCCGGCGTGTTTCTGAGCTTGCCGACGGAAGGCTCCGAGAAGCGTGCGTCATCAAGGGAAAGCACGACCGCTACGACGCTTACGCCGCCATCAAAAAGGACGTCCTTGCGACCCTCACCCGGGAAATGGGTGAGGCAGCCTTTGCGGAAAATGAAAAGCTCATCAAGGACGAACTCGACCACCGTAAGGCAGAGGTCGTGCGCAAGATGGTGCTCGACACCGGCAAGCGTATCGATGGTCGCGACGGCAAGACCATCCGCGCCATCAGCTGTGAAGCTGGCCTTCTGCACCGAGCACACGGTTCCGCTCTATTTCAGCGCGGAGAAACCCAGGCCATCGCGACGGCGACCCTGGGCACCAAGATGGACGAACAGAAGATCGACGCTCTCACCGGCGAGAGCTGGAAGAGCTTCCTTCTGCACTACAACTTCCCGCCCTTCTGTACCGGTGAAACCAAGCCGATGCGTGGACCTGCACGCCGAGAAATCGGGCATGGAGCTCTCGCGGAGCGCGCGCTCGAAGGCATGATTCCTTCAAGTGCAGAGTTTCCCTATACGATCCGTATCGTCAGCGAAGTTCTTGAGTCGAACGGTTCGAGCTCGATGGCGTCCGTCTGTGGGGGGACCTTGGCACTGATGGACACGGGAGTACCCATCAAGCGACCGGTGGCGGGCATCGCCATGGGTCTGATCAGCGAGGGCAACGACCGCTACGCAATTCTCAGCGATATTTTAGGGGATGAAGATCATCTCGGCGATATGGACTTCAAGGTTTGTGGTACCGAAAAGGGCATCACGGCCATCCAGATGGACATCAAGATCGCCGGGCTTGCCCGCAGCGTCATGGCTGAAGCGCTCGAACAGGCGCGCGAAGGTCGCATTCACATCCTGGGTAAGATGCTGGAAACGCTTTCGGCGCCTCGCGCTGAAATCAGCCAGCACGCACCTCGCATCAGCAGCATGAAGGTGAAGCCCGATCAGATCCGCGTCATCATCGGCCCGGGTGGAAAGACCATCAAGGGGATCGCTGAGCAAACGGGATGCGCCGTCAACGTGGAAGATGACGGTACGGTGAACGTGGCTGGTTCGGATCCGGAAATGGTCAGGAAGGCTCTTGAGATCATCGAAGGTCTCGTCGCTGAGCCGGAAGCCGGAAAGATCTACAAGGGTACGATCAAGCGCATCGTTGATTTCGGCGCCTTCGTCGAAATTTTACCCAACAACGAAGCCCTTCTGCATGTCTCCGAGATCGACTACGCACGAGTGGAGCATCCCTCCGACGTGCTCGAAGAAGGTCAAGTGATCGAGGTGAAGTGTCTCAGCGTCGAGCGCGACGGCAGGACTCGCTTGAGCCGCAAGGCACTCTTGCCTGTTCCAGAGGGCTATGAGCCTCCGGTCAGACGGGCGCCTACGGATCGTAGCGACCGGGGCGACCGTGATCGGGGCGACCGGGGTGATCGGGGCGGACGAGGGCGTGATCGTGACCGCGGGGGTCGTGACCGCCCGCGCCGGGACCGCGACGACCGACCCCGTGACGACCGACCCCGTGAGGAGCGGCCACGTGACGACCGACCACCACGTGACGACCGACCACCACGTGACGACCGACCGCGTGAAGAGCGACCGCGTCGCGAGCCCTCCGGGGACGAGCGACCGCGTCGCGATCGTGAAGAGCGTCCAGCCGCCGCGGCCCGCGACACAGAGGAAGGAGCTCCTCGTCGTGAGCGTACCGAGGAGGAACTGCGTGAGCGGCGTGAACGACGTGAGCGGCGCCGGCGTGAACGGGTGAAGGAGCGTGAGGGCTCATCCAGCGGGGACTGATCTCGCTTCTGCCCCAAAAGGGTGTGAAAAAAGAGGAGCGATGTGAAGAAAGAGGGGGCCATGCAGGCTCCCTCTTTTCTTTGATCAAGACACGTTTTTTTGAGTCAAGAGACGATGCGAAGGGAACGCCCGTCGAGCAGTTCGTTGAAACTTCCTACCCGGTAGCCTTCGAGATCGAGAGCGACAAACTGAAAGCCGCTGTCCTTCCCGGCTCGCGTGATGGCGCCCATCAAATCTCGACTGAAGACTTCTGCCATCTGCTCGGGGGGGAGCTCGATGCGGGCGACTTCATGATGGTAGCGCACGCGTACTTGTGCAAAGCCAAGGTCGCGCAGGGCGTTTTCAAGGGATTCCACTTGCTCTAGGCGTTTTCGGGTCACGGCGGTGCCGTAGGGGATACGACTCGACAAGCATGCCGCAGCCGGTTTATCCCAGAAGGACAAGCCCAGATCGAAAGCGACCTGACGCACGTCGGCCTTTGTCATTTGAGCTTCTAGGAAAGGAGCACGGACTCCATGCTCTTCGGCTGCCTTGAGCCCAGGACGATAGTCCCCCAAGTCATCCAAATTGGAGCCATTGACCACATAGGCGAGGCCCCACTCCTGGCGTTTGGCTTGAGCGATCGAATAGAGTTCCGTCTTGCAGTGAAGGCAGCGGTCGGGACCGTTTTTTTGATAGCCCTCGCGTTCGATCTCAGCTGACTCGACCATCCGATGGTCCGCCCCGATAGTCCGGGCAAAGGATGCCGCGTCTGCCTTCTCACGCTCGGGTAGGGAGGGCCCGACCGCGGTCATTCCGATAGCCCGTCGTCCAAGTTCTTCCGTCGCCACCTGTAGAAGCAGGGCGCTGTCGATACCGCCTGAAAAGCACACCAGGACCGATTCCATGCCGCGAAGGATCGCACGAAGGCGAGCGAGCGGGGCGGGGGAGTCGAGCGAGGCGGTAGGATCGAGCAAGGTGCTCATGTCATGGGCATAGCATGCGGGGGTGACAGACCTCCTTTGGCTCACATAAAGAACAATTTAATATATTGATATTACTAATGAATTCTCAAATATCAGGACGTTCTATGTCAGTGCATGGATCCAGCGTCCTGGCGCGCCTCAGAAACACTGCTAAACTGTTCAGTGATGACTCTCCCGGCAAATCTGCACGAAAAGCCGCCCGCTGAATGGCTGCCCACTGAGAAGCGGAAGAACGGACCGGTACGCCTTCAGCAACCCCGGGAAGCTGCCCCGCTCAAAGGAGCTGCCCTGCCTGAAGCGGTGAATGGGCAGCAGCGCCTGCTTCGAGGAGAACTCATCAAAGGCGGCGTTCTGGAAATCTGTAGCCAAGGGGGAGCTGCCTTGGCAACGACGCTGGCCTTACGCGCTTTTCGGACCGCTCAGAAAAACGCCAAATCTCAGATCGCGTCCTCAGAATGGTGCGCCTTCGTCGATCCGACACGCTCGCTTTATGCCCCCGGAATACGCACCGCTGGGGTGGATCCTTCGCGCGTCCTTGTGGTTCGTCCCGAGGCTGAGTCGCTGGCTCGGATCACGTTGCGTTTGGTTGAGTCTCAGATCTTCTCTGTCGTCGTAGTGGACTTGATGGGACTGCCAGGACTTCCGCTCAACTTGCCCCTTGGTCCTTGGGTCAGGGTGGTGCGTCGGCTCTCTCTCGCCTTAGCCGACAGCGACAGCTCCGTCGTCCTGCTCACGGACTACAACGCTCCACGACCGCTGCCTTTGCCCGTCAAAGACCGGATCTTGGTCACTCGCTCTTCGCTTGAGAAACTGTCTCTCCGCAGTCTCAAAAATCACACAGAGAGAGAACCAACGTTCGTGCCCAGGAAGGCGCTCACTGGTCACGTCCCGGAACCGAGCGTGCTTTCGGGTCATTGTGCCTCCTGAACCGCAGGTCCCATTTGAACCGCAAGTCCCATTTGAACCGCAGGTTCTCTCTGAACCGCAGGATGTGCCTCCTCGTGAAACGGAACGGCGGGTCGCAGCAATCTTTCTGCCACGACTCGCCACAGAGCTCGTTTTGGAAAGCGAACGTTCCCTCCACAAAGGCCCTCATAGACCGCTCGGAGTGATCGTCGTGTCCTCACGGACAGAGGAACTTTCCCTCACAAACCCACTTTCAGCCGTCTGTCTCCAAGCTGAACGCGCCGGGGTCAGGGCAGGGCACACCCCATCCGAAGCCACCGCTCTGATCGCTCATCTGCGGGTCGAAATTCTTGAACAAAAGCAGCTCGAAGATCGGCTCACGGCTTTGGCAGAAGTCGTGAGCCGCTTTGGTACAAGTTTGAGTTGGCAAGCTCCTGATACTCTCTTTATCGATGTCACCGGGGTCAGTCACTTGTTTGGGGGAGAGCAAGCACTTGCTGAGGAAATTTCTGAACAGATCAGACTTCAAGGGCATGTCGCCCGCGTGGCCATTTCACAAGGACCCCTGCTCGCGAAGGCGTTTGCCCGCTTTTCCGCCTTTCGTTCTGGAAAACGCGGAGTCAGTGCCGTCTCCCTCGCGCCAGAAAAGACAAGGACAGAGCTTGCTTCTTTACCGCTCTCGGCCTTTCCTCTCGATGCTGAACAGATCAGTTGGTTCGCGCAACTGGGTGCACTTACGGTGGAAGAACTCTCTCGTCTCCCGAGAGAAAACGTGATGATGCGTTTAGGTGATCGAGCGGGAGAAATTTTACAGCTCATCGAAGGCATCGATCACACCCCTTTGGTGCCTGGCATCTTTCCTCAGATCCTCCGAGAAAGGACTGAATGGAAGGAAGCTTCTGTCGGGATAACGCCCGTTCTTTTCGCGCTCAGAGGCGTCCTCTCTCGCCTTTGTGCGCGCCTTTCCGGCCGAGGAGAAGCTGCTTTACTTCTCGAAGTCGAACTCTTGCACGAGTGCATCGTTTCCCGGCACTGCACTGTTTCCAGACACCGCACTGTTTCCAGACACCGCACCGTTTCTCAACCTCAAAGAGTCAATCAAAAGACCGTACAAGTCTTCGAGCTCTCGACTCCGCTGCACAAGGAGTATGACCTTCTACGCGTCATGCGCGCTCGTCTAGAGCGCTTGGAGTTCACTGAGCCCGTCTTTGGAATCGAGGTGATTTTCAGTAAGCTGTCCCCTCAAACGGGCTGTCCTCAGTCGATGAGTCAGCCGTTAGGCGTGAGAACTACTCCGCAAAATGTGCCCTCTGAAAGAGCAGCGTGGGGGAGGGGAACTCCTCGTGAAGAAGAACTCCCTTTGTTGATCGCAGAAATTGAGAAGGAAATCGGCCGGGAGAACGTCGGCGTTCTCGCGCTCACTCACGCTCACCGCCCCGAGGCGCGCTCTCATTTGCGGCCACTTTATCCGGAAAAATCAGCGCGCTCGAAACCTCCCCTCCGTTTCTCATCTCGTAGAAAGGCCCGTCCTTCAGGGCAGGAGGCGTTTGACTTCCTTTCTCCTCAAATGAACCGCCTCTCACGCTTGTTTCCTCATCCTCAGCCTTTGAGCATCAGGAGACTTCAGAAAGGTGAACGATTTGGGCTCGGCACCGAACTCTACACCATTTTGCGTCTCAAATTCATTCAGCAGTTCGATGAGGCACAGCGGTTCGATGAGGCACAGCGGTTCGATGGTGAAGCGCGGTTTGGGACACGAGACTACTTCTGGGCGTTGCTCAAAAGCCCTCAGGGGGGAACCGAAGCCCTTCTCTTTACGGACCGCTACAGCGGTCAGTCTTACGTCCACGGATTCTTCGATTAACGCCGTCTGGACGCCTCCTTTCGTCTTTTGTTTCTAGAAAACGAACGCTGCCTCCACTTCAGAGTAGCTGACGAGTTTGTCGCTCGCGTAGTGCCCGGACTGAGGAATAAACATCCCGTATAGGCCTCTCAGCTGCACGTACTTTCCGATCCTCTGCTCAAGCTGGGTGTCGATTTCGACGCCAGCGAAGCCCTTATCGAGAGCCCCTGGCGCTCCTTCTTCTGGACGAGCAAAAACGTGCGCGTCCACGAAAAGAGTGAGACCCTCGATGACTCCCCGCTTCACCTTGGCGTTGCCGCTGATGATGTTCGAGCGAGCCCCGATCACATCCGTCAATCCCAAGAATTTATGCGCCGTGGGATAGAGTTCAGTGTAGCCCTCGTTTCCCAAAGTGGTGACGTCGTCTCCACTCGCGTAGGCACCCCCCAGGGAAAATTTCGTTCGTGAACCGACCTCTACCCCCAATTCTCCGTCCACTTGATAGGCAAAGGTGTCTCTAGCCTCAAGATTTTGAGGGTTGAAGGCAGAGCTCCCGTCCGAATCGTCGAGCGGAGCACTCGTGCCAAACTGCAGTCCCGCCTCCACACGATAGAAGAAAATGCCAAGACCGTGCTTCACACGAGTGCCCAGAGTGAAAAGGTTCGAGCCCTCCCACTTCACGGTTTCAGTCCCTCCGCTGGCGGTTTCCGTCTCGCGAGTGCGGGCGACCGTGGAAAGACCAAGAGCATAAAGCTCTAAATCCAATTCTTCAGCGACGTACTCGCCAAAGCCAGAGTAAACACCCCAGAAGTAGTGATCGCCTCCCAGAAAATTTCCGCTTTCATCGGCGACAGGAGTGACTCCAACCTGACCCTCGCGCGTCTGTGTTCCAATGAAATCCACATACCCGCGATCCATCTTGTAACGCGCCAGCATGCCGTCAAAGGCACGCCCTTTCTCATTCCAGTCTAGATCGCCAATGACGAGGGAGTCGCCATAGTCGAGTCTGCTACGACCGAGCTGAAAATCGAGACGCTTGGTCCGAAGCTTGAAATATCCCTCATAGATACCCAGATTTGCTTCGCCGATGGTCCCATTCTGGCCATAATTTCCTGACGCCTGAGGACTGAATTGAACCAGAACATCGGCGCCGTCGGTGAGCGCGATGGGGTTTGTTTGAAAACCAAGGCGCGCTCGAAAAACAACCAAGTCTCCCTCGGTGGTCCGTCCCCCTGAAACGCCAAGGCTGTCGTAGTTCTGACGATATTCGAAGCGGCTCTTGGTCGAGGTGGTCACCCTGAAGGGAGTGAGGGAGGGACCCTTCTCCGGAGCATCCACAAACACAGCCTGGGTGACTTCATCGCTTGCGCTTTCGTCTGCAGATTCCGCATCTTCTGTGGGAGCAGTAGACTCCGACGACTCCTCTTCCACAAAAGACGCAGAGGACACACCCTCCGCCACTTCATCCGTCTCCGCCGCATCGGTTGTCGATTTCTCCGACTCTTTAGGATCGTCCGGCTTCTTCTCCGACTCAGGTTCGTCCTTGTCGGCCCCTGCGGTACTCGCGACAGGACCCTCCGCTTCAGCGCCCGGATCATCTTCGCCGAGGTCCTCGTCTCCCGGGGCGGGGTCGTCCTCGTCCTCTACGTCGTCCCCCTCATCCTCGAAGGGGTCCCCGGGCTCGAGCTGTGCCCAGGTGACGCTCGATACGCTCAAAAGAGCGCCTAGGCTCGTGAGTGTGGCAACTAGATGTCGATGATGCAAAACCTCTCCTCCGAAAACCCCAGAGGCAACTGCTCCTCAAAGCGGGGCGTCGCAATGTCTCGGGCGTCGCAGTGTCTCCCATGCTGCGGCGTTTTCAATAGCTGATCGCCGTTTCTCCCTTTGCTTGCGCCAACACCAGAAGATTCAGAGATTCTTGAGCCCCGGGCGATGTGCTATGAGTGCATGAGGCCCGGGGCGCTCTGCTATTGCGCGCACATTCATCAGATCCAGAACCGTACCCGGATCGTTGTTCTGCAGCACATCAAGGAGCGCTTTCACCCGCTCAACACGGTGCGCATTGCGGAACGTTGCCTCAAGTCCGTAGCGGTCCACTGTGGTCTACCTACGCACCTCGAAACCGAGGTTCTAAACCTCGCCGGGCCCAAAACGGTCGTGCTCTTTCCGGAGGCCGGGGCCCAAGAACTTGAAAGTATTGCTCCGGAGAATCGCCCAGATACGGTCATCGTTCTCGACGGAACCTGGCACCAAGCCAAAACCCTCCTGCGCGACGTGCTGGCGTATGAACTGAGCAACCGCATCGGGCGCTACGCGCCGCGGACGCGATTTGTGGAGGTCTTCGTCAACCGGTCGGGCACCGTGGACGGCGCCGACTATCAGGGCGTGTACGTGCTGGTGGAGAAGATCAAGGGCGGCAGGGACCGGGTGGACATCCCGGAGGTGGAGT
>CAYMQT010000047.1:10174-31185 GCA_964392575.1 uncultured Polyangiaceae bacterium
ACCCAGCGAGTACAGAATCAGAAAGGAACCTCAGGCCGACTACCTTTCGAGCATCGAGTCGATCTCTCACGTCCTTCACCTGCTTGAGCCTGAAACAAAAGGCCTCTCTCACCTCCGCGATGCCTTCGTGACCATGATCGACAAGAACATCGGCGCGCGGCGAAAGGAGGATTTTGCGCGCAAAAAAGCAAAGATTCAGGAGCGTAGCCACAAGTTTCCGCCCCTGCTCACACACGAGCATGCCCCCCTATGGGTCCTTTACACCGAAGGAGCACCTTACTTTTCTGACGCACCTCGATTGCCTACGGGCGCACGGAGTCCGTTCGTTGTCTACGGGGCTCTCCTCTCGCCAGAGTTCCTTTCCTCAGCGCCAAGAGCGGACAACCGCGCACACACGCGGCTCGATGGATTCGCTCGGGTGCTCAAAACGGAGGCGCCACCGGCCCAGAAATTGCTCGATCGCTTAGGCTTCTCTCGACAGGAGCAACTTCAGTCGGGGCTGACAACCGAGCAGGCAGCGGTGGAGCTTTGCTCGATTGTGCCAAGAGACGCTATCCTCTCCGCGTTCAATACCTCCACCTTTGCATTGTTGAGTGAATTGTTGAGTGAACTGTTCAGCGAGCGAGGGACGATGAGCAGCAGACACCTACACCTCAAGGGCGCCTATTGCGACTTCGCTCGGTTCCGAGGAGAACAGCGGAGGGCGTGGGGTTCGCTTGCGGAGATTCTCGCCCGTGAACGGCTCACGGAGCAGCCGTCCCTCACCTTCGACGAGGGTACTCCAAGCTGCCTCACCCGGAAAAGAGGGCGTGGGGTGGAGCGGGTGATCGAGACTGCGATGCTACTGAAGCATCTTAAGAACGAAGCGGAATGCGCTGGGAAACCGCACCCAGGCTGATCAGTGACCAGGAACGCAGCGATCTTCGGCCCAGACGCGACGGATGTCGACTTCGCGACATTTCGAAACGTTCAAACACTCCTCGTAAGCCATCTCGCAGTACTGCAAATTCGAACCGTCGCAACCTTCGCACGCTTTCGATTTTGAAGGTCCACAGCCAACGCTCGTGAAGAGAACCAATACGCTCAGTAGAATCACACTTTTCATTAACTCAAGAATTCCTAAACAAGCCCCACTCCCAGGGGCCCTGGTCTTAACAGAACGGGATCATTGAGCAAGAACTCGCGCCACTTTGAAGTCTCCACAAACATTTTTACTCTGACCGCTCCTCCGCCGCGCTCCCTTGCTCAAGCATCACAGCCTGCTCAAGCATCACAGCCTGCTCAAGCATCACGACAAATACTTCCCTTTCCGCTGCCTTGGCCCCGAGATCTTCAGGCTCTAAATCACCCACAGCGCGATCTGGATGCAGGGAAATCCATGGTAAAGAGTGAGAAAGAAGAACCCCTACAGGCTCGGGGCTAGAAAATTGAACCTCACAGACGGACTCGCTACACCGCACAAGAAACTCAGCCCCGAGGTCTTCCTTCAGATGGACGAGGGCTGCGTTCAGTTCTGAAATCAATCGTTCTTCTGCCTCTCTTGAGGGAGTGCCCTCCCGGAGTTCCTTCTCGAGCAGGGCCCGTCTCCGCTCAAACACCTCAGCATTTTTGTCGAAACGCGCGATGAGCGGGTCCACTGAATCGTCGTGGTCCAATGGTAGAGCGCGCGTGGAAGCCTCCTTCGTCAAGAGTTCCGATGCTCCGTGAGCAGACGAGGAGTCCAGCGATGTTTGAGCAGATGGTCTCTGTTTTACTTCGGCCGAGCCCTCCGGCGCCCGACGACCCGGCATCGCTCGCTCCGACATTGCCTGCTTCGTACTCTGCGCGGACTCCCTTTCTTGCAGAGGCAGATCCTCGCGAAGAAGCATCTGGCTTCCCATCAGCGCCCCAAGGATGAGCCCCAAAGCGCTCCCCTTGATTTTCCACCCCCGGATCGTACGCCGCTCCACCCTCAGTCTTCAGTGCAGCTTTGCGCCGTCCAACGGAAGTACCGCTGATGAACGACCGAGTAGAGAAAGTTCCCCGCAAAGATCCCGGTAAGCGTCACCAGAGCACCGAACTGCGCTTCGCCCAGTTGCACAAAAACGATACTTGGACACGCGCCCGACAGGGCCCACCCGGCTCCAAACAGAACGCCGCCAAGCACGGTTCCAGGATGAATGCGACGAGAAGGCCAGCTTGCGCCGGTCATGCGATGAAGGAGGCGAAAAACGCCAAACAGCACCACCACTCCGAAACAGAAGGCAAATAGCATCCTGAAATCAGCGAACGTGAACATCGAATGCACCTCGTCCCACGAACTAAACCCGATACGGCTCAGGATGAAGCCGAGGAAGACTCCTGTCGCCGAAGTTCCTAAGATTCGTCGAGCGTTGCTCATGCTTTCGTCCATCCTCAGAAAAAGAGAAGCGACAAGGCGAAGGAAGTCACAATCCCCGCGCCGAAAAAAGAAACGGTGGCCAGAAGACTTCCTGGCTGAACACGACTCACTCCACACATCCCGTGACCCGACGTGCAACCACCAGCCATCCGTGTCCCAAAACCAACGAGAATGCCGCCCACACCGAGCAGCCCCCATTCAAAAAGGGAGCTGCCTTTTGAGATAAGCACAAGCCCGTCGCTGCGCAGACCCGCTGTCGGTGCTCCACCGCCAAAGAGAAAGTACGCAATCCCGGAGCCGACGCAAATACTGACGAAGAATGCTATGTGCTCTAGCACGCGCAGCGGCTCCCCCAAGCTCGGCGCGAGAGCAGGGGACACCTCGACCGGGTCATCAGGAGCGGGGACTGCCTCCACCCCAAACTCTGCTGCTGTTTCGGCCCGGAGGGCCGCGATCAGTTGAGCGGTATCCATCGCCGGAGCCTCACGAACGGGCCCATGCCTCACACGCTCTACGAGCGCAGTGAACCGACCCGACACCGCCATGAGTCGATGGACGGCTAGCCAATGAAACACCATGACTGACGCTAAGGACGCCCCCGAGAGCCACCAAGGCCAGTAGTTTTGGCTCACTCAAAAAGTGTGCCCCCACCAAAGAATTTTGCAAGGGATTTTCAGGCTCGGATGACTCGCCACCTGCGCGCAAGTGCCGTATCTCAGAAACATGAGCCCAAGAACGCCCCGCTCTTCAAAAACGCCCCGCTCTCAAGCCTCCTGTGGTCATTCACGTCCGCCACTCCTCTCTACTTCGATCTCCGTGATCTCTATTTCCGTGGGATTTGGCTGCGTGCTTTTAAATATGACGGGATGCAGTCCACGCACAACCGAGTCATCGTGCCCTCGGGGAGGGGTCTCGCCTCTTCACGAGCATGAGGAAGCAAATGCACCCGGACATGACCACTCACATCCTCACGAGCACGCCGGGCCGCACGAATACGCCGGGCCGCACGAATACGCCGAGCCGCACGAGCACGCAGCGGGCAAAGAGGACGCAGCGGGCAAAGAGGACGCAGGGGTTCGAGCGCGGGTGATCCCTCACGAAACTCTGAAGATCTACAGCAACAACAACAATGACCTCGTGGGGCTTGCGACCAAATCGATGGGAGCCAGTCATTTCGAGGTCTGGCGCTCCGCGGTTGCGCCGGGGGGAGAGACACCGCTTCACAAACACACGACCGAGGAGATCTTCATCATCCTCTCGGGGGAAGGTGAAGTCCTGGTGGGAGAGACCACCGTTTCCTTCAAGGCTCCTGCTACGGTCATTGCTCCCGCGGGAGTCGTGCATCAGCTCCGAAACACAGGCAGCGTCCCCACAGAACAGATCGTTATCGTCGGGATAGATTCACACATCTACAAGCCCGACGGAGAGGAAATGCAACTCCCCTGGCGGCAATAGGCTACAGCACATCTCAAATATGGTGAGGGGCTCCACCGCCGCCCACCCAAAACGGGTGAGGCGAGCGTCGGCGGAGCCTTTTCCACATCTTTGCTCGATGTGCTTTCGTGCTCTAGAAGATTTCGCTCATCACGGACACCAGTTGCCACTTTTCCAAGACTCCAGCGGGATGATCCACTCGAACGTGCTCTAGAAGCGGGGTTACGAGAGCGTGAACCTCACCCCCTTGTTCCTTCCTTTGTTTTGCGAAAAAGAGAGTTTCTTCTGGGGGCACCACATCGTCACTGGCGCCATGGATGAGGACGACGGGGAGGTTTGGATCCAGGGCTGTGTTCTTTGGTGACAGTGTGAGCAGTTCTTCTCGGTGCCGGTCGAGCAAAACGAGGATCTCAGGTGCCATTTCTCGCAGGCGTCGCTGCTCGAGAAGATGAAAGATTCGTTGAGCTTTCTCCGTGCTGAAGCTCTTCGCGTGCTCTCGGGCGGCTTTCCTGTTCTCTTTCAACCACTCGAAGAGCGCGCTTTTGAGGCTCTGTTCATCTGCTCCGAGATCGAGTTCCGACAGATGACCGTAGAGCAGCACCAGGAGCCCGTACTCATGCGCACGACGCTCTTCGAATCCGACTGGGGTTTCTACCCGGTCGGTAGCGAGAAAGCGGAGCGTACGGGAGAGATCATGGTAGCCACCTACGCTCGCCACATACTTGAGGTGCGCCCTCGTGTCTGGCCTCCCTCCGGCCAAAATCGCCATGCCACCCGCGAAACTAAAACCGATCAGACCCACTTGATCCCCGCCCGCCGCCAAATAAGCCACACTGCGAGTAAGTGTGTCCGCTCCCTTGAGTGACACGCGGTAGTCGGTCAGATCGGAGAGCTCCGGAGTCAGCACTCGACACCCCAGGCTCGCAAGATGCCGCGCAAAACGAATGAGTCTCGGCTCATCGATGCCGCGGTGATGGATCCCATGACCGAGGACAATGGAAATCCTGGCCGCGTCTCGGGATGGTCCGTAGAGGTAGGCGCGGATCTTCTCCCCTGAAACGTCCACGAGACCGGAGACGGGCTTTCCTGGCATCGGAGCAACGCTCCGATCCTCGTCCTTCATGCGCAAAAGAAGTCGTGTTGCCGCGATCTTGCGTGACACGGACGGAGCCATGAGAGCCATGCCGCCCAAAGCTCCGAGCAGGAGTGCCCACCTGAGAACCGACTTATTCACGGTTCACCTTCTACCGTGGACGCTGTGTCGGCGTCACGGGGCGGAAAACCCCACGATTTTTGAGTTATGTTCGAGACGCAGGAGGGCGCTTCTCAAGCGCCAGGCAAGGATGAGCACTCC
Organism: uncultured Polyangiaceae bacterium; assembly: GCA_964392575.1. Taxonomy (GTDB): domain Bacteria; phylum Myxococcota_A; class Polyangia; order Polyangiales; family Polyangiaceae; genus NIC37A-2. The sequence continues at coordinate 15,343 of CAYMQT010000047.1, forward strand.
AAGACCCACTTCCACGCACAAGACACACCACGCTCCGAAGACGCCCCATCCGGCGCGCACCCCCACCAGGTAGGTGAAGGGTGGCGTCACAATCCAGGCGCACCCCACGGTCACCCAAGCGACGAACCCGAAATCACTCAGACCTCGCAAAGCCCCTTTGAGCTGATTGTAGACCGCGTTTTCCACTTGAAGAATCGCTCCCGCCGACAGCGCCAGGACGACCGCTTCGATCACCTCTGCGTCGTCGGTAAAAGCGCGAGCGAGGGGGCGGGCAAACCCCCACACGGCGCCGCCACACAAGAGCGCATAGACGAGGGCCACGCCCGTCCCCAAAAAAGCCAACCTTCGCACGAGCGCCGGTACCCGGGCACCGACCGCTTGAGAGATGAGAACCGACAGCGCCTCCCCAAGGGCAATCATGGGCAAAAAGGAGATCATCATGATCTGCAGAACGATTTGATGAGCGCCCACTTGCGCTGGACCTAACTGAGCCAAAAGGAGCGGGACCGCGGCAAAAGCCACCATGTCGAGGACGCGCTCGGTGCCAGTAGGGAGGCCGACTCTGAAGGAGAGCCAGGCGTCCTTCCAGCTCGACTCGTTCCACATCAAGGATCGGGGCGGGAGTGCGTCCTCGTGCAACGAAACCCGGCCAGACAACTGACTCATGACCATCCAGAAGAATTCGACGACCCGAGCCACGACGGTTGCTAATGCCGCTCCGGCGATGCCTCCGTCCAGCGTGAAAATGAACACGTAATTCAGGGGTACGTTGACGACATTCGCCACGAGAGCTGCCTTCATCGAGGTCTGTGAGTCCCCTTGGGCCTGAAGCCACTGCCCGAGCGCCGCGGTCAAAAGTGCAAAGATGACCTCGCCAGCGCGGATCTGACAATAGCTCGCGGCCTTTCCGGCCGTCTCCGGATCCGCCACGACCCGGGGCAGGAGCGCTGCGAGAACGAACGTCAGTCCCATGCTCAAAAGCCCCAGAAGCATTCCAAGGCGAAGAAAGGCACCGAGCGAGCGCCTGACCCGCGACGTGTCTCCCTGTCCGTGGGCTTCTCCCACTTTCACCTTGGCCGCGGAAAGCACCGCAAGCCCGAAGGACACGACCGTGAAGACCACGACCCCTCCAAGCCCTGAGGCGGCGAGCGGCCGTTTACCCAGACGACCGATGAACAGGGTATCCACGACGGTCATGGCGCTCAGCGACAGGAGCGACACGATCATCGGCGAGCCAATGCGCAAGAGTTCTGCCAGAGGCCGCTCGTGCCACGAGAGGTAGGCGGGCGATGAGGACGAGGAAGAAAAAGGCATGGCTCCGCGTGGGAGCGCCCTCTTAGCTCAAGTCTTGGACGCGGACAGCAAAATCAGAATAGACTCAGAGACAGACGATCGCGCGCCCAACGTCCGTGCAATTCGTCCCGTTGGGGCACGCCTCGAAGAACGGGTCGCAAGGACCGCAAAGAGCCGTGCAGAGGGGACGTTCGGGAGCGCCGCAAACAGTACCCCCAAGACACTCATCGCCTCCCTCCGTGCAGGCTTCGCCCTCATTCTGAAGACTTGTATCAAATCCGCCCATCCCGGTGTCCTCGCATTGCGGACCTCCCCCCAGACCGGGGTCGGGGGGCGACTCCACACACAAGCCATGGGAAAGGGACTGACCCGGATCACAGGGCTCATTGATCGTACAGGACGAGTAAAGAACCAAACCAGTGAGCAGAGAGAGAAGGAACGCTTGTTTCATGAGGGTCACTCCTCCTCAAAAGGCCAGGACGAGGCGTCCGGTGAAGGTCGTGGTGGTGTAGAGGTTGTCTCCGACCGATTCATGCTTCCAGTCAAAGAACTTCCCGTGGGTAGCCTGAAACTTGAACTGAGCCGCGGGGTTGAAGCGCCAGTTGAATCCAGGAGCCAGCTGAATCAAACCGTCGGGCAACTCCCAGACTTGCTGCTGCAGCTCTGTGTAAAAGAAAGGTTCGATGCCGGCCCACGGAAGCTCATAGGCAAACAGGAGGTATGCAGAATAGCGCCACGAATCCGGAAGCGCTCCCTGGATCGGAGAGGTGGCGGATACCGGTTCTTGTTTCCCTTCCTCCCATCGTCGAAGCTGAGCTGTGTACTCCGTGCGAAAGCGGAATTTGCTGACATCCAGGCTAAAGTCCGCCCCAAAAACGGATTCGCGGTACGCCCAGGTCGAGTAGGTGTCGAATTTCACGGTGTCGGTGAGGGGCGGACCGCTGGTGATGTCTACTACTTTGTCGGTGACCCGACCGTGGTGAAAGCTCCCGCCCAATTGAAAAGCAGTCGTGCCCTTGCGCCTTGCGAGGAAGGTTCGCGCACCGAAAGCCTTGTCGTTGGTGAAATCGAAGTTGGACAGTTCTTGCCGACCGTTGGAGATCCAGGCGCGGTAGGCGAGTTCATAGTCCTTGATGAAGAAGGAGCCGAGGGCCTGGACACCGATCTGCCGCAGCGGAAAATATTTCTGCTGGATGAACTGAGGCATGGCCAAACTGATCAGAGTCGGCGTGCCATGATCGACGTTCCAAATCCCGAAAGGCGTAAAGAAGGAGCCCGTGCGGATCTGAAGCGATTGATAACGTTTCCATTCGATCCAGGCGCGTTCGATCACCGTGTACCCGCCCCACATGGGAGCATTGATGGCGGTTCCATGGGGATCGTACTGCTCGGTGTTACGGCGCTCGAATGTCCCCGCCAATCCCCCGAAATTATCAATCAAACCGTTGGGGGCGTTGGTGAAGCGGATTTCCGCCAACCCGCGCCAGTCCGGGTGGGGATTGAAATCAAAATAGAGATCGATATTGCCGAGGACGAAGGTGGAGGTGTTGGTGTCAAAGTAGGCCGAAACGACCGACTCTTTGTTCGCCTTGATGTACTGAGCCCCCACGTCCATGAAGCCGTAGATGGAAAAGACCTCCTGATGAGAGAGGTCCACTTCGTCTTCGGAGTTGATGGCGTTCAGCTCCGCTTCGTCTTGTCTTGCTCGCAATTCAGCAAGCTCCGCCTTCAGTTCTGCGATTTCCGCGTCGTGGGTTCGCGCGGAGGCGCCCGCTTCCTCTCCCGCCGCCTCACTATTTTCAGCCTCAGAAGCAGCGATCTTCGGATCCGCAGGTGGCGTGTCCCCCGTCACCTCCGCCTCGGTCGAAGGAGCTTCGACATCCGCCGGCTGAGCCTGCGCGAGAAGGGGAGCTAAAATCGAGAGCGCCGCGCCCACAAGCCCCGGGGCCACCATCCACGTTTTCTTCAGTCTCCGCATATCTACTCGCTTCGAACCGAGGTTCGCGCGCCCTTCCTCCGAACTCTTTCTACAACGCATGTCACTAAAATCAGAACAGATTTTCCCGGTTTCCCTGCGAGAAGTGTAGGAGAAAGTCCGACTCCCTATGGAGTTCGATAGGTCACCTTCGCCCAACGGCTCACAAAGCCAGAAAATTAAGTCGCAACGGGACAAAGAAGCGTCCGATGCAGCGCTGATGTCTCTCAGCGCCAAAATATCCTCCGCCAACCTCATCCTCTGGACCACCTCAGCGGGTTTGAGCTTAAGCCTATGCGCAGGCGGATGTGCTCCAGATTTCGGAAGTCCGTCTGGGTATTCCTCCAAGGCTCCGGAGGGTGAACATCTCTGGCCTGCCCTCGAGGCCAGCGAACAATCACTGCGCTCAGACTCAGGAGAAAACCCTTGGCTCGTAGGATTTGGGGCCGATCCCGCAAGTGCAGTGATCGATCCGAGCACCGGTCTAGTGGCCGAAATGTCCCCAAAGACAAGCTCCCCCGGATCCGAGACGGACGGCGAATCCTCAGATCCTTTTGGTGTAGGTCCGGAGCCAACCCCCGCCGCACTCCTCGTGGCCTACAAAGAAGGTCGAGGCTCCGACAAAAGGCTGACCGTAGAAAATACCGGTCAAGTGGAGGTTTCGTGCCTCATCGAAGTCTATAGTAACGGCGGGACGTCCCCCTGGCGGAGCTTGGTGGTTCCGCCGCTGAACCCTGGTGCGCGGCTCTCGCTCTGTACAGACTCCGAAGCGGCGCTCGACACCGGACGATGCGAAGGGCAGATGACGGGCGCTCCCTTCAATGGCAACGATGCACTGGTTCTCGTGTGTAGCGGCGTGGTCACGGACAGCTTCGGACAGGTGGGGACCGATCCGGGCAAGAGTTGGGGGACTGCCGAGGGCGTTTCGAGCACGGATCAGGCTCTGATTCGCTGCCAGGGTGCGGCACCATCCGATCCAGCGCTACCGTTCGATCCGGCTACGGACTGGAGACGCACGGAGGAGATCTTCGACTGGAGCACATCCTTCGCGGCCTGCCCACCTCCCGGCGGAGATGGAATGGCAGGCGCCAGCTTCTAGAGAGGGGCCCCGGGAGTGTTCTAGGCTACTGCGCCCACGGCGCCCACAGTCTCCCCACGGGTCTCATGCAGCACTTCGCTTCGACTCTTGGCCTCGTCGTTCACCTTCACGCTCACCAGACGAGACACGCCTGGCTCGCCCATGGTGACCCCATAGAGAACGTCGACGCTCTGCATCGTCTTACGGACGTGCGTGATCAGAATGAACTGTGAGTTGGTCGTCATAGTGCGGATCGCGTCGTTGTAGCGCGACACATTTGCTTCATCGAGGGGCGCATCGACTTCGTCCAGGACGCAGAAGGGGGAGGGCCGATGCTGGAAGATGGCGAAGATCAGGCTTACGGCCGTGAGCGCTTTTTCACCACCGCTCATGAGCTCAATATTACCGAGCTTCTTCCCAGGCGGCTGGGCCATGATTTCCACGCCGCTCGTCAACATATCATCTGGATCCGTGAGAAGGAGCTCGCCCCGGCCGCCGCGGAAGTTCTTGGCAAAGCTCTTCTTGAACAGCTCATTGACCGCATCAAAGGTCTCTTTGAAGCGAGTCCGGCTCTCCTTGTCCATGTGCTTGATGGCCTTCTCAAGCTCCACCAAGGCTTTTTCGATGTCGACCTTCTGATCGTAGAGTTCATGGAATCGCTTCTGGGCTTCCTCGTATTCACGCTCAGCATCAAGGTTGACAGGACCGAGGCGGTCGATCAGGCGCCCCAGCTCGCCCATGCGTGCTCTGTGCTCGTCCGTGGGGGCAGGCCGCGTGTGGTAGTCGCCGACGACCCGATGTAGATTCAGTCCGCGGAACTTCTCGGCCACGGAGGTCAAAAGGTGCGCGGTCCCGATCTCGATGCGTTGGAGCGCCATCTGGGCATCCCGAACGGTGCTGTCAATTTCGGCCTGAGCCACACGATACTCCCTGAGCTGCCCTTCACAGGAGGACAGGGTCGCCCGCGTCGCGTCGAGTTGACCTCGGGCTTGCTCGAGATCTTGGTGCGCTTGCACCGACGCTTCTCCCGCCAAAATGCGGGCTTCTCGGCATTTGACGATTTGCGCTGCGGTTTCCCCCAGCCCTTGAGCCGCCTCTTCCGCTTCCATACGCAGACGAGCTTTGCGCTCTTCCTGCTCCGCCACCTGAGCGAAAATGCGCTGAAGTGACTCGCGCACGGCTTCGGTCTGTTCTTTCACCTGCGCCAGACGCACCTTACGCTCCGTCACCAAGGACGCCTGCACCGCCACGCGCTCACGCCACTCGGCAACTTGCTGCTCCGCCGTGAAGGCCTGGGCGACGGCGTGCTCGATGCTCTCTTTGATCTCCAAAAGCTCTCGCTCAGACACGGAAACCGTACCGGCCGATTCCGCCAAGCTGGCTTGAAGCGCGGTCATTTCAGCAGCCAGCGCTTCTTTTCTCTTTTCGATGCGAGCAAGGTCCGTCACGGTCTGCGCGAGGTCCTTCTGGGCGGTGACGTGGGCCAAATCCCCCTGATGAGCTGCCTTTCGCGCGCGGTCGAGGGAGGTTTCGAGCTCAGTCAGTCTCGCACGGAGGCGGTTGAAGGCGTCATTCTTCTCCTGATAACGCGCGTCGAGGGACGCAATCTCGTCCCCGAGCACGTGCATCTCACGCTTCTGTTCAACCATTGCTGCGGCGACGTCGTCGCCGCCACCGCCGCTAATGACTCCGCTCGGATGTGCGACAGTTCCGTCGAGCGAGACCGCTGTGCATCCCTGGTGAGAGCGCACGTAGCGGACGGCCGCCTCGGCCGTCTCCGCAAGAACGGCGTCCCCGACGAGGGCCTGCACGAGTTCGGAGTCTGCTTCGTCGAAGACGAGACGGTCGCGCAGGCGCCCCAAGATGCCGTCCGATCCTGCTTCGAACGCTGCGAATTGCGGCAGGTTTTGTGGTTTTCGGGGCACGATGTGCCCTCGACCGCGACCTTCGCCTTTCAGTTCCTCCAAGAGGGCGAGGCCCTTTTCGGGACTCTCGACCACGACGTACTGAAGACGCTCTCCCAAAAGTCCCGCGAAGGCTGCGGTCAGTTCTTCCGGCGCTTCAATTCGATCAGCGACAAGACCGAGAACCGATGCGTCTCCTTTGCTGATCAAGGCACGAGCGCCAGAGCCAACGCCTTCCAGCCGGCGATGCAGGTCCTGCAACACCCGCAGCCGGTTACGCTTCATGCCCAGCTCATTCTTCAGGCTGTCGACCTCCTTTTGGGCGTCGAGCTCGGTCGCACGAATGCTGGCGATTTCGCGTTCAAGCTGCCCCCGCTCATCTTCGGTCAGCTGCTTGCCGCTCGCGGCCTCTTCCACCGCAGTTTCGAGGGCGGATCTACGAGCCTCCAGGGTCCGCAGCTCACCGACAAGGGACTCACCTTCGCTCGCCATCGTGTCGAGGCGTAGTTCGGCGTCCATCCGGCGTGCGCGAAGTCCCTCTAGGCGTGCCTCGGCACTGGCGCCCCTCGTCTTGGTCTCGGCCACCTGGGCCCGCAATTTCTCAAGGGTCGTTGAGGCAAGGACCTCCCCGGAGCGAAGCGCCTCAAGGGCCTCATCTTCGCTGGCCGCGTCGGTCTGCCGAGCGCCTTCCGCCTCGGACAGAGAAGCCAGCCGCTCTTCCATCTCCGAGCGTTCTGTAGCCAAAGTGGTGATACGATCCTGGGCTTCCGTCTGTCCCTGGGTCGAGAAGTTGAGCTTCTCTTCCAGGTGTACGATGCGGTCTTTCGCGCGCTGTACCTGCGCTTGAAGAGCCGCGACCTCATTGTCGGCAGCAAAGGCGCGCTTCGAGGCGTCGTCGGTCCGGTCCTCGATCTCTCGGGCCGCCTGGCGCGCGACTTCGAGTCCCTGGTCTGCTTCTGAAAGCTGCGACCGGAGTTGTTCCAGCTCGGCCAAACCCGCTTCCGCCACCGCGCGGTGCACCTTCTCGACGACGGTGAATTCCAGCAGCTGGTGCGCCGCATCATGAAGCACCAGATCCTCGTACTCCCCCTTGTAGCTCTTGTAGCGCTCGGCTTTGGCGACTTGCCTCTGCAAAGAAGCGCTGTTTCTTTCAATTTCAGAAACGATGTCGTGAACTCGCGCCAGATTCTGGCGGGTCAGCTCCATCTTACGTTCTGCCTGTTTGCGACGCTGCTTGTACTTGGTGACTCCGGCTGCCTCTTCGATGAAGAGCCGCCGATCTTCTGGTCGCGCGGAGACGATCTGTCCGATGCGCCCCTGTTCAACGATGCTGTAGGCCTTGGTCCCGACGCCCGTACCCAGAAAGAGCTCTGTGATGTCTCTGAGACGCACGTGCGTGTTGTTGATCTTGTATTCGCTCGTCCCGTCCCGGAAAAGACGGCGCGTCACGGCGATCTCCGGATAGTCCCGGTACTCCACGGGCAAAGTCTCGGCGTACTGCGGATCCGTGTTGTCGAAGGTGAGGGTGACCTCCGCCAAGCCCGCGGGGGGACGGGTGTCGCTCCCGTTGAAGATCACGTCTTCCATCGAGCGACCGCGCAGATGCTTTGCGCTCTGCTCGCCCATGCACCAACGAATGGCGTCGACGACATTGGATTTCCCGCACCCATTCGGACCTACGATGCCGATCACGTCGTGGTCGAAGTGGATCGAGGTGCGCTCCACAAATGATTTGAATCCGCTGATATCGAGCTTCTTGATATGCATCTAGAACCCCTGCGGCCACTAGCCTCGCACCATCTGGGCAAAATGTCCTCCCGTGGAGGTGCATTCCGCTTCGCTCTGGCGAAGAAAGCCGTCGGAAGATAGTAATGACAACACAGGAAACGTCACCAAACGTCACGTATGGTAACGGCCTGCACGAAGGTACTTACGCCCCTGAACGCATGGGTACAAGTGAGAAATGAGGTTTATGCAGTTAACATAATGAAATTAAAGGGAGAAAATGTTCAGGACCGCGCTGCCAAACGACACCGCGGTCGCGGTTCGGACCAACCAGACGCGGCTCGAACCAGCCGACCGAGACCGGGGCCAGGCAAGGACGACTTGACAATGCCTGCCCTCGACACCAAACGGACCTGGCCAGCCGATGACTTACGAGTACCTTTGCCAAGCCTGCGGGCATCACTGGGAAGCCCAACAATCCATTTCAGAAGCCCCCCTGAAGGATTGCCCCGCCTGCCACAAGCCTGAAGCGAAACGCCAAATCTCTCGTGGAGGTGGATTCATCCTCAAGGGAGGTGGGTGGTACTCGGATCTCTATAGCTCCCCCGCGAGCCCCAGCGCGAAGCCGGCCCCCGAGGGCGCTCCAAGTGCTCCCTCGGAAAGCAGTTCCGCGCCCAGCGCCTCTTCGAGCACTCCTGCGAAGAGTACGGACAGCAGTAGCTCCTCCGGCTCCTCCGAAAGTTGAGAAAAAGGCGAAGATCCTAAGCGGCCTTTCCTCGGCATCCTCACTTGCTAGGCTGAGATGTGGCTCTCAATCGACCAACTCATCAACTTGTCGCAACGGTTCTTGGGGCGGGTACCATGGGCGCAGGCATTGCAGCTCATCTGGCCGCCGCAGGTCTTCGAACCTTCCTTTTGGACATCGTTCCCAAAGGTACGCCCGCTGACGCACCACACGCCGCGCGCTCCGCTCTTGCACTCGCCGCACTCAAGGCCTTACCCAAATCCCGCCCGCCCGCTCTCATGAGTGAAGAAGCGCTCGGGAGGATCACCCCCGGGAACTTCGAGGACGACCTAGAGAAAGCCATCGGACAGAGTGATCTCGTCATCGAGGCCGTGGTCGAACGACTGGACATCAAACAGGATCTCTGGGGGCGCGTGGGAAAAGCCGCTCCGTCCGATTGTGTCCTCGCGACCAATACCTCCGGCATCCCCATTCACCAGATCGCGTCCGCCCTCAGCGCCGACGCCCAGAAGCGGTTTTTAGGCCTGCACTTCTTCAACCCGCCGCGCTTCATGCATCTACTTGAGGTCATTCCAGGTCCAGAAACGGCGCCAGAAGTGATCTCCGACGCTTCACGATTCTGTGACGTCGAACTCGGCAAGGGAGTCGTCCCCTGTCGCGACACGCCCAACTTCATCGGCAATCGCATCGGCATCGCGGAAATGCTCCTCACGTTTCGCGCGGCTCAGGCGCTCGGACTCACGGTGGAGGAAGTGGATTTCTTGAACGGTCCTCTGCTCGGACGTCCCAAAACGGGCAGCTTCCGTCTGGGAGACATGGTGGGACTCGACATCGTGGGCCATGTCGTCAAAAACCTGACGCACGGCCTGTCCACGGACAAGAACGCACTCAACTACGACCCGCTCCATGACCTCATGCAGGTTCCGGAAATCGTGGAGCGCCTCACGAGCGCCGGCCGCCTCGGAGACAAGACCGGCGCCGGATTCTACAAAAAGGCCTCTGGACCCGGGGGACAACGGGAAATCCTCTCCGTGGATCTAAAGAGCGGAGAGTACCGGCCCCGCATCGAGCCCGATTTTCCTGATCTCGTGCAGCAGTCGAAACTGCTGGAATTGGAAGCGCGGGTCGGGGGTGTTCTCGCGTCTGAAGGTAAGGCGGGGGAATTTTTGCGACAAGTGCTCATCCCTCTCTTCAACTACTCCGCCCACTTGAGCGGAGTGATCTGCGAAACCCCTCAACAGATCGATGAGGCGATGCGCTTCGGCTATGGCTGGCAGCTCGGTCCCTTCGAACTCATGGATGCGGCCGGCCCCGCCTGGGTGCTCGAGCAGGTGCGCGCCCAGAATCAAGAGCCGGCGGCCCTCCTCGAAGAACTGGTCAAAACTGAGGGAGAAGCGGGGCGTTTTTACGGGGGCACAGCGAGCCGTCCGACGGTCTTCACCCAGAGGGGAGGGGTCCCCTTGGCGCGACCCGAAGGCGCGATCTTTCTCTCTGATGTCAGGGCAGGAGGGGTCCTTTTCGAGAACAAGAGCGCAAGTTTACTTGATCTCGGAGACGGGGTTGCGTGCCTCGAATTTCGCTCGAAAGCGAACATCTTGGACGATGGGGTCGTTTCGCTCCTCGCCGAGGCGCCGGAGCGCGTCGCATCTCATGGGCTCACGGGGCTTGTCGTTGGCAATCAGGCGGACCACTTCTGTCGAGGCGCGAACCTCATGTACATCGCAGGCCTCATCGGGCAGAAGAACTTTGACGGGGTAGAAGCCGCTGTGCGCGCCCTTCAGGATGCCTTCATGAATCTTCGACATGGCCCCCTACCGGTCGTCGTCGCTCCGTTCGGACAAACCTTGGGCGGCGGAACCGAGGTCTGCCTCCATGGAGACGCCATCGTCGCCGGAGCGGATCTCTTCATGGGACTCGTCGAAGCGGGAGTGGGAGTGCTCCCGGCCGGAGGTGGGCTCAAAGAAATCGCGCGCCGGGCGTCCGTGTGGGCCGCCGAAATCCCGGGACAGAGCCCTTATGAGGCGGTCAGGCGGGGGTTTGAGTGCGTAGCGATGGCGAAGGTGTCTTCTTCGGCATTCGAGGCCCAGAAGATGGGGTTTTTGAGCCCCCGAGACAAAATCGTTTTTCACAAGTCGCGGGTGCTCGAGCAAGCGAAGAAGAAGGTTCTGGCCCTCGTCGCCGAGGGGTATCAGCCGCCCGACAGAAACGAACCCATCTCCGTGATCGGCGAACCCGGCGGAGCCAATTTGATGATGGGAGTGCAGTTGTTCGAGTGGGGAGGCTACGCCTCGGCCCACGACAAACTGATCGGGCAGAAGATCGTCCACGTGCTGTCTGGCGGGATGCGACCGCGTCCCGGGACGACCACGGCGGCGCATCTCTTGGATCTCGAACGTGAGGCGTTTGTCTCCTTGTGCGGAGAAGAGAAAACCTTCGCACGCATCAAGCACATGCTCTCCACCAAAAAGCCCCTGAGAAACTGAGAAATCTGATGAAAACCGCAGTCATCGTCGCCGCCAAGAGAAGTGCCGTAGGCAAGGCGCCTCGGGGCACTCTGAAGAATACCCGTCCTGAAGATCTCGCCGCCCAGGTGCTCACCGCGGTCCTCAAGGACGCTCAGGTCGACCCGTCTCTCGTCGAAGACGTGCTCCTCGGCTGCGCCATGCCCGAAGGGGAGCAGGGCCTCAACGTGGCCAGAAACATCGTCCTTCACGCGGGCCTTCCTGACGCAGTCCCCGCCGCCATCGTCAACCGCTACTGTTCGTCCGGCCTTCAGACCATCGCGATGATTGCGGAACGGATCATGGCAGGAGCCATCGATGTGGGCGTCGCCGGCGGCATTGAATCCATGAGCACGGTGCCGATGGGCGGGTACGTCACCCGACTTCACCCGGACATCGTGCGCGACCGCCCCGAAATCTACATCAACATGGGCCTTACGGCTGAGAACGTGGCGCGAAAGTTTGAAGTGAGCCGCGAGGATCAGGACGCTTTCGCCCTCGAGAGTCACAAGCGCGCCGCAGCCGCCATCGAGGCCGGGAAATTTGCCTCGGAAATCGTTCCCGTGACCACGAGGGAAGGCGCTCTCTTCGCTCAAGACGAGGGGCCCCGAGCAGACACGTCTCTTTCGGCTCTTTCAGCCCTGCGTCCCGTCTTTGCCGCACAAGGCTCGGTGACTGCCGGAAACTCCTCGCAAACGAGCGACGGGGCTGCGATGTGTGTGTTGATGAGCGAAGAAAAGGCTCAAGAACTAGGTCTGACTCCGCTTGCTCGCTATGTTGGATTTCAGGTGGCCGGTGTCGCGCCGGAGCTCATGGGGATCGGACCCGTCGAGGCCATCCCCAAGGTGCTCACCAAGGCGGGCCTCCGCCTCGCAGACATGGATGTGATCGAGTTGAACGAGGCGTTCGCCGCTCAAGCGCTCGCCGTGATCCGAAAGCTCGATCTCGACCCTCAGAAAACGAATCCGAGCGGCGGGGCTATCGCTCTCGGTCATCCCCTGGGCTGTACGGGAGCCAAATTAACGGCCACCGCCCTCTCAGAGCTCAAGCGGACCCAAGGGCGCTACGCGCTGGTGAGCATGTGTATCGGCGGAGGGATGGGCGCGGCGGGGATCTTCGAACGCCTCTCATAATAGCCGCTCTTAGGGCGGAACTGAGGACGGTTAGTCCATCGCCGCCCACAGTCCGGCCTCGCGAGCCAGGGCTGGCTCTGAGGATGAAACCCACTCAAGGACGGCCTGTCGGGCGCTCAGATGCCCAAAGTCCCACCCGAGGCGTCCCAAAGCCCAGAGAGCATGTTCCCGCACCTGAGGCGACGGGTGGAGCCGTAGGGCATGGAGAAGGGGAGGGATCGCGGCGTCCTTTCCCGAGTTTCCGAGGGCGACGGCCGCATTTCGTGCCAGCATCGTGCGGCTGGCCCGCCTGAGCGCGGTTCCCTTCACCAGCCTTCGATAGGCGCCGGAAGTCAGGGTCAGGAGTTCTACGAGCTCAGGCGCGACCAGGCGAGGAAAAGGAGCCAAATCCTCAGGCGTACGCTTTTGAGAGCCCCCATGATTGAAAGGGCACACGGCCTGGCAAAGATCACAGCCATACACCCAACCTCCCATCTGACTCCGAAGGTCTCGCGGGATGTCCTCGGCAGATTCAATCGTAAGGTAAGAGATGCACCGTCTCGCGTCGAGCAGATACTCCCCGACAAAGGCGCCGGTGGGACAGGCAACGAGACAAGAAGAACAAGTCCCACAGCCCGCGAGCGGCGCTCCATCACCTGCGAGCGGCGACGGCTCTCTGAAAGGCAACTTTACATCGACCAGAAGTTCTCCAAGAACGAAGTGGCTACCGATCCCGGGACTGATCGCGAGGGTGTTCTTCCCGGTGAACGACATTCCCGCTCGCTCCGCGAGTTCCCGCTCCAGCAAGGGCGCCGTATCCACGCAAGCTCGCGCCACAATCTCTGACTTCAGTTCCGAGGCCAGCGCGTCGGCGAGGAGAAGGAGCTTCTCTTTGACAACCAGGTGATAGTCCGGTCCTTGAGCGTAGCGAGCAACCCGCCCGTGAAGTCCCTCCCCAAAATCAGGTGGAGGCGTCAGTTCTCTTCCATCGCGGCGAGACTTCAAGGGGATGGGCGCGGCGTAGGGCAGGGCGACACAGATCACGCTCGCGACTTGTTCGAAGACGGATCTTGGATCCCGACGCAAAAGGGACGCATCGGCTCCTCGCTCAGCCAAGTACTGCATGTTTCCATGGTACTTCCGCTCTAAAAACTCTTCGAAAGGACCGGTATCGAAGGGCCCTGGGCTCGCAATCGAAAGCCGCGCAAACCCGAGATCGGAGGCGACCTGCGTGAGGCGCTCGACAACATGGGCAAGGTTGTCGGCAAGGTCACGAGCATCGCCCTGAATCGCCCCGGCTTCACCGGAAAAATCAGGGCGATGTCGCCTTACACCTCCACCAAGATCACTCCGAATCGGAAGCAATCTCGGCTTCGAGGCGGTCGAGTTCCGCCTCTAGGTTTTCGATGGCAATGGCTTTTGCTGCCTCTAGTTCCAGCTCCGGAGCAGTGGGGATGTCACCCATTTTTGTGCGCGGAAGATCGGGAGACAGAGCTGCCAGACGCATCCCTGGGCTCTTCTTTTTCTTCGACGCATCCTTGTCCTTGGGCTTCTTCTCTTTCTCCTTCTTTGCCGCAACTGGTTTCTGCGGCTCTTCCTTCTTGCTCTTGTCACAACCAGTGAAAGCGAGCGTAAAGGCGAGCAGCGCGAACGTAAGAGTACTCTTGCCGATCATTGGGCGGCTCCTTCCTTGGGTGCTGCGGGTGCTGCGAGCGCGGGAGTCGGGACCGGTTTCGGAGCCACTACAGGTGCTTGCGGGGCCGGTGATGGCGCGGAAGGCGCCGCTCCCTTTGCAGACGCTGTAGACGCTGCTGCTGGCGGCGCTGCGCTCAAGGCTGCTGCCAATCGCTTCTCGTGCTTTGTTATTTCTTGAGCGAGAATGGCCTTCGCTCGGACAGCTACTTCCGGTTTCTCCGTCGCTTCCGCCAAGTCAATCAGTCTGGTCAATCGCGCGACTCTCCATGCGTGACGTGTCAGCTCCGCTTGGACGGCCGGACCCGAGAGCTTGTCTCCGTGCTTTGTCTTCAACTCTTTACGAGCTTTCTCCATCCGTTCTGTGCGGCTCTTCTTCAAATCCTCTTCACGAGCCGCCAAATGACTGAAGATCTCTGTCTTCTTCTCAGCAGGCAGGGCTTTGAAAGCCTGCGCGGAATCCGCGTGCGCTGTGCGCAGCTCCGTACGAGCCTTCCTGAGCTCACTGGCGGCCTTCATCCGCGCCTTCTTCTCCTCCGGAGTGGGGGCCCCTCCTTCGGCCATCGCTTCGCGTGCGGAAACGACCGCTTCATGCGCCTTTCGGTAGTGCTCCATCGCCACTTTGGGATCGACCTGATCCCCCTTGGGGCCGCGCAAGCTTACCTGGGGACCTTGTCGCTCCTCCCCCGGCTTACGAGAGGGCTCTCCCTTCGGGCCTTTTTCCTTGGTTTCTTTTTCAGCCTTCTCAGCCTTCTTTTCGTCAGGCTGATCATCGGCCTTCGCGCCCAAGGGCACGGAGAAGAGGGCAGCGGACATGGCTGCCGCCCCCAGGGCCAGGCGAGTCCTTCGTTGCAAGGAGGGTTGTGGTCGTCGATCGCTCATCGTTTTCCTTTCCTGCTGGCCCGGGTCATTACGGGGCTGCATACGGGCCGGCCCCCTAGAAACTTCCGTCGGGAGCGGGCCCGAGGATACTCGCCCCGGTCCAGAAGCAAAACCCCTGGTAAGCCGTCAAATTTTGCAGTTTTGTGGTAGACGAAGACATGGGACCTTCCCGGGAACTGACCTCCGCCGCGCTGATCGTGGCCGCGGTGTTTGGGTTGAGTGGCCTCGGGGTGCACTTCCTCGTGCTCGAAGGCACCACGCTCGGCACCCAGATCCAGTTGTACTTTCCCCCTGGTCCTTGGCGGCTGGGGGTTCAGATCACTTTTGGGCTGGCTGCATCTGCTCTTCTTCTGACGGCTCTAGCAGCTCTGCTCGGATGGGTGGGAGGAAGACCTGTCATCGCTTTCCAGCAGCTCGGAACCGAATCGATCGAGAAGACCTTGGATGAGGTGCGAAGCCGGGTCGGCAAATGCATGACCCGAAGGCCCCCCGACGTTTCCCAAGGACTCGATGTCCTGCTGCGTGGGGCGATGCTTCTTCACGCGAGCGACATTCACCTCAACCCGGTCGCGGACGGCTTAACGGTGACATACCGGGTCGATGGAGTTCTCTATCAGGTACTTTCCGTACCCCGAGAATTTGCCTCGCGCCTCAGCGCCCGCGTGAAGGTTCTCGCGCGGCTCGACAGTTTCTCGATGGAGCCCCAGGACGGGGGACTTCGGCGCCAAGTGGGCGAAATCGAGGTGGAGGCGCGAGTGTCGTCGCTACCCTCGAACCACGGGGATCGCGTGGTGATGAGGCTGGTCCGGGGCGGTGAGACCGTACCTTTGATCGAAGACTTGGGCTTCGAGCCAGCGGTGGCACAACGCCTTGTCAGTATTCTGCAAAAGCCGCAAGGAATTTTCATTGTCAGCGGTCCCGTGGGTTCCGGGAAAA